>JBDRIB010000036.1:0-4725 GCA_043816375.1 Planctomycetota bacterium | reverse complement strand
AGTACCTCGGCGAGACGCTGGACATTCACACCGGCGGCGAGGACAACATCTTCCCGCACCACGAAGACGAGATTGCCCAGTCGGAAGCGCTAACCGGGAAGCCGTTCGCCCGCTTCTGGCTGCACGTGAGGCACCTGCTCGTGGACGGGGAAAAGATGTCCAAGTCCAAAGGCAACTTCCACACAGTGCGCGACCTCACCGCAAAGGGCTGGCGCGGCAACGAAATACGCTACGCGCTTATGCAGGGCCATTACCGCCAGAATATAAACTTCACGCTGCAAAACCTTGAAGACAGCAGACAGGCCATACGCCGCCTGAGCGATTTCGTCGCGAGTATGGAGGGGAAAAGCGGTCCCGGCACGAACGGCAAGACGGCGGAATTGATACAAAAGGCGCGCGAAGAATTCGAGGCGGCCATCGACGACGACATAAACATCGCCGGCGCGCTCGGCGCGATGTTCAACGTTGTGCGCGAGGTCAACCGCCTCGGCGACGAGTTGTCGCGCGAGGAAGGGGCGAAAGCAACGGCCTGCGTTCGCGCCTTCGACGAAGTGTTCAACGTAATACCTGAAGAGAAGGCGGAACTGGAGCAGGAAGTGGAGCAGTTGATTAAGGAGCGCGAGGCGGCGCGCAAGGCGAAGGACTTCAGGCGCGCCGACGAAATCCGCGTGGAGTTGACCCGGCGGGGTATCGAACTGGAAGACACGTCCCAGGGCACCCGCTGGAAAAAAGTGTAATTAACGAGGCAGAAGCCAGAAGGCAGAAGGCAGAAGGCAGAAAAAAGGCAACGGAAGTCAGGTAAGGGCTACCAAAGCCGGTTGAGGAAAAGGGCGTCAGCGACTCGTGACAGCGAGAGAAAACTCGACCCTGTGAATACTGTTAATGAGGTGACATTATGAGCGCACAGGACGCCAAACGCAAAACCACCCGGATGCTGAAGCCTGCGCGGGGCGTAAATATCCTGAGCAAATTTTCGCGCATGGCCGACCAGATGGAACCCCGGTCACTGGTTGAAATGCTGGTTCAGACGATTGTCAGGGAATTCGGCGTTTCCTGGGTGCAGGTCTTCCTGCAGAATGAGAAAACGATGCGGCTGGCGGCGTCACGCGGCACACGCAAGAGCGTCGGTGAGATAAAACTCAATTCTTCCGCCCGCAACTTCCTGCTGAAGCGACACGAGCCGGTGGGATTGCACGGCCTCGGGAATGAGGAAAAACTCGGCGGACTTCTCGCCAGCCTGGGAAAACATCAACCTTCGCTCATCTTCCCGATGGTGCACAGGGACACGCTCGTCGGCCTCTGCGTGCTGGGCAGGCCGCTCGAACGCGGGCCCCTTTCGTCCGCCGAGAGAGAACTGCTGACCGCAATGGCAAATCACGCCGGGCTCGCAGTCGGCGCAACGAACACCGTGAAAAAGGTCAGAGAGGCCACCCGCAAGTTGAGAAAGGTAAAGCGCGAGAAAGAGGCCTATGACGCCCACAAGGACGATTTCGTCCGCATTACCTGTCATGAAATCAACACGCCTCTGACCGAAATCAACCTCACCGCATGTATGCTGCTTGATGGCGAAGGCGGAAAACTGTCCGCCGAACAGAAGAAACTTGTCGAGCAGATACTGAACAACACCGCCAGACTGGTGGAGGTAAACAACGACCTCGTTCACCTCGCCCGCAGGGGAATCGAACGAGAACACTACCTGGAATGGTGCAGTTTCGAGGAAATCTTCACACACGTTCTCGAGAAGGCAAGCCCCCTGTTCGCAAAACGCTCGGACCTCGACGTGCGCATCTCGGTGAACGAAGGCATTCCTCCCCTTTTCGTCTGTCCGCACGACATCGTCAGGGCGCTGGTCAATGTCATACAGAACTCAATCAAATTCACCCCGGAAAAAGACGGGCGGATTGACGTCACCGCCGAGTACCGCGGCGGCAACATGCTCTGTATCGTCAAGGACAACGGCGTCGGCGTGGGCAAGCAATATCACGACCTCGTCTTCGAACCCTTCATCGAACTTATCGACCAGCGGAAGCGCTCCTCCAGCAAAACCCGGTTCCTCGGCGCAGGCCTCGGACTGGGACTGACGATTTCGAAGGAAATCATCGAAAAACACGGAGGCGCTATGAGACTGGAAAGCGAAGGCGAGAACAGGGGAACGACGGTATACATTTCACTCCCCGTCGCCGAAGGGAAGGCATAGTTGCATTAACCTGCATCTCTCGCCACGAAACGCGGCGAAAGCCGGATGCGGTGGCTGTCGCGGAGGAGGTAACTGTCATCGTAAGTCTGTACTACGGTATCATCCTGCCTTAACCGTCTTCCAGGCATTCAGAAAATCCATGTGCGCGCTGTTCAACCCCTCCAGGTCCGATTTCAACTCGAACCAGATAATCTTCCCCTCGACCGAGACGGCTCGCACCATTACCCACACATCCTTTCCGGAATCGCCCTCGCGAAAACTGTACAACCTGCCAATTGGACCGAGATTGTTGGACGATCTCTCCCAATCCGGATCGCCCTTGTAGCCGGGCAGATTCTTCACCCTCTTGTCGTATTCCTCGGCGAATTCCTTCAGTATTTCCCGCCGCCCGACGGTAACAACAAGACTTGCGCCGAGTTTTGCGTTAGCCAGAGTCGTCACGCCCCCCTGTTCGCTCACCACCCGCCAGCCTTCGGAAAGCGTAATGGAAAATCCGCTGTCCGGGTCATTTATAACCGGACCACCCCTCTCCCCGGTCTTTGCAGATTCCGTAGACGCGGGCGAGTTCAGCAACAGCAGAATTGCCGCAAGCACTGCGCCCACCACAACCAACGCCGCAACAATCACTACAAGGGTCTTTCGATAGTTGGCGGGCCATTGTATCACCTTGAGAGTGCTTATATACTCATCTCCGGCCGCGGGAGGCGCGCCTTCAACGCGCGGTTCTTCCTTCAGCACCGCCTCGCGGCCGTCGGCCGCGCCGGTTTTACGCAATTCGCGGGGGATGCGCATGGTCTTGCCGCAACTGGCGCACTTGCCCAGGCGTCCCGCCATATCTTCGCCGACCAGCAGGAGGGCGCCGCATTTGCATCGGACTTTTACGCTCATAGCAATCTCTCACAATGAATGAACCGATTCTAAAGCAGGAACCTCGCGCTGTCAACACGCTCTGACTTCCCGCCACAGACCGTCTGTGCGGCAAATCGTGTGAACAACAATTGCAGTAAAGGGGTCTGACACCTTTACTTTACAATTCTTCTGGTTGGCGATGAAATACGACTTCCCCGGGCGGTATGCCCGCTTTTTTGCGCGTTTTTTCGTTGACATATTGAATCGCCGCTGTTATAGTGCCGCGCCACACAGAATTCCGAGAGTAAGAAATGCTAACAACAAAGACAAAGTTCGTCAAAAAAGAAGAGGCCCACCACGACTGGTATATCGTGGACGCCGAGAAAAAGACGCTCGGCCGAATGGCGACCAGAATCGCCACCGTGCTTATGGGCAAACACAAGCCGTCCTATACGCCGCACGTGGATACGGGCGACTTTGTCATAGTAATCAACGCAGGCAAGGTGCGTGTGACAGGAGAAAAACTGGACCAGAAGACATACTCGCGATACAGCGGATATCCCGGCGGGCTGAAGGTCGAAACGATGCGGCACCTGCTGGCCCGCAAACCGGCCGACATCATTAGACTGGCCGTCAAGCGGATGGTGCCGCGAACGAAACTTGGCCGGAAGATGTTCAAGAAACTAAAAGTGTACGCAGGGCCCGAGCACCCGCACGAGGCGCAGGTGCCCAAAGCCCTTAATATCTGATACGGAGGTATTACGTGCCCGAAAAAGAAGTCTATCTCGGAACCGGTCGCCGCAAGACCTCCGTCGCCCGTGTTCGCACGAGAGTCGGAAAGGGCGAGATAATCATCAACTCGCGCACGCTGGAAAGTTATTTTGCCCGGGAGCGCGACAGGCAGTCGGTGCGACTGCCTCTCAAGTTAACAGAACGCGCCGACCAGTTCGACATAACCGCCAAAGTGGAAGGCGGCGGACCGACCGGTCAGGCCGGTGCCCTGCAACTGGGCATAGCGCGAGCGCTTTTAAAAGCGGATGACGGCCTCGAAAGCACACTCCGCGACCACGGCCTGCTGACCCGCGACAGCCGCAAGAAAGAACGCAAAAAATACGGGCAGCCGGGCGCACGACGACGCTTCCAGTACTCCAAGCGATAACTTTTCCGCCCCGCCCGTGCCGCGCGAGGCGTCAATAAAAAACAACCGCCAGTCACACGTTTGTGTGGCCGGCGGATTTTTTTGCGACAATCCTGTTGTGAAGGTTCGCGTTCTCAGGCGCGAGTCATATACTCCTTCGGAGGCTTTATCGTCAACACGGGACAGGTGGCGCGGCGCACCACTCTCTCCGCAACGCTGCCGATGAGTATGTGCTCGAAGCCGGTGCGCCCGTGGGTCGCCATTATGATAATGTCGATGCCCATCTTCTCCGCCGTGCGCAATATCTCGTTGAACGAGCGGCCCTGTTTCACAAGGCACTCGACTTCGAGACCTTTCTCTTTCGGCACAAGACCCTCGAGTTCTTCCTGAGCCTGTTTCAGGCGCTCCGCGTCGGGCTGTTCGGGCCTGGGCGAGTCGGCCACCCTGGGCAAGTCCTCGTACTCTATAACGTGCAGAAGATACAGTTTGCCCTTTTGCGCGGCAGCGAAACTGGTAACGTAATCGAGCACCGAGCGCGAAC
>JBDRIB010000035.1:0-19400 GCA_043816375.1 Planctomycetota bacterium | reverse complement strand
CGCTCTGTATGTATCGTTGCCGCCGGAACCGTCGCAGAGGCGGAAGTAGATGTAGATGCCATCCTCAACGCACACCATCTCGGGCCCGTCATACCCGAAACCGCCGCCGGTCTGCGGGAGAACCGGGTTCGTCGGAAGTTTTTCCCAGTTGACCAAATCCGTCGAACGCGCTATTCCCGCGGACCAATCGGCGGTGCCGTAGGGCTGGTCGGTGCTGCCCTCAAAAGCCATATACCAGTAGTCTCCTTCCTTTATTAGTCGGCTGCGCTTGCCCGTCGTCCCGCTGTCCCAGCCCGATACGCTTGTGGGAATGACGGGCGCAGACTGAACTCTCTTGAAGTTCCGCAGGTCGGTCCAGTCGCCTTTGACCACGGGCGCTGTTGCAAGCCCTATCTGAACGTCAACGGCGTCGTGCCCGTGGTAGAACAGGTACCATGTGTCTGCTTCCTTGTGCAGCGATGGAGTGCCGGCATGATGACTGTCAAAAGTACCGGGGACGCCGCTTGGGGTAAATATCGGCCCCCGTTTGGTGAAGTTAATCCCGTCGGCAGAAGTGGCCAGCCCTACCTGGTGTACACGGTTCAACGGATTAAGGTTGGCTGCTTCATAGACCATATAATAAACGTCGCCCTCTTTCCACACAGAGGAAAAAGAGGCAATCCAGTCGTCCCAACTGCCCTCGGGGCCCGTCGTCAAGACCACGCCCACGTTCTCAAAGTTGACACCGTCGTAAGACCTGGCCAGGCCCGTCCAGAAGTCCCCTCCCGCACCGGTAATATAGTAGGCCTTGTAATGAGGGTCACCGGGCACATCGTCCCAAAACATTGAAAGGTAATGCATATGGGAAACGGTGGGGGCCACGCGGTCGGACTGAACCTCGAACCAGGCCTCTCCCGTCCACAGTTTCGCGAGCGGCCCTGTTGCGAGGGCCGCACCGCTTACCGTCGCAGCGACGACAACAGCAAGGGCCGTTGTCAGCAGTTTGCGTCTCACTGATTTCTCTCTTTGAAATGGTCCTGTCCGAGACGGACAAATTGAACTACCCTACTATATACACATCAGGCCGGAAAAAATCTCGCCTTTTTTCGGGAAAAAAGGATGTGATGCAGACAAACCGGTAAAACGTGGTCGGGTTTTGCAGTAAATTCGGGTTGGCCTGGCGCACATCCCGGCCGGGGCTCAGGGGACGACGATGACGGGTACCGGGGCGGCGTCGAGGAGTAACTGCCGACCGCGGGCGGTGAGGTCGCGGCGGATCTCTTCCGCGCTGAACGTGCCCATAACGATGAGGTCGGCGGAGTGCTTTTTCTGCTCCGCAAGGACGGCCGAGTGGCAGGTGCCGCGCAGAAGCACAACGTCAACCTTCACGCCTTCCTTCTTTGCGCTTTCCTGCGCGTGGCGCAGGTATTTCTCGGATGATGCGGTGAGTTCCTGCTCGAAGTCCTGCATCTCGTCGGGCACGAGGAATTTCTGTTTGAGGAGGGATGCCAGCGTTTCCGTATCAACCACGGCTACCGCGGTCAGGCGGGCGCCGGCGGCCTTTGCAATGCTTATGGCAAACCGGCCGGCGCGGTCGGCGCTGTCGGTGCCGTCTATCCAGACAAGAACGTGCCGGCAGGGAAAGGAATGAGCCATTGTCTGCACCTCTCAAGATATTTCACGGTGCCGGTCACCAGTCTGCGGAAAACATTCAGTAACAGTCACCGGGTTCAAGCAGGACGCTGCCGCTTAATCATTTTCATTATTATCATTTCCTCGCGCTCGCGCTCTTCCAGGGTGTCGCGAATGTAGCGAACCGTTTCGCGATATTGCGGCAGGAATATCTTTTCGAGCGCGTTGACGCGCCTCTGGGTTTTTCGCAGTTCCATCGCGAGTCGAAAGACCGCGCTTTCGATTTCCGCCATTTCTCTCAACAGTTCCAGCACCCGGTGGAATCCGGCCATAACCTCATCGGACGTCGCGTTGGTCCGCGCAATGCCGAATCTGACGTCCAGTTTTCCGGGCCTGGCATCGACTGTCGGCAGGTCGATGCCCATAACGCGGTTGCCGCCGACTCTTATCTCGCTCTCAACCGGTACTGCAATCGCCTCCTGCTGCAGCGAAGCCGAACCGGAAGCGAGTTGCGCGCGCTTCAGGGCCTCGAATGCCCCGGCCAGCGCCCTGTCCGATTCCTCCTGTATGCGTTTGGCCCGCTCAAGGCGGGACATCAGTTCGAGCACGAGTATCTGGCGTTTCTGTTCGAGCAGCTCGAAGCCTTCCTCGGCGAACTCGAGGCTCTTGCTGACTTGCAGAATGTTGCTTTTGGTCGGTGGTATATTCAGTCGCGACATATTTTTCGCTCGTCCGGGCTTCTTGCGGTGACAGTCACCGTGCCCTGCATATTATTTGTTATTGTTCTTTTCCCCGCCCTCTTCGGCCTTCAGTGTCTCAACGGCGACTCTTTCCTTGTAACGCTCGGTGATTTCTTCTTCGGCAAGCCGGTGCAACTCGTCCTTCGGCAGCGCCGCGATGACGTCCCAGCCCAGGTCGAGGGTTTCCTCTATCGAGCGGTTTTCATACTCGCCCTGTCTGAGGAAGCGATTCTCGAATTCCTCCCCGAACTTCATATACTTCTTGTCGAGCGCGGAGAGTTCTTCCTCTCCGATGACTGCCGCCAGTGCGCGCACCTGCTTCACGCGCGAGTAGCACGCAAACAACTGGCTCGCGATGTGCGGATGGTCCGACCTGGTGCGGCCCTCGCCGATGCCGTCCTTCATCAGCCGGGAAAGCGACGGCAGACCCGCGATAGGCGGGTAGATGCTGCGCTGGAACAGGTCGCGCTCCAGAACTATCTGCCCCTCGGTGATGTATCCCGTGAGGTCCGGCACAGGGTGGGAAATGTCGTCCGACGGCATCGTTAGAATCGCCAGTTGCGTGATGGAGCCGGGCGAGGAGTCGATGCGTCCGGCCCGCTCATATATCGAGGCGAGGTCGCTGTAGAGATAGCCCGGATAGCCCTTCCGCGCCGGGATCTCGCCGCGCGCCGAGCCGATTTCTCTCAGCGATTCGCAGTAGTTCGTCATATCGGTCATAATCACCAGCACGTGCATTCCCTCGTCGAAGGCGAGATGCTCGGCCAGGGTGAGCGCGCTGCGCGGCGTGAGCAGTCTCTCGACGCTGGGCGCGCTGGCGAGCGAGAGGAACAGCGCGGATTTGCCGAGCACGCCGCTCTCCTCGAAACTGCGGATGAAAAACTGCGCCACGTCGTGCTTCACGCCCATTGCGGCGAACACGATTGTGAACTCAATCTCCTCGCGCAGAAGTTTCGCCTGGCGCGCAATCTGGGCGGCGATGCGGTCGTGCGGCATTCCGCTGCCGGAGAAGATGGGGAGTTTCTGGCCGCGCACCAGCGTGTTCATCCCGTCGATGGCGCTCAGGCCTGTCTGGATGAAGTCGCGCGGATACGTGCGCGCGCACGGGTTAATCGGTTCGCCGTTTATGTCGCGGTCCGTGCCTTTGAGCGGCAGGGGCCCGTCGTCGGCCGGTCGTCCCAGCCCGTCAAACACGCGGCCCAGCATCTCGCGTCCGACCGGCAGCGTGAGGGATTTGCCGAGAAACCTCACCGAACTGCCGGCGGTGGTCAGGCCTCCCGTGCCTTCGAGCACCTGCACGACCGCGCGTTCGTCGCTGATGTCGAGAACCTGTCCCAGCCGCGTCTCGCCGGTGATGCCACGTATCTCGACCAGTTCGTTGTAGCCGACCTCGCGGACCTTTTCGACCACGACAAGCGGCCCGGAAACCTGCGATATTCCTATGTATTCAAGCTCGCTGTAATCGGTCACAGGTAGGACTCCTCAATTTCTCTCAACTGTTCGTCAACCTTCTTCGACAGTCCGTCAAGCGCTTCCCTGTCGTCGCTGGCGATTGTGCTCTTGGCGCGCATAAGTTCCTGCACACAGGGGAGGTCCCGGACCGCGCGCAGCGGCGCGCCGCCCGCAATGACCTTTCCTCCGCGCGTCCACAGCGTATTGATGCAGCGCAGCAGCGCGATTTGCTTCTGCGGCGAGCACCACATATCCAGTTCGTCAAAGGCGTTCTGCTGCAGGAAGGCCACCTTGATTATCTCGGCGATGAAGAGAACAAGCCTCTGCGAATCCGGCAGCACGTCCGGCCCGACCAGTTTTACTATCTGCTGCAGTTTGTCCTCCCTTTGCATCACTTCCATAGCCTGATTGCGCAACTCGGTCCACTCGGGCTCCGTCTCCAGCCACCAGTCGGCAATCTCTTCCACGTATTCGCTGTATGACGTGAGCCAGTTTATGGCCGGATAGTGGCGCGCGTTGGCCAGGTCCGTGTCCAGCGCCCAGAAGCAGCGGATGAAACGTTTCGTGTGCTGGGTAACCGGCTCGCTGAAATCGCCTCCCGGCGGGGAGACCGACCCGACGATGCTGATTGAGCCTTCGTCGCCGCCGAGCGTTTTCACTCTTCCGCCGCGCTCGTAGAAACCCGCAAGGTTCGTGGCGAGGTGCGCCGGGAAGCCTTCCTCGACAGGCATTTCCTCCAGGCGCGCCGACAGTTCGCGCAGCGCCTCCGCCCAGCGCGATGTCGAATCGGCCATTATCCCCACGTCGTAGCCCATATCGCGGAAGTATTCGGCGATTGTGATGCCGGTGTAGATTGATACCTCCCGCGCGGCCACGGGCATATTGGACGTGTTGGCCACCAGCGAGGTGCGTTCCATCAACGAGCGCCCCGTGCGCGGGTCCGTGAGTTTCGGGAAGTCGACGAGCACCTCGGTCATCTCGTTGCCGCGTTCGCCGCAACCCACATAAACGATGACCTGCGCGTCGCACCATTTTGCAAGAGAGTGCTGCGTCATCGTTTTGCCGGTGCCGAAGCCCCCCGGGACGGCTGCGCAGCCGCCTTTTGCTATCGGGAAAAATGTATCGATGACGCGCTGGCCGGTTATCAGCGGCTTCGTCGGGTTCAATCGCCGGGCGCA
This sequence comes from Planctomycetota bacterium, assembly GCA_043816375.1. Lineage (GTDB taxonomy): Bacteria > Planctomycetota > B129-G9 > B129-G9 > B129-G9 > JBDRIB01. The sequence goes on along the minus strand of JBDRIB010000035.1, from coordinate 14,419 downwards.
CGGGCGCGGTTTTCGCACCGGCCAGCGTTGATACATCTTTACGTCAAACGTGCCCGATTCGTTCTTCACGCGGGCGACGGTCGTTTCAATCGTGTATTCGCCTGCCGCGACGATTTCGACAAGTTCGCCCTCAAGGCCGGGCGGTATCATTATCCTGTGCTCGATGAGCGGCGTCTCCTGCACGGAGCCGATGATTGCACCGCCGGAGACGGGTTTGCCTTTTTCGAGCGACGGCTCAAATGGCCACTTTTTCTCCGGGGAGAGGCTGTCGACTTTCTCTCCGCGCGCGACAAAAGGGCCGCGGAGTTTGTGGATTTCGTCCAGCGGCCTCTGGAGACCGTCGTAGATGCTTCCGATGATGCCGGGGCCGAGCGTCAGGGACAGCGGCCCGCCGCTGGGACGCACGGCGGCGCCGGGCTTCAGGCCCGTTGTGTCTTCGTACACCTGGATGACGCATCTGTCGCCGTCGAGGCGGACGATTTCTCCGATGAGTTCCAGGGGTCCGACGAAAACCAGTTCGTACATCTGCGCGTCCGCAAGACCGCGCGCCTGGATAATAGGGCCGTTCACGCGGGTAACGACGCCGGTTCGTTTTGTTTCGGTTTTAGTCATAATTTTTTCGCGGTTCGCATTTCACAGTGACAGTCACCAATCCCGACACGTCGGGACAAGTTCTACGAATCTCGGTGCAGGGGACTGTCCCCTGAGCATCCCAGAACCTGTTCTATTCTACGCCCCGAGTTTCGCATTGCAAAAGGATGACAGTCACTAATCTACGAATCTCCCCCGACAAAGTCGGGGTCGATTCCGTAATTAGTGACAGTCACCTTTTGCGTTGTAAATAGAACAGGTCCGCCGTAATTGGTGACAGTCACCTTTCTCTCTCTTCCGGAAATATGGTTTCGGCTATCTCGCGCCGGAGTTGTGCGCGGTAGCGCTCCAGCCTTTTTTCGAAAGAGTTGTCCACTCGTTCGCGGCCGTCCGCCGTCTCTACGATAATGCCCGCCCCGACAGGCGATGGATTTTCGGCCAGTCGCAGTTGTATGTTCCGGCCGTCCCCGGATTTGACGCGTTCTTCAATGCCTTTCAGCACCTGCTCTCCCAGAGAGTTTGCGTCTTTACCGTCAAGCGTGACGACAAATGAGTCACCCGACATTTTTGCGACGGCCCCGGTTCCCAGGCCGATTAGCGACTCGGGATAATCGTAGTCGGATTTCGCATCCATTCGTTGAAGAGATTCGCCAAGTATTGACTGTATGGTGTCTTCCCTTGCGGCGAGCGCCAGGCGCTTCGCTTCTACCTCGATGCTTGCCTTGATGACGGCTGTCTTTGCCGAAGCGCGTTCCTTCGCATTTCCGATGATTTTCCCGGAATGTTGCTTTGCCTCCTCCCCGGCGCGGGCGAGGATTCCTTCGGCCTCGCGCTCTGCCTTTTTGATGTTCCGTTCGGCCTGCGACTTTGCGTCAGCGAGGATTTCTCTGTCGAGTTTTTTGTCGGCGGATTCTTTTTCCATAACTGTTTCTTTCAGCCGCGGGCTATACGCGAACGCCCACGGCCTCCGTTATTATGCTTAAGAGCGTTCTTCTTGTCGGCGAAGGACCCGCGGGGCCCGGCACCTCCACCAGAAGGGGTCGGGATACCTTCACCTTTATCAAGGTTACCTCGTCACGAACGCTTTCCGCGATTTCTTCGGTGATGATAACGATGCCGATGTCGCTGCGGGCAACGGCCTCGCGCAGCGCAGCCGCCGCTTCGTCCGCATCGGACACCACACGGCCTTCAATCCCGGCATAGCGAAAGCCGAGCACGGTGTCGCTGTCGCCTATGACGAAAAATTTCATTGCTTACTCCACGGCAGACAGAATGTAGCGGCGGACTGTGTTTCTGCCCCGCGCTTCGCACCCGGCCTGCGCAAAGATTTTACAACTTGAGCAGGAGCAGCAGGATGCCGACCAGCAGGCCGTAGATGGCAATACCTTCGGCCAGGCCGACGAAGATAAGCGCGCGTCCAAGCAGCTCCGGCCTCTCGCTGGCGGCGCCCATGCTGGCGGCTCCTATCTTGCCCACCGCGTAAGCCGCCGCGAGCGAGCCTGTGCCCACCATAAAGGCGATTGCGATGACTATCGTCTGCTTAAGCGCAGTGTCTTCCGGTGACTTAAGCGGGGACTTTTCCCCCACTGGGGGCTGCGCGGTGTCGGCTAATGCGACCTGTGCAACCACGAACATCGAGATTGTCAGAACCACGCCGAAGCAAATGCTCAACACAACCAGTTTGCTAAAGAAATCCTTCATTGCCGCTCCTCTCTTGACTATTGGTTACCCGAAAGCGGCGGCTCCGTCGCGACCGCTTCCTGCGATGTCTTGAATTTAAAGGGCCTGAACGGCACGCCGTCGCCCCCGAAGAATTTTCCGAAGAACTCGTAGTATTCCAGCCTTATGGCCTGTATGCCCGCCACAAGGCCTTCCAGCGCGATTGTCAGGACGTTGCCGAAGACAACAATCACAACCGGCAGCACCGGAACATCGCTCAGGTTATCGGCTATCGTCCATATGGCAAGCGAAAGTCCCGAATGAGCCAGTGCAAATGCCGCCACCCTGATGAACGAGGCGGTATTGGCCAGAAACGCTATGACCGTCTCGATCAGTTCCACAAAACCCTCAACCAGGCCCATAAAGAGGCCCTCTTCGTGTTCGCCCTCACTGCGCTTTTTCACAAGCAGCATTCGCAGCGGTCCGGCCAGCACTATCAGCACGAGCGGCAGCCCCACCAGAAGCACAACCAGCCAGGGCGGCACCACGCCGGAAACATAGCCGAGAATTCCAAGCCCTATCGCGCCCCAGTAAAGAATGATACCGACCAGCCCGTATTTGTCCACGATGCCTTTGAAATACTCTTTTGCCGTGAAGCGGTTCACGATGTTCAGAAATATTCCCGCGCTCATCAGTATCACGCCCGAGGCGACCGCCACCACAAGCAACTTCGTCAGGTGCACCGCCTGGGTGGCGCCCACGTGCAGCGGCCTGAGCAGGAGCGGGGATATCATTATCGCATCTTCTTTGCCGAACACGCTTCCGTAAAGCAGGACGCCGAAGATCATTGACGAAACACCCGCAGCGGCAAGCACGAAACCGAAATCCCGCAATGTTTCCTTCTTTCCCGCAAAGCGCAGCACCAATCCCAGCCCGACAAGAACCGCGCCCTGGCCCACATCCCCGAACATCAGGCCGAAAAGCACGAGAAAACTTATCGCAAGGAACGGCGTCGGGTCTATCTCCCCGTACGAGGGCAGTCCGAAGTTGCGCACCAGCAGCCTGAACGGCTTGAAGAAGGAACGCGATGTCATCGCGACGGGGACTTTCTGAACGCCCGCCCCGGAGTGCTTTACCGGACGCGCTTCGATGACGGCCCTCCCGTCGGTGATTTTTTCCAGCCGCCTGCACAACTCCGGCACATCAGCGCTCGGCACCCAGCCGCTTGCGACACAGCAGAAGCGCGTTTTACCGAACTGGCTCATCGCGCGGAGAAGCGATGTCTCAACCTCGAGCGCCTCGCGGCAACGCGCCAGTTGCGGGCCGAGGTCGCCGCCCATACGGCCCAGTTCGTCCCCGATTCTCTCCAGTTCGTCCTTGCTGGTTTGCAGGGCGCGCCGGACGCCCCTGAGCGCCTGCGCCGGGCTTTCCCTCAGCCCCTCGGGCTTTTTCTGCGGGGTGAAGTCGAGTTTTTCCAGCAGTGTCTGCAGAACGAAGCGCTTTTTTCGCGGCACGATTGCCACCACGAGTTGCTCCCCCTCGCGCCGGTCAACCGTGACAATCGCCGCAAAGTCCTTCGACTCTTTTTCCAGTACCTCCGCGCGTTCCGTCTTCAGCCATCCGACGCGAACGATGACGAAAGACAGCATATCGGGACTGAACGCCTCTACGGGCAGATTCTCGATGGCCGAAAGTTCTTCTTCCTGCCTTGCCAGTCTCTCGAGCGTTTCCGTCAGGCGCGTGCGTTCTTCAAGCATCCTGCCGACGCGTTTTTCCACCGGCGGCAGCAGCCGCTCAATCTCATCAAGGGAAGGATGCCCGGCCTCTTTTTCGGGCGGTTGCACGAATATGCAATCGAGCGACCGCTGCAGTGCCTTGACTCTTTCGAGCAGGGCGCCGGCCCCGGACAGGCGGTCGGCGACGTCGACCTCGCTGAGCATCTCGCCGCTGCGGCCGTCGCGCACGGGAATCAGTTGAGCGCAACCGATGCGGCCGAGCTCTTCGAGCGCGGCGCGCATGTCGTGCTCGAGCACAACGACGTTGAGTCGGCTCATCTCAGCAGGTCTGAGCATTGTCAAAACCTATCGGTGTCTGTGGTTTTCGACGGTGACACTTGTCCGCCTCCCCGGCCCCCGGCAGGCGAAGTCACCTGACTGTTACCAGGTGAGTGACCGCTTCGTCCGGGCCGAGGCCCTGTCTGAGTGCCTCGCTCAAACGCAGGAGGTCCTGGAGTTCGAAGCGCTTCAGGTAGTAATACGACACGACCACGCCGAAGTCGGACAACGATTCGGCATAGCAGCGCCGGGCCGCCCGGTAGAGCCAGGCCTGTAAAGCCGCTTCAAGGTCGGCCGCAGTAGCGGGCGCGGCCTGACGCCCGCTGAGGACATTGCTCATTCCCAGCGCCTGAAGCGTGGCGGCGATGTCATCGCCATCGAAGGCACGAAGATAGCCCGCGCTCTTTTCAAACGGTCCGTGTATTACAAGGAAATCCCTTAAGAGGACCGCTCCGAGGGAATAATTCTTCATCGCACGCCAGACGAAGAGCACGTTGTGAGACATAACCTCGCGCGCGAGGAGATTCAAACACCGGGCGCGTTCCGCCCGCCCGACTTTTGATACCCTGTCCAGACCTTCAGTGAGAAAGGCCTTCTCGACGGCGCTTTCGAGGAAAAACGGGAGGCGGCTGTCATCGGGTAAACCCGCGGCCCGCGAGATTCCTCTGGAAATCGCATCCAGCGGTATTGCCCGGGCGAGAGACTCTGTGTCACCGGCGGAAAGAATTTCGTCCACCGGCAAAGAGAGTTCTTCGGGCAGTTCGAAAAGCAGGTTCTGTATTTCCTCCGCTCCGATTTTTTGCGAGCGCGCGCGCAGGAGCACCTTGAGATTTTCAATTTGATAGCGGCGCGTGAGCCATTCGAACGCCTGCCTGCGCCTGCCCGCGAGAAATCCGCACAGTCGGAGGAGATGTTCAACGTGGGCCGTGATTAACGAGCGTTCGCCTTCGGTATGCGAGGGAGGGACTTTCCCGGAAAGAACCCTTTCATAATAGGCGGCGGATGTCGCAAGCCGCGCCAGCGCCAGGAGCGACGGGCCGGCGTACAGTTTGCTGCGCAGGCCGCGCACTCTGGCGCAGAGAAAGTCCATATCGGTTGTCAGTTCAATTTTCACGGTGAGGCGAATGTCGTATTCATTTGGGTCCAACCGGCTCCTGCGAAAGGTGACAGTCACCATCTACGAATCTCGGCGCAGGGGACTGTCCCAAGCCCCGATGAGGCGAAGTCCGAAATCGGGGCGCCGTGGACTGTCCCGGAGCGCCCCAAGACCGGTTCTATTCTGCGAATGCAAAAGGATGACAGTCACCAATCTACGAGTCTCGGTCACAGCGCTCCCTCGACTCCGTAATTGGTGACAGTCACCTTTTGCGTTGTAAATAGAACCGGTCCCTCGTAATGGTGACAGTCACCTTTCGCGTTCCATGTTTCCCGGCATCGCAGAGAAGCAGTCGAAGTCCGGCAAGCCCCGGCCGGCGCTATCGGCGGTCGGCGGAAAGACCGGTTATCCTGGCAAAGGCGGTTTCCGCAGCGGCGCGGCGCAGGCCGGCATCTATGGTTTCTGCGCTCGGCGCGGAACGGCGTATTTCGTCGAGGCGCTTTTGTCTGGTTTCTTCCGCCGCTCGAAGCGCTTCCTTGAGTATTTCCGCGGCCTGAGAGTGAGCGTCGGAGCGCGCGTTTTCGACAAGGGCGCGTGCTTCGCTGCGGGCGCGTTCGGCGATGGCCTGCGCATCGTTGTGGCTGCCCTCGACGATTTTCTTGGCCTGCTCTTCTACTTCGAGTATGTGATGGATAATTTCTTCCATAGTGAAACGGGTTTAATCTGCGCTGCGGATGACTTCCATAACGGCCGCGGCGTCTTTGGCTTCTATGAGCCTTTTGCGAAGTGTGGGCATAGTGAAGATGCGGGCGATTTCGGCCAGCGCCGCCACGTGAGGCCCGGGATTATCGGGCCTGGCAAGCAACAGGAATACGACGCGGACAGGCTGGCCATCCACGCTGTCGTAGTCGATGCCGTTACTGGAAATGCCGACCGAGCCGACCAGTTGGGTTATCGCAGGATGTTTGCCGTGCGGCACGGCCAGCCCGCGGCCGATGCCGGTGGTCTGTTTGGATTCGCGTTCGTTAATGGCTTCAAGCGCGGCGTTGCGGTCGGTAATTTTGCCGGCCCTTGCAAGGATTTCGACCATTTCTTCAAAGACTTCTTCCTTGCTCTCGCTTTCCAGCGGCACTTTGATTACGTTTTCGTCCAGAGTTTCGAGTAATTGCATATTCTTCCTCTGAAAGAGCGCAAAATGGAACCAGAAACGGAGTAGGCTAATGTTACCTTCGCGTTGTGTCAAGTGAAAATTGCGCGTGGAGGCCGGGCGGGTATCCGCAAGTATCGAGATGTTCCGGCAGGAAAAGCGTGAAGCGGCGACAGTCGCCATTCAAGGCGGAGACCCCTTCTCTTCGTAAAAAAAAGGGCCGTCCGCCCGGTGTGGCGTCACGGCCCCTGTGATGTGCCGATTTCCTGTTACCTTCGGATTTTGGTCATTTCGGTAATGACTACCCGGCGGTAACGTTCAATCAATCTTTGGTAACCCGGCGGCAACTCTGAAGATTCTTCACGGGCGGTGGCCTCGAAGTCTTTGTCGGGCAGGAAGCCCCACTCTTCTTTCTGCTTGCCTTCGGAGTCGCCCTTGCCGGAGGGTTTCTGAAAGCCGGTCGCTTTGCCCTTCTGGGGGTTAGAGGTTTTCCCGGCCATACTGGATGGTTTCGAGCCACCCGGCTTGCCGCTCTGCTGGCTCGGCTGGCCCTGCTGGCCCTGCTGGCCCTGCTGGCCCTCCTGGCCCTGTTGCTGCTGCTGGGCCTGAGACTGGGCATCGAGGATGTACCCGATAAGGTCATCAAAGGCCTTGATGATTTCTTCTTCCTTGTCCTGAGTTTCCTTGCCCACTTTCTGTTTGCGGAGGTGATTCTCGGACACTTCGCGGGCGATTCTTTCGGCCTTCTTAAGCAGCTCCAGACCGTTCTTCTTCTTCTCTTTCTCCGCTTCTCCGGGCTGCGGCTGCTCCGGTTCCTCCGCACTCTCCGTTTCTCCAGGCTGCGGTTGTTCCGGGTCCTGAGCCGCCGCAATATGGGTGGCGAATGTGAGCAGCCCTATGCATGCCAGTGCAGTTGTGATTAGTAATAGTTTCATAGTTAATGCCTCCCTGATTGCTAACGGCCGCTGCTTCATCTCTTTTGCGCTTCTTCGATCTTTTTGACAATTTCGGCCGTAAAGCGTTGTATATCGGATTCCTTGCCTGCGAGCCGTTCGCATATGCGTTTTTTCAGATTCTTGTCAACAGACGACAATTCCCTGTCTTCGGGGTATTCCCTGTCCACCTCAATGGTGTCGGATTGAATTGCTATCTGGAGACCTTTCAGCAGTTTGATTTCCGCGATTGTGGGCAGGTACATCGGCCTGCTTTCTTGTTGTTGTTTGTCCTTTGGTTTGGCTCCCATGCCTCCGCCGCCCTGTTGTCCCCCCTTCTTTTTCGCCTCCTCCTGCTCCTTTTTTAGCCTTTCGAGGTCTTCGCGAATGGCGTCGAGCAGGCGTTCCAGGTTTCTGAGGATGTCCTTTTCGATGATCTGTGTCTCTCTGCCGACGTCGTATTTACCCAGCAGTTCCACGACCTTCAGCATATCGTCCCTGGTCATATCAAGGACGTGCGGGAAGACCATCTTGCCCTCTTCCTTGAGAAGTTTAGACATTTTTGCGGCTTCGTTTGCCAGATATTCCTCATCGTCTTTGGCCGTGTCAATTTCCTTTATTTCGCCGCGACCGAACTCGTATTTATCGACCCCGGCTTTGACTTCCTCCTGTTGCTTCTTGAGGTCGAGACCCTCGGTTGTATTGTTGACAGCTTTCTGGATTTTGAGCATTGCACGGAGCACTTTTGCGACTTCCATCAGTGCCTGAATCTGTTTGGCTTTTTGGAACTCATCCTTGAGTTGTTTCAGGGCTTCGTCGATTTCTTTCTTGGCCTCTTCCATATTCTTTTGTGCTCCGGACGCGCCGCCCTTACCACCCTTGCCGCCCTCGCCGCCCTCGCCGCCCTTGCCGCCCTTGCCGCCCTCGCCGCCCTCGCCGCCAGCTGATTTTTCCAGTTTCTCTGCGGCTTGCTTGCTTTGCTCTGCGGCCTTTCCGACATTGCCCTGAGCGGACTCGCCGGTACCGGCTTTCTCTGCCTGCTTTTGCATCTCCTTAAGTTGCTTGGCGATTTCTTCTTCTTTCTCGGTCAGTTGTTTCAAGGTGTACTTCTGTTTGGCCGCCTCTTCCTGGGCTTTTTTCTCAGCCTCTCCTAATGCCTTTTTCGCCTCCCCCAGTTCTTTCAGGGCCTCCTCGCCGGCCTTTTGTGCTTCCTGCTTGCCGCCCTCGCCGCCCTCGCCGCCCTCGCCGCCCTCGCCGCCCTTACCGCCCTCGCCGCCCTTACCGCCCTCGCCGCCCTTACCGCCCTTACCGCCCTCGCCGCCCTCGCCGCCCTTACCGCCCATCTGCCCAAGGGATTTCTGGGCCTTGTCCATATGACCGGCCGCCTTTTCCGTGGACTGTGCGGCACTCGCGGCGTTCTTTCCGCCGGCGCCTTCCTTCATTGCCTCGAGGGCCTTTGCAAGGTCTTCGGCTTTCACTTTGAGTTCGGCCTGTAACTTTTCAAGTTCAGCGGCGCTGGCACCGTCCTTGCCCCTGGCCTCGGCCAGCGCTTTTTGCAGTTGCTGGAGTTGTTCTTTTGCGGCCTTGAGTTTTGCAAGAGCCTCGTTGCCCTGTTGTCCGGCCTGGCCTGCAGCAGTTTGAGCCTGCTGAGCGGCCTGGGGCTGGGAGTCGCCGCTCGAAGCAGCCTGCGAGGCGGATTGGGATGCGCTGCCGAGAGCACCGGCGGCGCTTTTTTGCGCCTGCCCGGCCTGTCCGGTTTTCTCGCCTGCAGAATCTGCCTGGCCGCTGTCTTTCTTGAATCCGGGGTTGGTGCTTTCGTCAAGGTCGGTCTTAAGGCCTTCGAGCATTTTCCGGATTTCGTCGGATTGCCCGGCGAGTTTTTCCTGCTGTTCCTCGAGTTTGCCGAACTTGCCCGCCGCGTCTGCCTTGCCGATATTCCCCCCGGTGTCTTTTATCCCCTGAAGGACATTCTGCTGTTCGGTGATGGCTTTGTTGAGTTCGTTGATGATTCTCCCCAGCTGGATTTCAGCGGCAGAGAATTGACTGAGTTTATCGAGGACTTCCTGCTGGCCTGCTTCCAGTTCACCGACCCTGGCCTTTGCCTCTCCGAGCTTCTCAACGTTGGCCCAGGGCTCTGCGCTGTATTTCTCCATCTCTTTGCGGATATCTTCCAGATTCTTAATGAGTTCGGCGTATTTCTTCTTGTCGAACTTGAACTCTTCCATACTGCCAAGGAGTTGGCGTTCGAGTCCTTCCAGGAGGGCTTCGACGCTCCTGCTCACCATAGCCGCGTCGAAACGTTCCCTCTCGGCGAGGAACCTGAGAATCCTGTTCATTTCTTCCGAGATTTCTTTCTGCTCGGCGTACTCGATAGCCTTCAGGTACTTCGCCTTCAGTTCCTTGTCCTCGATTTCATCTGCGCGCTCGCGGAGCCTGTTAATCAACTTCAGATACTGTTCGCGCGTGAATTTCTGGTCTTCCTCGAGTTGCTTGGTGTTGGAGGGCTCGGCCTTCAGGCCAGGGGCGAAGCCGATGCCAAACAACAGTGCGCAAATTACCGGAATCAACGCAAGCCTTTTCATTATACGCTCCTTTCGAGTTCAGGGCATCAGCGCAACCTGATGTGGTTTTGCGGCAAGATGCTGCCGGACAAAAGGTTGCGGAGTAAGCGCTTTGCTGCTGTAAAGACCTCTTTGCAGACGACTACTATGTATAACCGAAAAATCGGAAAAAGGTTCCAAAAAAATCGAAAATTTCCCAACTTTTTTACGGTTTCCCCCCCTGCCTGGTTGGCCGGGTTGGGCTCGAAAATATCCCGTCCCGGACACAGGGTTCGGCCCTGCCCCCCCCCCGGCTCTCATTTCGTTGTCGTTCGGTGAACAACATATTGTGAAGCAAAGGGGTCTGCCCCCTTTACTTTACAATTAACATTCCCCCCGGGAGGCGGGAAGGCGCTCTCAGGGGGTGCAGGACGAAAGGTTTTGACAGGTATCGGGTCTCTGTTATGATTGGTGCCAACTGTTTGTGAAGGAAGTCTATGCTGGAAGATATTATTGCAATAGATTTGGAAACTACCGGTCTTGATGCGGCAAGCGACGGCATCATCGAGTTCGGCGCCGTGCGGATAAGGGATGGGGAGGCAGTCGCGCGATTCTCGAAATTGTGCAATCCCGGCGTCAGGATTCCTCCCGAGGTTGAACGGCTGACCGGTATAACCAATGCCGAAATCGCCCGCAGCGCGCCCGCGGACGAGGTGCTGGGCGAGTTTATGGCATTTCTCGACGACCTTCCCCTGGTAGCCCACAACTCCGGATTCGATATGCGCTTCCTCAAGGAGAAGACGGGGGGCGGGTTTGCAAACGAGATGTATGACACCCTTGAACTGGCGCGGATACTGATGCCCGCGCTGCCCCGCCACAACCTGACGACGGTCGTGAAGCACCTGGAATTGCCCGAACTTTCCTCCCACAGAGCGCCGGACGACGCGGAGATGACGGCGCGCGTATGGCTGGCTTTGCAAAAAATGATTGAGCAACTCCCGCCGCCGGTTCTCCAGGAAATCAACTGGCTCCTGGCGGGCAGTCGCTCCACGACGGGCAGGGTATTCGCGGATGCAGGCCGCAGGCGTCTTCTGGAGGGCTTTTCCGCGAGGAGCGGCGCCCCCGGCCTTGCGGATGTGTTTCAGAACTTCGCGCATCTTCACGTCAGGCGCGCCGCCGCCACGCAGGCGGAACTTCCGGTGAAGGAGCGGCTGGACACGGACGAGGTTCCCCGGATGTTCTCCGCCGGAGGGCTCTTCAGCGAGAGAATGCCGGGCCACGAACACCGGGATGAACAGATACGGATGGTAGAGAGTGTGTGTCAGGCCTTCAACACCGGCAGGCACCTGATGGTCGAAGCGGGCACGGGCACGGGAAAGTCGATGGCCTACCTCGTCCCGGCAATACTGTGGTCCGTGCTGAACAAACGCAAGGTTATTGTCTCAACGAATACGAAGAACCTGCAGGAACAACTCTTCAACAAAGACCTGCCGTTTCTGGAGGATGCCCTGCCGTTCCGTTTCAAACGCGCGCTCCTGAAGGGTCGGGCGAACTATCTGTGCATCCGCAAACTGCTCTACACGCTCACGAACAAGGATGCCGAACTCAACGCCGAGGAGCGACGCGCAATGCTGCCGGTCGTCGTCTGGGCGGCACAGACCGAAACGGGGGATATCGCCGAAAATACCGCGTATTTCGCCGCAAGCGCCGCCGCCGCCGTGAACCTTGCCGACAGAATACACACGGTGGGCGACGAGTGCCTCGGCAAAACCTGCCGCTACTACCGGAAATGCTTCCTGTGGAAGGCGCGTATGGAGGCGCTTGCAGCGGACATCGTGGTGGCCAACCACGCCGTCGTCTTCTCCGACATTGCCAGCGACAACAAGATACTACCGCCCTACCTCGACATCATCTTTGACGAGGCGCACAACATCGAGAACGTCGCCACGGAGCACCTGGGCGCGACGGTGAACCGGATGCGCATTATCCGCGTTCTTGCGCGGCTCTACCGTCGCGCAAGAAGAAAGAAGAGCGGGCACCTGACCGCCATAGCAAGATTCAGCGACGACAGGGAACTGTGCGAGATTGCGGACCGCGCAATGGACCAGTGCTCCGCAATCGTAAAGACGTCGGACGAGTTCTTTGACTGCGTCAAAGTCCTCCTCTCACGCCGCCGTTCCGGCAGTGACAATGCGCTTGCCTTCACGGCGGACGAAAGGAACGGGATAGAGTGGGGCCCGGTCGAATCGTCGGGCAGGCAGATGGTACGCAGTATCCGCGACCTTGTAAAATCACTGGACAGGCTGACCGAGTCGATGCGGGACCTGGGGCAGTTCCGCAGAGAGGCCGGCCGCGAACTGATGGTCGATATCGCGGCGCAGGCGCAGTTCCTTCGCGAGACAATCGGAGACATTGAGTTCATTATCAGGGCGGACGAGGAAAATTTCGTTTTCTGGACGGAACTTTCCGCTCCCCTCGGCAGACGCCGGGAGCAATATGCCTCCCTGCGGTGCGCGCCCGTGCGGATTGCGCCGGCGCTGAACGAGCAACTCTACAAAAGGAAAGAGTGCATAATTTTCTCTTCCGCAACGCTGACGGTGGGCGGGAGTTTCGAGTTTTTCAGGTCGCGACTGGGGCTCGACCTTGTGGCAAAGGAGCGCGTTTTCTTTGCCGATGTGGGCAGTCCGTTCGATTTTGAGAAGCAGGCGCTTGTCTGCGTTGCGAATTTCCTGCCGGAGCCGACCCGGGGAGAGGGACACGAGTACGCGAGAGAACTTTCCGCCTTTCTGGGCGAACTCTTCGCGGCGACCGGGGGCCGTGCGCTGGCGCTGTTTACCTCGTACAAACTGCTCGACGCGGTGTATCAGGACCTGAAGCCGGTCCTGGACAGCGCGGGGATTCTGCTCCTGTGCCAGGGCCGGACCGGCAGCCGCGCCTCGATAACGCGCGCCTTCCAGAGCGACGTGCGTTCGGTGCTGCTGGGCACCGCAAGTTTCTGGGAGGGAGTTGACGTGGCGGGTGAAGCGCTGAGTTGCCTGGTGCTGACCAGGCTGCCGTTTCAGGTTTTCACCGACCCGGTCTTTCAGGCCAGGTACGAGGATGTCGAGCGCAAAGGCGGGAACGCCTTTATGAATTTCTCCGTCCCCAACGCGGCGATACGGTTCAGGCAGGGATTCGGCAGGCTGATACGCAGCAGACGCGACAGAGGAGTGGTAATCGTCGCCGACAAACGCATCGTGACGAAACGTTACGGCAGCCAGTTCAGCAAATCACTTCCCGTAACGCATATAAAAAATTGTGCGAGGAAGGACGTCCTTATCGATGAAGTCCGTCGCTTCCTCGCTCACCCGTAGCTGGGGCCCCGTTTTGTTCGCCTATGTATTCTTTGGCGCGACCGCGCCGTTCCTTCCGAGCAAATCCGCCATCAACGCCGCCTCCTTGCAGCCGGGTTCAATTGAGATGAGGCGCGCAAAGACCGCCCTTGCCTCGCCGTGCCTGCCCGATTTCGCGCAGAAGAACCCGAACACAAACATCGCCGATGTGTCCCCGGGGTTGGCACTTACATGCCGGCGCATCGCATCGAGCGTTTCCTCCATCTCCGGGGCGGCGGCACAAAGAAACTTCTCATCGTCCGTTATTTCCGCATTCCGCGCCACGGCCCGCCTGAGCGCGAAAGCGGCGGCGGAGTACCGACCCGCTGCTGCGCACGCGCGCGCATAAAGCAGTCTTGCTTCGGCGCTGTTTTCGGACAGGGCCATCGCGTCGAGGAACTGTCCGGCCGCGGCTTCATTCCTGCCCGCCGCAAGCATTGTCCTGCCCAGGTCGAGTCTTTTTTCAATCTCCTCGCCCGGCTCAAGGCGGCTGACTATCCTTACGACGTATTGCGCATCCCCTTCCGACGGCGCGTCGGGCTCCGCCCTGTTTCCTATTATATATGTAACTTGCGGGAAGTAACCGTCCCGGCTCAGCGCCGAGTAGTAATCGGGATAGTAGTAGCCGCTGTCGCGATTGTATTTCGGATAGAAGTAATAACGCGGCACGTACAGATGCCAGTATCCCTGGTAAAACGGGTGGTATCCGAAATACCGGTAGTACGGGCGGTAGTGCCGGTATGGGTAGCCGAACCGGGAATAGTGGTAATAATGGTAGTAGGGATAGCGGCGGTAGTAGAGCCGGTGGCGATACGGGTGCCACGGGTACTGTGCAAGCGTCGCTATTGGTGCGTCGTCGTCGGTAACAAGGGAGCGCTGGATTTCAATTGTATCCCGGGCGGCTTCGGCAGGGACTGCCTGCGAGGCATGTGCGGCTAAGCAGAAACCAAAAAAGGTAGCGACTATTGCCGTAAATACGCAACTTCCTTTTGAGGTCATAATTTTGCTCCATTTTTATAGACTTTTTAA
>JBDRIB010000034.1:0-3824 GCA_043816375.1 Planctomycetota bacterium | reverse complement strand
TCCGGTTAAGATAACGCGCCACTACACGAGAAACACACCGGGCTCGGTGCTCATCGAGGTAGGCGGGACGAGGGTAATCTGCACCGCAAGCGTGGAAGAACGCGTTCCGCCGTTCCTGCAGAACTCCGGCCGCGGCTGGGTGACGGGGGAATACGGGATGCTGCCGGGCTCGACCGAGCGGCGTAAGCCTCGCGACAGAGGCAAAACCGACGGCCGCACGGTCGAGATTCAGAGACTCATTGGCCGCTCGATGCGTGTGGTTGTCGATTCAGGGAAACTTGGCGAGCGGACTATCTGGATTGACTGCGACGTTATACAGGCCGACGGCGGCACGCGTACTGCCGCAATAACCGGCGGGTATGTTGCGATGGTCGATGCGATACGATGGCTGCTTGACAACGAGATGCTCGACGCAAACCCGCTGACCGGCCTGGTGGCCGCGGTGAGCGTCGGCATTGTCGATGGCAGGGCTTTGGTTGATTTATGCTACGCCGAGGACGTCGGCGCCGAGGTTGATATGAACGTGGTAATGACCGGAAAAGGCGATTTCGTCGAGATACAGGGCACGGCCGAGCACAAGGCTTTCTCGGCGAAAGACCTGACAAAACTGCTTTCAGTCGCAGGGAGCGGCATCAGGCGCTTCATTCAGGCGCAGAAGCGCGCGCTGTGCTGAGGCGGCTGACGGTACAGCAACGGGATTTCCTGCAAGAACGAGGACGAACGATGTATTCGAAAAAATCTGTTGTCTTCTGGGCCGCATCGACCGTGATTGCCATAGCGCTCGCAGTCTCGATGGCGTTCAGCCGGGGCGTGGATGAGTCTCTTTACAAACAGGGCGAAACCTACGCCAGAGTTTACAACCTTATCCGCGAGAACTACGTGGAGGACGTTGAGAGGGAGGACTTGCTCGACGGTGCGCTGAAAGGCATGGTCGGGGCGACCGGCGACGATTATTCGATGTACTTCACATCGGACGAATATGCGAGTTTCGAGAAGGAAACGCGCGGCAAATATGTCGGTGTCGGCATCATTATCCGGCAGCGCGATGACGGCGTTACGGAGGTGATTACGCCCGTAAGAAACTCCCCCGCATACAGGGCGGGCGTGAGGCCCGGCGATATCATCGAAAAGGTGAATGGCACGTTGCTGAAGGATTTCAAGGGGGACGTTGGGAAAATCATCTCCGGGGAAATCGGCACAAAGGTGAAGTTGACGCTCATCAGCCGCGGTGAGACCGAAGGCCACACTCTTGAAATCGAACGAGCGGAAGTGAAACTCGATTACGTTACATCGGGCATCGTCGACGAGAAAAACAGGACGGGATATGCCAGGCTGGTCAAGTTCAGCGAAGACGCAGGCGCCGACCTCGAGAAGGCGATAGAGGGCCTGCAAAAACAGGGGATGCGGGGCTTCATCCTTGATTTGCGCGACAACGGCGGCGGGCTGCTGGAACAGGCTATCGCCGTTGCGAATCTTTTCATAAAAGAAGGGGTAATCGTTTCCACGCGCGGGCGCACCCGTGAAGCAAGTCAGGTTTATAATGCGAAACGCAAGGGCACCATTTTTCCCGACGCAAAAATCCCCGTCGTTGCGCTGGTTAATGAAGCCAGCGCCAGCGCCTCCGAGATACTCGCGGGCGCGCTGCAGGACTACGGCTGCGCCGTCATCATCGGAGAAAAGACTTTCGGCAAAAATTCCGTACAAACCATCTATAATATGGAAGACGGCGGCGCGCTCAAACTCACCGTGGCGTATTACTTCACTCCAAAAGGCCGTTCGCTTAAAGCGAAACTCGTGCCGGACAGGGAGGTGGTTATCGGAGACGACGAGTGGATAGAAGTCGTTGAACGCCGGAACCTGCATGAACTCGACAACGGCGGAAAGCCATATACCGGCGAAGACGATACGCAACTGGCCGCGGCAATAGAGCTCATCGCGGAAAAACTTGAGGGACAGTAGTCCCGGAGCGGAGCAATGGAATCATTCAAGGTGAAGACCGGCAGGCGCGCGGAATTTGTGGACATCACCGCACAGGTACAGGGGGTTGTTCGCGACTCGGGAATCAGGAAAGGCGTCTGCCACATATACGTTCCTCATACGACTGCGGGCCTGACGATAAACGAAAACGCGGACCCGGCCGTGCCCGCCGACATAATTGCACACCTGGAAAAACTCGTGCCGCGTTCCGGTGACTATCGTCACGCGGAGGGCAACTCCGACTCGCATATCAAGGCAAGTATGATGGGTTTTTCGGAGACGGTCCTTGTCGAAAACGGCGCGCTGGTGCTCGGCACGTGGCAGTGCGTATACTTCTGCGAGTTTGACGGGCCTCGAAATCGCACGGTTTATGTCCAGGTAATCGCCGCCTGATATGAAACTGCCTGAACTCATAATAATCGGCACGCGCAACGCGCATAAGATTGAAGAAATAAATGATAAACTGCGCGGCCTTTTACCGGAATTCAAGGGTCTCGATGCGTATCCCGACGCCCCGGAGGTCGTCGAGGACGGGAAGACATTCCTGAAGAATGCGAGCAAGAAGGCGGGCGAACTCGCGCGTGCGACCGGCGAGTGGGTAATGGCGGACGATTCGGGCCTCGAGGTGGATGCGCTGGGCGGCGCGCCGGGCGTGCTTTCGGCGCGCTATGCCGGGGTCCACGGCGATTATGAGGGCAACAACCGGAAACTCCTGAGTGAAATGGCAGGTGTCCCGGCGGAAAAACGAACCGCGCGCTTCCGTTGCGTCATTGCGCTTGCAAAACCGGGCGGTGAGATAGTTTTTACTGTCGAGGGAACAATGGAGGGATTGATAGCCGAAAAGCCGAAAGGCAAGCATGGCTTCGGCTACGACCCCGTGTTTTATCTGCCGGACCGCGAGTGCACGGTCGCGGAACTGATGCTGGAAGAGAAAAACCAAATCTCGCACCGCGCACGCGCGGTGGAGGCGTTTCGCGAGAAGTTGCTCTCGTTATCGTAAAAAGGCGGCAGCCACCTTCTCGGATGCAAAAGATGGACGAACAGGACAGAATCAATCAGGCCTACGATTTGCTCAAGGACTGCACCATCTGTCCGCGGGCCTGTCACGTAAACCGCACCGACGGCGTGGCGGGTTATTGCGGCATGAGCGACAGGCTGATTGTATCGACGACGGGTCCGCATTTCGGGGAGGAGCCGCCGCTGGTCGGTCACCACGGGTCAGGCACGATCTTCCTGTGCGGTTGCAACCTGCGATGTGTTTTCTGTCAGAACTACGACATCAGCCACGGCGGACACGGACGTGGAGCAGGCGTGGCCGACCTCGTCAATTCGATGATGCGTCTGCAGCAGACAGGCTGCCATAACATAAACTTCGTCACTCCTACTCACTTCACGCCGCACATTATGGACGCCGTTTTCCGCGCGCGCAAACGCGGACTCAGGGTGCCGATAGTCTATAACTGCGGCGGGTACGAATCACTCGAAATGCTCAAAATGCTCGACGGCTTTATCGAAATCTATATGCCGGACATCAAGTTCTTCGACGCGAACCTGGCCGAACGCTACTGTACGGCAAAAGACTATCCGGATGTGGCGAGGGCGGCTGTCAAAGAGATGCACCGCCAGGTCGGGGACCTGGAAATTAATGACGATGGCGTCGCGGAGCGCGGACTTCTGATACGCCATCTTGTAATGCCCGGAGCGCCGAAGAACAGCAAAGCAGTCATAGATTTCGTGCTCTCGGAGATATCGCCCAACACATATTTGAATGTGATGGAGCAATATCGCCCCTGCTTCAGGGCTTACAACTACCCCGAGATAAACCGTCCGCTCACCGCGGCCGAATT
>JBDRIB010000033.1:0-10544 GCA_043816375.1 Planctomycetota bacterium | reverse complement strand
TCCAGCCAGGAATTCGCCGCTCTGTGATAGAAGTTTACGGGGCTGTCCTCAATCCGGGTTATCTCCTCATACTGCTCTTTGACCTTTTCTACGTCGTCCACGGCCAGCGCTTCCTGCGCCGACTTGAACAGATTGACCACTCCTTCTATCCTGTTTTTCAAAACGAGGTATTTCTCGTGCCATTCCAAATGTTCGACTTTGCGGTCTCTGAGGATTGCGAGCGCATCTTCGGCCTTTCCTTCGTTATACAGCACCTGGGCTTTGTCGAAGTCGGCCCGGAGTTCTTTTGCCAGTCTGATTTTGCCCGCCAGTTTCTGCACAAGTTCATCGGGGTCGTCCTGCAGTCCCTCATCTTCAATCACCTTCCAGGCCTCGTCGTATTTTTCCTTATCATACAGGTCCGCCGCCTTTTGCAGGACCGCCATCCTTTTCGCTTCCAAATCGAGCAGATTCTTGCACCTCTGCCGGAAGTCAAAAACCAGCTGGCGCTTGCTGTCCGGCACGATTCTGTTTTGCAGAACCTTATCCAGATGCTCCAGCATATCGCGCGCAAGGCCGGGGTTAATTTCGGTATCCTTGAGTTCGTCGGGGCTTTTCCCGAGTATTTGAGTGGTCAGTTTTATGCCGAGGTCTTCTATTTCTTTTTGCGCCCTGTCGTAATAAGGGCTGTCGCTGAGTATCTGCCCGAAGACTTTTATGGCATTCATCAGGTTCTGCTGCTCTTTCAGCAACTGTCCGGTTCTCCAGGCGTCCTGGTTGTTCCGGAAATCGGCGACGACTTCCCTCTGCTTGTTGACCCATTCCTTGAGCGTGGTGGTATCATAAGAAGGGTCTATCACATCGAGTTCAATGTCGTTCCTGAGTATGCGGAGCGCCTCGTCCGCGTTGAAAGTTTCCAAATTGTCTTCCGCGTCCTTGTACAGTTTGATTATAGAACGAATATGTTGATGCATACTGAACTGCCTTTTTCCTTTGGCAAGTTTTTCGGCATCGTCCAGGAGTTTTCGCGCCTTTTCAACATTGCCCTCGTCGCGGAAGGCAATGACCGCCCTGTTGATTGTTTCGTAGTACCCCCGTTCATCCACTCTGCCGGCGCTCCTCGTATCTTTCTCCGGAGCGGACAACGCAATCGCGACCACGACAATCGCTACAAGGAGGCCCAGTCCGCCCAGCACGCCCAGGATGGTGTTGCGGCGCTGCCTGGCGCGCCGCTCGGCTATCAGCCTGTCCAGAAGCGCGGCGTCGGGCGTGCCTCGGTACAGTTCGATTGCCTGACCGGTAACGCCGTCGGTTACGACGATTTTCCGGTCCTGCGTCGCCACCTGGTAGCGCTTCGGGTCGAACTTTGCCGGCAGGCGGCTCCCCGCCATGCCCGAAGCCTGGTCTCCGAATCCCCCTGCAAGGTGGCTCTTCAACGGCAGCGTGTCCTGCTCCCCTGCCGGCGCCTCCCTCTCTTCATGCTCGACGCTGACCGGTGTCGCCGGAGGATGCTCCGCGGACTCCTCTTCCGAGATGAAGACCATTCTGTACTTGCCCAGCGATACGACGTCGCCGTTCTTTACCTCGACGCTGTTCTTGACCCGCAGGCCGTTTACAAAGGTTCCGTTCCGGCTGTTCAGGTCCTGTATCACCACCCCGTCGCGTTTGACGACGACGGAGATGTGGTTCCTGGAGATGTGCTGCGAGTCAATGACAACGTCGCAGTTGTCGTCGCGGCCGACGAGGTTTACGCCGTCCTTAAGCACGTACTCGGTGGTTTTTTCGCCGTCCTTCGCTACAAACTTCTTCATTGTGCGTTCCTCAGATATGATTCGAAAACGCAATGCAAAAGGATGACAGTCACCAATCTACAAATCTCGGCACAGGGGACTGACCCCTGTGCATTCCACAAAAGGATGACAGTCACTAATCTACGAATCTCCCCCGACAAAGTCGGGGTCGATTCCGTAATTAGTGACAGTCACCTTTTGCGTTAAGGTTATCTTTTGCGTTTCACTGGCAATACAATCAACAATAATGCAGACATCAATGCAACTGTCACAATTCCCCTGATGCCCGTTTCTTCCCTGCGGCGCGGGATTCCTGCCACTCCTCGTATTTTTCGACGACTTCTTCCACCGCGCCGAACGCCCTGACCCGTCCCTTGTCCAGCCAGAGCGCCCTGTTGCACAGGTTTCGTATCGTATCAGTCGAATGCGAGACAAGTATTATCGCCCGCGCCTTCTCCATCAACTCCCGCATTCGCGCCTCGCTTTTTTTCCTGAAAGACGCGTCCCCGACTCCCAGCACCTCGTCGAGAACCAGCACGTCGGGGTCGATGCTCGTCGCAATCGAGAAAGCGAGCCTGGTGCGCATCCCGCTCGAATAGTTGCGCACGGGATTGTCGATGAACTCGCCCAGTCCGGCAAAGGAAATGATGGACTGCTCCCTGGCCTTTATCTCCTCGGGCTTGTAACCCATAAGGGCGCCGCCGAGGTATATGTTCTCCCTGCCGGTCAAATCCTTGTTGTAGCCGGAACGCAGAGAAAGGATGGGCGCAATTCTGCCCCGGACGGTCACCTTTCCCTCATCGGGGGAAAGTATCTGTGCCGCCGCCATGCAAAGCGTCGACTTGCCCGCGCCGTTGCGACCCACCACGCCCAGGGTTTCGCCCTCGTTGACGTCGAAAGTTACCTGCCTGAGCGCCCAGAATTCCCTGCGCGCAAGTTCGCGGCTGACGGACTGAAGGATTCTGTGGCTCAGAGACCCTGAGCGCGACCTGTAAACGGTGTAACGAATGCCGAGATTGTGTATCGATATTATGCTCATTTTCCGGCGCGGTCCATTCAGATGAACTTGGCGAATTTCCGCTCCTTGCTCTGGAAGATGCGCAACCCCACGAAGACCCACAGCACGCCTGTGCCGAAAGCCAGCGCCAGACCCGCGAGGTCGGGCGTGCGGCCGTACAGTATGGCGCTGCGATAGCCTTCCATAATATTCGCGAAAGGGTTCAGCAGGTAGTAACTCTGTATCCTTGACCAGTCCGTGCCCAACAGGCCGTCGTATCCCCTGACGATGTCGGAAATGGCGTACAAACCGGCGGACAGATACCACACGACGCGAAGCACGTGAGTCATAATGTTGCCGAGGTCTTTGAAAAAAACGCCGAAACAGGAAAACATAAGCGCCGCGCCGAGGGTTATGGTGAACTGCACGGCCAGCAGCAGGGGCAGATAAACCAGCGTCCAGTTCACATTCACCGTGGATACGCCCATCACGAACTGGTAGAAAAGCACAAGCAGCAGCACGGGAACAAGCGCGAAAACGAAAGTGATAGTGCCGGACAGAACCAGAGAAACGGGAAGCGCCGCTTTCGGGAAGGAATACGATTTGACGAGCCCCTCGTTCCTTGAGATGGAGTTGACGGCCTGAGTGACGGTGGAGGAGAAAGATTTCCAGAAAACAACCCCGCACATAATGAATGCGGGATACGGCTTGTGAAACCCGCCGCGCTTGAAAATGAAGCCGACAATGACCGCATAAACCGCCGTCATCATTATCGGGTCGATAAGCCACCACAGATAACCGAGAAAGGTGTTCCTGTGCACCGTCCTCAGGTTTGATACGGTCAGGGCGCGTATCAGGGTCCTGCGGCGCCAGAGTATGCGAAATGTGGAAATCATAACCCGTCTTCCCGCTCTCTCTCCGCAACAACATCCGCAACACGGGCGTCAATTTCGGCGAATCTTTTTTCCCACGAATAGCGTGACGCGACTTCCCGGCGCAACCTTCGCTTATCGGAATCGTCCCCGGCAAGACACTCTTCAATCGCCCTGACAAACTCCTCGCCGTTCCCGGCGTATTTCACGACATCGGACAGCGGCTCGGCGGTGAGCGAGGAGAGGGGGCTGCTCACCACCGGTTTCCCTGCGGCAAGGTATTCAAAAGTCTTGTGCGGCAGCGAGTAATCGGTCGCGCTGCTCCGACGGAATGGAACAAGGCCGACGTCGAAGTTGCGTACATATGCGGGTATCCGTTCATAGGGTCTTGCCCCGATGATGTGGACGTTCTTGAGGGAGCGCAGCCCGTCCAGTTTCGTCGACGGGTCGCCCACTCCCAGCGGCCCGACGAGAACCAGCGACCAGTCGGGCCTGCGCGACGCAATCTCGCCCAGCAAATCCAGATCCACCTTGTACGCCGCAATATTCCCCAGGTAGCCGATTACGGGCTTCGGCAATCGAGAGATTTCTTCGGGACACTCGCGGGATTGTGCGCTAAACCGCCCGACCTCGGCGACATTGGGAAAACACTCCACCTTCGCGCTCATCCTTAACAGGCGCTCGGCGAGGGGCGCGGATGTGGCGATACACAGGTCGGCCGCCTCCACAAGACGCTTTTCGCTCTCCTCGATTTCAGCCGCATTGACGCCGGGATTCGCGGTGTAGTTATCGACACAGTGATAGATGACAGCCGACTCATTCAATCGGCCAAGCAGGCCGGCGGCAATAGGAAGGAATGCCCACAGGACAGGACGGTCAAATTTCAGGACTCTGGCGGCCCTTGCACAGGCGCGGCCGAGCAGCGCCGAGTTCAACCGCTCCAGCAAAGGCCAGCCGTGAAAAGGCACAATCACCGGGGAAAGGACGAACAGGTTGTCCATAGCCTTCCACGACCCGCGCCTGCGAGAACGCAGCCATCCCCCCAGGCGGCGCAATATCTTGAGCAAGTCGGCCCGGTGAAACGGATTAGGCGTGCGCAGGCCCGGCGATTCAACGTACAGCACGCGGTTATTGGCCGCCAGACGCCTTGCGATATGATGGCAGTTATAACGCCCGTCAGTCACCCACGGCGCCGAGGCAAATATCACGATGTCTCTATCGCGCAGGATAGCATCCAACTCCACTATGGACTCTTCAACGGCGGATATTAAAGGCTGTTCCCGAAGGAGGCGGAGAAAAGCCTTTCTCGCTTGCGGCGGCTACTTCTTCGAACAGTCGCACGGCACCTTGTGGCAGGAGGGGCAGCCGTCTTCGTATTTCCGGGCCGCTTCTTCCAGGTTAATGCCGGCAAGGCTTGCCAGGGTCGAAAGCCACGCCAGCACGTCGGCAAACTCGCCGGCAAGGTTGTCTCTGTCGCTGCGGTTCAACGCGCGCGTGAGTTCGCCCACTTCCTCCTGGAACCAGAGGTAGGTGCCCGGCAGCCCCCGCGCCTTGTCACGCTCGTAATAGATTTCCTCGATTTTCTTCTGGAACTCCCTGATTTGCATAACCGCTCCCCATGCGGAAAGGTGGTTGCGAATACAGTATCTGATTATACCCCTATCCCGGCGCAAAGCAAACATCAGGCAACGGGCAGCAGGCAACAGGCAACGCAATTTGCGACCGGACCGGTTCTAATTACGGAATCGAGTCCCCCATAGGGGGGTGAGATTCGTAGATTAGAACCGGTCCTCAGATGAGCAAATTGCATATTATACAGAACCCGAACCGTGAACTAAAGGGGTCTGACCCCTTTAGTTCACGGTTTGTTGAAGCGGTTGTGTGGTTTGCGGTTAGGGGGAGAATGTGAAAGTGCAATCCGACAGCAATGCCCAAGTCAAGGCTCAAAGCCATCACAAGTGGCGCGGACCCCTCCGGCACGAGTGCGCTCGCTGTCTCTTTTCAATGTGCGGCCCCTCCCCGCACGATGGAGTTGGAATTTTGCCGGCTCCATTCATCTCCACAGGGAAGAGGCTGCTTTTTTTCGCCTGGAATTTCCAGGGTTCTTACACGCTCCCCCTTTATCTGACAATCTTGCATATGAGAGACTGATTCAATATAATCCGCGCTATGACGCTTGCGAATAAACTTACTGTTATGCGTATTGTGCTGCTGCCGGTTTTCGCCGCTGCCATCGCGCTTGCGAATGAGGGCATCGGATTCGTGCTTGCGGCGCTCGTGATATTTATCTGCATAGGCGCCAGCGACTATCTGGACGGATACTTCGCCCGCAAGAGAAACGAGAAGACGCGGCTGGGCTCGGTGCTGGACCCGGTGGCGGATAAACTGACTATGGCGACGGCTACGATTCTGCTCGGCACGAACCTGTGGCCGGAGTTCTCGCGGCTGATGCCGGTGACTGTAATCGCGGTGGTCGGGAGGGACTTAATCCTCGTCGTCGCCACGGTTATAATCGCGCGCTTTCGAAAGGCCGGAATAAGCGCGACTCCCAGTAATATCGGGAAACTCAGCACCACCTTCCAGATGTCCCTGATACCTTTTGTCCTGCTTTTTCAATTTCTCAGAGAAGTAATACCCGGAAATCTGGGCGGGCTTCATACCACTCTTCTTGTGATGCAGTGGTGGGTCATCGCTTGGACGGTGATTTCGCTGGCGGATTATTCGCGCAGGGCCGCGATAATGCTCAGGACGCCCGCCGTTCAGGATTAGGCCTTCAGCGCCTTCAGATGCGAGTGGATGCACAGCGGCAGCAAATCAAGGTTGTATCCCCCTTCGAGCGTCGAGACGACTCTTCCATTACAAACCTCTTTTGCGACCCGGCAGACCATCTGCGTCATCGTTCCGAAATCCTCCGGCTCCAGGCAGAAATGCCCTATCGTATCGGCGGCAAGCGCGTCAAAACCGGCGGAGATGACGATGAACTCTGGCTTGAACTCCGCGACTTTTCCTTCAATCTCGCCCTGAAATACCTCCAGGAATTCTTCTCTCGTCGTCCCGTAATCCATCGGGCGGTTGACGGTAAGGCCCGCGCCGTCGCTCTCGCCCTTCTCGCCGTCAAGGCCCGTGCCGGGATAGAAGGGCCAGCGATGCGTGGAAAAATAGAGCACTCCGGAATCGTGGTAAAAGACTTCCTGGGTTCCGTTGCCGTGGTGCACGTCCCAGTCGACGATTGCGACGCGCGCCAGGCCGTGCTTCTTTTGCAGGTAACGCACGCCGATTGCGGCGTTGTTGAACAGGCAGAAGCCCATCGCCCTGGACGGCGTGGCGTGATGGCCCGGAGGCCGGACCAGGCAAAGCGCGCTGGAGTCTCTGCCTTCCATTATCTGCTCAATCGCCGTCAGGACCCCGCCCGCGGCATAAAGCGCCGCTTCGTAAGAGCGCGGACTCACAACCGTATCCGGGTCGAGGTGTCCGCCGCCCTCCTCGCAGACGGCCTTCACCCTGTCAATCAGTTGATTCTCGTGGACGAGTCTTATTTCATCCACGGTCGCCGCGCGCGGCTCGACGACATTTTCCCACGCGCCTTCCTGCTGAAGGTACTCCACCGTCTTCGACAACCGGAGCGCATTTTCCACGTGACTGCCGGTATCGTGTTCCAGATAAATGTCGTCATATATGATAATCGTCATCGAAATCTCCCTGAAATCTCAATCGTTTTTCAAAGATATTGTAGATGCCGCATCGTTACTGTCAAGCGCATTCGCGCACAGGGAAGCATACTGTTTCAGGTTTCAAGTTGCAGGTTTCAGGTAAAACCCGCGTGATGTGTGCCACCTGAAACTTGAAACCAACCTTTTACGGTGACAGTCACCGAGTTGCCCGTTGCCTGTTGCCTTCTTCTGCCTTCTGCCTTCTGCCTTCTGCCTTCTGCCTTCTGCCTTACTTTGACCTGTGACCTTTGACCCGCCACACACATTGGCGGGCAAGCCTTTGACCTTCCATGCGCCTTGACTTAACGCGGCCACAGGTCTAGAATCGAAGCGTGAAAGGTCCTGTCGTAATAATTGCGGAGGCAGCGCGATGATAATATCAAAGGATTTCAAGGTCGGATTCGTCTTCTTCCTGGCGGTCGCCGTTCTCATTGTCTTCGCCGTTTCCCTCGGCGCGATATCCCTGGGCGGGGCGAAGTACACCTACGAGATCGAGTTCGACCGCGTGGACGGGCTGGAACCGGGCAACGACGTTATGGTGCACGGCGCGAAGGTGGGCACGGTCTCCGGAATAAATCTGGACGAACGCACCAATCACGTGCTTGTCAGAGTGTCCGTAAGCCAGAAACTGAAATTTCACGAGGGCTACCAGATAACCGTCATAGACAAATCGATTATCGCCGGACGTGCCGTACAGATAACCCTGGGCGACCCGGACAAACCCTTGCACGAGGGCCTTCTCGAGGGCACCTCACAGGCCAATCCGTTCCAGGCCGTCGGCGAACTTGTGCAGGTAATAGACCCTCACGAGATGAGAGATACGTTCAAGGAAATGCAGGAACTCCTCAGAAAAATATCCCGTGGGGAGGGCGTGTTCGGCAGAATGCTCCGCGACCCCACACTCGGCGCGGACATCGAGACGGCCATCCGCAATATGAAAGACTCCTCGGAAACGATTAAATCGTTCCTCGCAAAAGCAGGCGACCCCGAAGGCCTGCTGAGCAAAATCGCATCCGACCGCGAAATGTATGCATCCCTGAAGACCGTGTCCGAAAACCTGGTTTTCCTCACGGAGGAAATGAGAAAACCCGGGGGGCTGCTGGGAGTGCTCACCGACGAGAAATTCGCCCGCGACTTCGCCGAAATCTCCGAGAACCTTAAGGCGACGGCGCAAAACGCGAGAGAACTCATCGAGGAGACCCGGCGCGACCCGCAGATGTTCATCGCGGGGCGAACCGGGGGGGAGGAATCGTGGCTGATAAGGCAGTTGCGCGGCGGGCGCGTTCGCCCGCCCGGGTCGTCCGTTTCGCGCGACACGAGAAAGATTACCCCGCAGGACTGACGGAACTATGGGAGCGACCCCTGTAACCACGCGAACGTTTATCGCTCGCATCGGCAGGAGCCTTTCGTCCGCGTGCGAACAGTGCGGACAGACGCTCGCGCTTTTCATCAGGACTCTCGGCAACCTGCGATATATCTTCGCCGCCCGCCGCGACATCGTTGACCAGATGTACTACTACGGCGCCGGCAGCGTCGCGGTCACGGCCGTGTTTGCCTTCTTCAGCGGGATGATAATCGCCTACAACACCGGCCTGGTACTCAGCCAGATGGGCCTCGGCGAGGCTATCGGCTCCGTCGCCGCGATAGTCTTCTGCAGGGAATGGGGGCCGATTATGACCGCCATCATTCTCACCGCGCGCGTCGGCTCCAGTATGACCGCCGAGATAGGCACAATGCGGGTGTCGGAAGAAATCGACGCGCTGGAGGTGATGGGCATCGACCCGGTGCGCTTTCTGGTGATGCCGCGCGTCGTGGCCCTGGCGCTCGTAACCGTCGCCCTTACGCTTATGTCCGACATCATCGGCATATTCGGCTCGGCCGTCATCGGCCACCATCGCATCAACGTGGAATATATGACGTTCTACAACTCGGCGACGTCGGCCCTGAGAATGGTCGATGTATATTGCGGTATGACAAAGGCATTCGTTTACGGCGCTCTTATATCAATCGTGGCCTGCGTGCAGGGCCTGCGCACGACCGGCGGCGCCCGGGGCGTGGGCAGGGCCACGATGATTTCCGTCGTCGCCTCGCTCGTTTTTATAATCATCTTCGACCTGTTCATAACGAGGCTGTTCTTCCCGGAAACCTGAGGTGAGCGAGAGCGATGATTCAACTCGAAAACCTGGTCAAGACACTCGGCGGCAGGCGCGTCCTGGACGGGATAACGCTGTGCGTGGAGCCCGGCACGACCTACGTAATCCTTGGGCCCAGCGGCGCGGGAAAGACCGTCACGCTCAAACTGATGATAGGCCTGATGCGCCCGGACAGCGGCAGGATAATCGTCAACGACCTCGACCTTACCGCGTGCGACGAGGACCGCCTTTATAAAATACGGCATATCTTCGGCTACCTCTTTCAATCCGGCGCGCTCATCAACTGGCTGAACGTGCGCGACAATATCGCGCTGCCGCTCAGAATGAACACCAAACTTCACGAGCCCGAGATACGCAGGCGCGTGAAGGAAACCCTCGCGATGGTGGAACTGGAAGGCGTGGAAAAACTGATGCCCGGCGAGTTGAGCGGCGGAATGAAAAAGCGCGTCGCACTCGCGCGCGCAATAGTCACCGAGCCGCAAATCATCCTTTACGACGAGCCGACCACCGGCCTCGACCCCATAGTCGCCGAGACCATCAACAAACTAATCATAAGCATCCAGAGCAAAATCAAAACGACGTCGGTCATCGTCACGCACGATTTGCGCTGCGCGCTTACCGTGGGCAATCGCATCGGCCTGATGCGCGACGGGAAAATAATCGCCGAGGGCGGACCCGAAGAAATGAAAGACTCGAACAACCCGCGCGTGCGCGAGTTCATCTTCGCCACCCGCCTCAGCGAATAGAACCGGTGACTGTGGGGAAAGGTGACTGTCACCATTACGGCGGACCTGTTCTATTTACAACGCAAAAGGTGACTGTCACTAATTACGGAATCGACCCCGACTTTGTCGGGGGCGAATTGTAGATTAGTGACTGTCATCCTTTTGCATTGCGAAAGTCGGGATGTAAAATAGAACAGGTCCTGGGATGTTCCGGGGACAGTCCACGGCGCCCCGATTTCGGTCTTCGCCTCATCGGGGCTTGGGACAGTCCCCTTCGAGATTCGTAGATGGTGACTGTCACCTTTCACGGACAGTCAC
>JBDRIB010000032.1:0-4659 GCA_043816375.1 Planctomycetota bacterium | reverse complement strand
GGCCGGGCGGAACTGGCGCGCGGAGAGGCTGATGTAATCTTTCTGGACTACCTTCTGGGAAAGACTACCGGGCTGGAACTGCTCAAAATGATTCGGCAGTCGGGAGACGACCGTCCCATTGTGGTCCTGACCGGCTATGGCGACGAACGTATCGCGGCGGAGATTATCCGCGAAGGCGCAGATGACTATCTGCCGAAAGCCCAGATGTCGAGCGAGAGCCTGGCGCGCGCGATTTCGAACGCCAGAAGGAATTACAAACGACGCCAGGACGCACAGGACCATCTGCGCGAGGTAGAAAGGCTTGCCATAACCGACCCCCTCACCGGATTGCACAACCATTATTATTTCGATGACTGTATCAGGCAGGAACTGTCCAGGGCCAGGCGTTACACCTGTCCCCTTTCCTGCCTGATGCTGGACATCGACCACTTCAAAAGGGTGAACGACACATTTGGACATCTGTTCGGCAGCATGGTCATTCAGGAAGCGGCCCATCTGATAAAGGAGGTCCTCAGGGATGTTGACGTGATTGCCCGCTACGGCGGGGACGAGTTTGCGGTGTTGCTGCCGCACACCGACGGGTCCGGCGCATTTACCGTTGCGGAAAAAATACGCAAGAGAATAGAGGCCAAGATCTTTACCGACGGAGCCAGGGTCATCTCCATCACGATAAGCATAGGGGAAAGCGCCTACCCGGATAACCACGCAATGACGCCACAGGAACTTATCCATATGGCAGACCAGGCCCTCTATAAAGCAAAGACCCTCGGCCGAAACGCTGTGGTGGCATTCAATGAGGCCGAAGTGCCGAAGAACGGCACGGCGAATATCGCGCTGAGAGACCAGGAAAGACTGAGAAATCTGGGAAAAGGAGTTGAAAAACTGGGTAGTCAGAAGGGTTTTTATGTGGACTCCATCCTGTCGCTCGCCAAAGCGCTCGAGATACGTGACGGCTATACATTCCGTCATTCGACAAACGTAGGCAGATACAGTGAGCGGATAGCAAAACGTATGCAATTGCCCCAAAAGGAAATCGACATAATCAAGAACGCTGCGCTGCTTCACGACATCGGCAAACTGGGCATAAAGGAAGATATCCTGCTCAAACGCGGTCCCCTGAGCGAAGAGGAGTTCGAGGTCGTCAGGCAGCACCCCTGCTGGGGCGTCGATATCGTCAGCCCGATTAAGGTCCTTGACCACGAGATACCGCTTATCCGCCACCATCACGAGCGAAACAACGGCTCCGGCTATCCCTCGGGGCTCAAGAGAAACCAGATACCGCTGGGCAGCAAGGTCATTGCCGTGGCCGATGTGTTCGACGCAATAACTTCCGACCGGCCCTACCGCAAGGCGATGTCGATAGAGCAGGCGGTCGGAGTCATCGGAAGCGAATCGGGAATCAAGCTCGACCGCCGCGCCTGCAACGCGCTCCTGGAAGAGATAGACGCTTCGGTTGCGGTGGGTAGAAGATAATTGTGGCGCTGCAACCGCGCGGAATTTTGTGACGGGAAACAAGAAACACACCATCCTCGCTATCGACTGACTTTGCGCCAACATCAGCGACTGTCACCGTAAGATGAAGGAGCCAGCGAACGGTGACTGTCACCATTACGGAGCGAGGCCCCGATTTACCCGGTACGGGCCTGTATGGGTCGGGGCAAGCTCGTAGATGGTGACTGTCACCTTTCCGCGAAGCGACCCATACGGGCAGGCTGGAAAAGGGTCTGACCCCCGAGCCAACCTTGTCTTGTGGTGAGAAATACGGGTTAATCAAAATCCTTTCTCTTTCGCGGACTTCCACCGGAAGTTCCTTGTCTGTCCCGCCGGGACCCTGCGCTGGCCGCCGAAAAAACCCGATTTCCAGAAAAACAGGGACACTCAAGAAATTAACCTCTTTACATTAAATGCCTTATGTCACACTTTCCAGAAAAAACGGTGACTGTCACCAATTGTTCACCAATTATTCCTATGCGTCGCCGTCTGTCCCTACAAGGCTCTGCGCTGGCCGCCGAAAAAACCCGATTTCCAGAAAAACAGGGACACTCAAGAAATTAACCTCTTTATATCAAATGTGTTATATCACACTTTCCCGAAAAAACGGTGACTGTCACCAATTAACCAATTATCAATCAATTGTCAATTAACTCCGTCTTGTGGTGAGAAATGCGGGTTAGTTGACGATCTTGGGGCGGTGTGGGATCCGACCCTATAGTTGCGCCACTGGCGGAGCACTCATGATTGCCTTGAACTGGCCGATAACGCGACCTTAAAAAACGCCTGCGGATGCGAACAGGCACATCTCCTGATTTGCCCTGAAAAATCTTTGAAATTTTCTTGACACGCGCGATAAAGCAGGTAAACTGGCACCGAAATACCAGTATTCACAAACGGAAGGAAGCGGCTTTGTGGCCGACCGTTTTTCAGGCACCACTCTTTTTCCTGGATTGGGGAGGAACAACTGATGACAAACTTCAGCAAAGTCTCGGAAAAGCAGATTACGCGCGCGATTCTCGGAGAGTTCTTCGAAACTCTGAACGAATATGTGGAGAGCGACGTAATTATCGTGGGCGGCGGTCCGAGCGGACTGGCCGCCGGCAAGGTTCTCGCGGAAGACGGCTGCAAGACTCTTATCATCGAAGCGAACAACTACCTCGGCGGCGGCTTCTGGATAGGCGGCTTCCTGATGAACGGCGTTACCGTCAGGGAGCCCGCGCAGGAAGTGCTCGATGAAATCGGCGCGCCTTACAGAGAGGTCGAGCGGGGCCTTTACATCACTCCGGGGCCGCACGCGTGCTCGAAACTTGTGGCCGCGGCCTGCGATGCCGGAGTGAAAATTCTCAATATGGCAAAATTTGACGACGTCGTTCTGCGCAAGGACAATCGAGTCGGCGGTGTCGTTATCAACTGGACACCGGTTTCGGCGCTGCCGCGGGCGATTACCTGCGTTGACCCCATTGCGCTGGAATCGAAACTCGTCATCGACGCCACGGGTCACGACGCGGTCGTGGCGAAGGCGCTCGAGAAGCGCGGTCTGCTCACAACGGAGGGCTGCGGCGCGATGCACGTTGAGCGGTCGGAGGATTTGGTCGTCGAAAACACCGGCGAGATTCATCCCGGCCTTATCGCAACGGGAATGGCTGTCGCCACGGTCTATGGCATACCGCGGATGGGGCCGACCTTCGGAGGAATGCTCCTTTCGGGAAAGAAAGCCGCCGAAATCGCAAAGAACCTGCTCTCGAAAAAAGCGGCCGCGCGCAAAGAAGCAATTGTAGCAGGCTGAGAAGGAACCACAAAAAAAGAGTATAGCAAAGGTGACTGTCACCTTTGCGCGAAGGTGAGGCAAGTTATGTCGAATACCGCAAAAATGTCGGAAGCAGCCTCGCTGGCTATGCACGCTATGGTCTTTCTCGCGGTCGAGCCGGACAGGGCGCTTTCCGCCGGGAAAATAGCCTCCGCGCTGCAGGCCTCGGAGGCACACCTCTCAAAGGTTATGCAGCGCCTCTCAAGGGCCGGGCTGGTCCGCTCGGTTCGCGGTCCGGGGGGCGGCTTTGTGTTGCAAAAACACGCCGGGAAGACAACTCTGCTTGAAGTGTACGAGTCCGTTGACGGAAAACTGAAGGCAAACAACTGTCTTTTCGGCAAGCCGATTTGCGGCGGCAGGAAATGTATTCTCGGCGGGCTGCTGAAATCCGTGAACAGGCAGGTCAGGGAATACCTGGCCCGCACAAGACTTTCCCAACTTACCGGCGTATATCGGAGCAAAAATGCACGCTCGCAGAAAAATAATCAAAATAGACGAGGAGAAGTGCGACGGCTGCGGCCTGTGCGTTCCCGCGTGCGCGGAAGGCGCAATCCAGATCGTTGACGGCAAGGCGCGACTGGTAAGCGAGGTTTACTGCGACGGACTGGGCGCCTGTCTGGGCGAGTGCCCGCGAGGCGCGCTTGCCATTGAGGAACGCGAGGCCGAAGAGTTCGACGAGGAGGTCGTCGAGCATCATCTGGCCGAACAGAAGGCGCAGCAGACCGCTCCCTCGCAGAAATCTGACCCGCTGCCCTGCGGATGTCCGGGCTCGGCGTCTCAAACGCTCAAGCCGCGGCAGATCGCACGCTCCGCCGCCGCGGGTGATGCCGAAACAATGCCGTCCGCGCTGGGCAACTGGCCGGTGCAGTTGCATCTTGTGCCCGTGGTTGCGCCGTACTTCAAGGGGGCCAAACTTGTCATAGCGGCGGACTGCGTGCCTTTCTCTTTCGCGGACTTCCACCGGAAGTTCCTTGCCGGGCGGGCGCTTCTCGTAGGCTGCCCCAAACTTGACGACGCCGAAGCATATCGCGAGAAACTGTCGCAGATTTTCCGGCAGAACGATATCAGGTCGGTGGAAGTGGTCTATATGGAAGTGCCTTGCTGCTTCGGGCTGGTGCACCTGGTCAGGAAAGCGCTCGAGGAGTCGGGCAGGGAAATACCGCTTTCTCTTACCAAAGTGGGTATTCACGGGGAGATATTAGAGGTCAAAGGTCAAGGGCACATCTGTCCGGTTATAAGGTAAAGAGGGTCATCTGGTTATCCGACGGGGCCTGACGGATTCGGTCGGCACCGCCTGAAAAAGCCCGTGATATCGGGGTTTTTTCGAAAAGGGTGACGCTCAAAATCTGTAGAATTGT
>JBDRIB010000031.1:0-9017 GCA_043816375.1 Planctomycetota bacterium | reverse complement strand
GTTCCCCGAACCGTCAATCGCCACTGAATAACAATAGTCGGAACTGATTGTCCCAGTTGTTCCGTCAAGAGGAGGGAGCCTGAGGAGTCGTACTTCGCCAGGAACGCATCACAGCCGCCCGCGTGCGTGCCGCCAAGACTGCCATAGGTCCAGCCGCTTATGTAAGCGTTTCCCGAACCGTCAATCGCCACTGAATAACTCTCATCGTAAGCGCTTGTCCCCAGTTGTTCCGTCCAGAGGAGGGAGCCTGAGTCGTCGTACTTGGCCAGGAACGCATCACAGTCGCCCGCGTGCGTGCCGCCAAGACTGCCATAGGTCCGGCCGCTTATGTAGGCGTTTCCCGAACCGTCAATCGCCACTGAAAAACTATAGTCGGAACTGCTTGTCCCCAGTTGTTGCGTCCAGAGGAGTGCGCCTGAGGAGTCGTACTTGGCCAGGAACGCATCAGAGTCGCCCGCGTTCGTGCCGCCGAGGCTGCCGTCGGTCCGGCCGCTTATGTAGGCGTTCCCCGAACCGTCAATCGCCACTGAACGACTATAGTCGACACTGCTTGTCCCCAGTTGTTCCGTCCAGAGGAGGGAGCCTGAGGAGTCGTACTTCGCCAGGAACGCATCACTGCCGGTCCTGCCGCTTATGTAGGCGTTCCCCGAACCGTCAATCGCCACCGACCAACTTTCCTCTGATCCGCTTGTCCCCAGTTGTTCAGTCCAGAGGAGGGAGCCTGAGGAGTCGTACTTGGCCAGGAACGCATCATAGCCGCCCGCGGTCGGGCCGCCGAGGTCGCCAGAGGTGTGGCCGCTTATGTAGGCGTTCCCCGAACCGTCAATCGCCACCGAATGACTATAGTCGTAACTGCTCGTCCCCAGTTGGCGCGTCCAGAGGAGGGAGCCTGAGGAGTCGTACTTGGCCAGATACGCAGCAGGGGAATTGATGTAGCCGCTTATGTATGCGTTCCCCGAACCGTCAATCGCCACTGAAAAACAACGTTCGTCACTGCTTGTCCCCAGTTGTTCCGTCCAGAGGAGGGAGCCTGCGGAGTCGTACTTCGCCAGGAACGCATCAAAGCCGCCCGCGTTCGTGCCGCCGAGACTGCCATAGGTGTAGCCGCTTATGTATGCGTTCCCCGAACCGTCAATCGCCACTGAAAGACTACGGTCGTCACTGCTTGTCCCCAGTTGGCGCGTCCAGGCCAGTCCGTAAGGTGTTTCGGCCGCGTACGCCGCGCCCGTAAGCGAAACGCCGGTAACGACCAGAAATACCGCACACCAAATAATCAAACGAAGGGGAAAAACCGAGATGGAGACCAACGAACTCCTTTTTGCATTTCTCATGGCGAATTCTCCCGTAGCAATTCTATTGATTGGTTGGCCGAAGATAGTCTCCCTCTACCGGTATAGACACATCTCGATGCGAATAATCTCGCCAAAAATCGGGGAAAATTCGGGGCTTTGCGTCCGATGGGCGGCAAGTTGTTGCGGCGCAAGGAATTAGGGGCTGAAAAAAACTTTCGCTTATTGGGGGATTTGGGGGGCATAATCCGGTTTGTGCGGGTGAAGAGAGAAACGGTTCTAATACGCCTGCGGCACGCAAGTCAAAAAACCTTGCCCCGTCGGGGCAGGGTAAGAAACGGTTCTATTCTACGAGCTGGGCCCGATAAAATCGGGCCTGCGCTCCGTAAATAGAACCGTTCCTTTTGCGAAAGGATGACAGTCACCGTTCGCTGGCTCAAAATCGCCTTGACTTTGCCCGCCCCGGCATTAGAATTGCCCCGGCATAATTCATATCCGGGGGAGACCCCGACTTTTAAGGAGCAGGGATTGGCAAAGGTAATACTCAGAATCCTTTTTATACTCGTCTGCGTGGGTATCGGCCATACCTTCTATCCCCAGTTGCCGCATCCCGACTGGGAACTGTTCGAGTGGGGAATAATCGGCGCGGCGATGGGCCTCATATTCGGGCTTGTCATTCTCGGCGCCGAACTCGTCCTCGCGCGCAGGTTTATCCAGACCGTGCCCGTCGTGATGATAAGCCTGATATTCGGCTTCATTGTCGCGAACCTTTTCCTGCAGGCGCTCTTCCTTATTCCCGCTGTGAGAGAGGCCTCCGACGAACTCAAAAATGCGCTGAATGTCATCATCGTGCTTGTCTTTACATACGTCTCGGTGATGATGATATTGCAGACGAAGGACGAGTGGAAGTTCATTATCCCCTATATCGAGTTCAAGCGCAGCCAGAAAGGCCCATCCCCCATCCTCCTCGACACGAGCGTCATCATCGACGGAAGAATCTTTGACATTCTCCAGACCAGGACAATAGACAGCCATATCATCATACCGTCTTTCGTCGTGCGCGAACTTCACGCCATCTCCGACAGCCGCGACCGCCTGAAGCGCCGCCGAGGCAGGCGCGGGCTGGACGTGCTTAACGCAATCAAGAACGACACAAGCATCGACAGCGTAATCCACGAGGCGCACTATGCGGGTCTGCGCGGCGTCGATGAGAAACTCATTCGCCTGGCGAAAGACCTCGGCGGCAGGATTATGACCACCGACTTCAATCTCAACAAAGTCGCCTCCTTCCAGGACATCGAGGTTTTGAACATCAACGACCTGGCCAACGCGCTCAAACCGGCCGTCCTTCCCGGCGAAGAAATATCGCTCAACCTCGTCAGGCCCGGCGAAGAACCCGGCCAGGCCGTCGGGTATCTCGACGACGGAACGATGGTCGTCGTGGACGAAGCGAAGGACAAGATAGGCGCCACGATTGACATCGTCATCACCAGCGTGCACCAGTCAAGCGCCGGAAAGATGTTCTTCGGCCGCCTCAAGGGCCGCAACAGAAGGTGAAAGGCGACTCCGCCACACACATTGGCGGACAAGTGTCACCGATTACGGAAGGAACTGTTCCTCTCCCTGCCCGCCGGGGCGCAATTTGCGACCGGAACGGTTCTAATTACGGAATCGACCCCGACTTGTCGGGGGAGATTCGTAGATTAGAACCGTTTCTCAGATGAGCAAATTGCATTGAACCGAAAGACGGATAGATTCAGAACAGTTTCTTGCGTGCTCCGGGGACAGTCCTTTGTGCCGGGATTCGTAGATTGGTGACTGTCGCCGTAACATTTGGGTACAATGCAAATGAAAAAAAAACAGCCCGCGCTTTCCGTGATTATCGCCGCCGCCGGACAGAGCAAGAGAATCGGCCCGGCGGCGTCTCCCGGCGCAAACCGTCCGCTTTCGCGCATAAAAAAAGCGACCCGGGCAACCGCCCAGGCCTCGCCTGTGCGAAAGCCCTTTATCCTGCTCAGGCGAAAGCCTATCCTGTACTACTCCCTCGAAACTTTCGCCTCGCTTGAAGAAACCGTCGAAATAATCGTGGCCGTGAACGGGGAAGATTTCCAGGCGGCGATTGAAAAACTGAGGCCGCGCGCGCGGAAATACAAAATCTCCGCAATCGTTGAAGGCGGCAAGCGGCGGTTCGACTCGGTCGCGCTCGCGCTGTCCGCGGTTTCGCCTGCGGCCGGGTTTGTCGCGGTACACGACGCCGCGCGGCCGTTCGCGTCGCCGGATTTGATTCGCGCCGTTCTCAATGCTGCAAAAAAGGCCGGCGCTGCCGTGCCCGCGCTTAAAATGAGCGACACTATCAAGACCGCCTCCGGCAAGGGGCTTGTCGATGTGACGCTGCATCGCTCCAGCCTGCGCGCGACGCAGACCCCGCAGATATTCCGCCGCGACTGGCTTATCGACGCGTATGCGCGCATCGCGGGCGGCCACCTGCGCCCGACCGACGACGCGCAGGTGCTCGAAGCCGCCGGCTATCCGGTCGCGCTTGTCCCCGGCAATCGCCTCAACATAAAAATCACCCACCCGGAAGACCTCCTCTTTGCGAAGGCAATACTTGAAAAAGTAGGCAAGTAGGAAAGTAGGAAAGTAGGAAAGTAGGAAAGTAGGAAAGGAAAAACAGGGACAAAGGGACAGAGGGACAAAGGCTTGCCCGCCAACTCGCGTGGCGGGGACAAAGCCTGCGAGAATCACTTTGCTACTTCTCTCCCTTCCTACTCGCCTGCTTGCCTGCTTTTTACTAACTTGAGATTTGCTTGATTTGCGCCAATATGGTCATTACAATGCTTGCCCGCATTTGCCTCGGTATGACGTAATGTAACGGTGACTGTTACCCTGGCGCGCGGTTTCCACGTACAAAACAAGAAATTGGAGGCGAACGAAAATGTTGTCAAAGTTCATCCCCGTTGCACTGACAGCAGAATACGCCGGACCGGTCTTCAGGAACACGGTCGTCGGAGTGATTGTGCTGCTGCTTCTTTTTGCCGGTGCGGTCGCCCTTTTCGGCAGGCGCGTCGTGCTGCTTATCAGGCTGATGCTCAAAGGAAAAAGCGAAAACCGTTTCGACCGAATTCCCGCCCGTATAAAGTCCGCGCTCGTAAACGCCTTCGGCCAGCGGCGGGTCGTCAGCCAGTTCGGCGGCTGGACGCACTTCTTTATATTCTGGGGATTTCTCGTTCTTATGATAAAGACGGCCGAGACGCTTATCCGCGGTGTCGCGATGCGCTTCTCGCTGGACTTCATTTCGCCTGTGCCATACGCCATCCTCATCACGCTGCAGGACATTATGGGGATGGTCGTCATCGTGGTTGTGTTCATTACCGCGGTGCGGCGTTATTTCTTCCGGCCGGAGCGGCTGGAGTGGACCGCGCACGCGATGTTCGACGCCGGCCTGATATTGTCCCTGATACTCGTGCTGATGGTCTCGATGTTCCTCTCCGATGCGTCGGAGCACCTGCTCTGGGGCGAGAAAAATGCCTATGTGCCGCCGTTTACCGGTCTGGCAAAGGCGATTATCGACGGCGGTTCTCCCGGCTCGCTCCTGGCGCTGCACGAAATCACCTGGTGGGTGCACGTCGTTGTGCTCCTTGCCTTTCTTGTGTACATTCCCTATTCGAAGCACCTGCACATCCTGGCGGCGATACCTAACTGCTTCTTCGTGAACTTCGCTCCCAGGGGCGAACTGAAGAAGATGGATTTGGAGGACGAAGAGGCGGAATCCTTCGGCGCAGGCAGCGTGACGGACTTCACCTGGAAGCAGTTGCTTGACGGATATGCGTGCACCGAGTGCGGCCGCTGCACGGTCGCCTGTCCGGCGTATCTCACCGACAAGCCGCTGAACCCGAAGTTGGTTATCCGCAAGTTGAAGGAAAAACTGCTCGAGAGCAGGGACATCCTGCTCAAACCGAAATCCGATTCGTCCGGAGGCGAGAGCGCATCAGAGGCGGAACAGAAGCCGCTGATTGGCGAGGGCGCGATTGAAGACGACGAGTTGTGGTCGTGTACGACCTGCCTTGCCTGCGCGCAGTCCTGTCCCGTCCTCATCGAGCACCCGCGCGCGATAGTCGATATGCGCCGCTACCTCGTGCTTATGGAAAGCCGATTCCCGGCGGAAGTGACGAACGTTTTCAAGGGGATGGAGAACAACGCCAACCCCTACCAGATAGGCAACGACAAGCGGAACGACTACCTCGAAGGCGAGGAGATTAAACTGCTGTCGGATGACCCGGACGTGGAGATACTATACTGGGCGGGCTGCGCGAACTCTTACGACCCGCGAAACCAGAAGGTCGCGAAGAGTTTCATCGGCCTGATGAAAAAAGCCGGCGTGAACTTCGGAATGCTCGGGCCGGAAGAGAAGTGCTGCGGGGAGACCGCGCGGAGAATGGGCAACGAATACCTCGCGCAGATGCTGATGCAGCAAAACGTCGAGGTCTTCAATAAATACAAGGTGAAGAAAATCGTTACCGGCTGCCCGCATTGCTTTAACACCTTCAAAAACGAGTATGCGCAATTCGGCGCCAATCTGGAGGTTTACAGCCACACCGAGTTCCTGCTGGAACTCATCAACGACGGTCGCCTCAGGCCGGTGAAAGAGGTGAAAGGAACGGCGATGTATCACGACTCGTGCTACCTGGGCCGGTACAACGATATTTACGACGCGC
The DNA here is from genome assembly GCA_043816375.1 of Planctomycetota bacterium. Taxonomy (GTDB): domain Bacteria; phylum Planctomycetota; class B129-G9; order B129-G9; family B129-G9; genus JBDRIB01. The sequence goes on along the minus strand of JBDRIB010000031.1, from coordinate 3,013 downwards.
CGCGCGAGATACTCGCCGCCATCCCGGGGCTGGAACTGGTCGAATTCGACCGCAACAGGGAACACGCCTTCTGCTGCGGCTGCGGCGGCGGGAGGATGTGGATGGAAGAGACGCTCGGCACGCGCATAAACGAGGCGCGCGTCAAGGAAGGCCTGGAAAAGAATCCGGATATGATGGTCGTCGCCTGTCCGTACTGTATGACGATGTTCGAGGACGGCATCAAGGCGCTCAACGCCGAAGAGCGCGTAAAGGCCTGCGACCTCTCCGAAATCCTCGCTCAGTCGCTCTAGCCGCAGAGGCGCGGCCCCTACGGGCCGTCCGTAGGGACGGAGGACGCAGAGGGAAAAGCAGGAACCACAGATGGACACCGATAGACACGGATGCTTTCACCATTGACCCGCCACACACATTGGCGGGCAAGCCTTTTACCTTTCACCTATTTACAAACCGCCAAGAACGCCAAGTTCACCAAAGGCGCAATTCATGGATGTGAAAACCCGACCATGATCCGCAGTTGAAGGTTTTGCTCACAAAAGGTGTTCTTGTAAGTATGTAAGAAATTCGATTGCCTTCCGCAGAACATTTTCGAACACAGTCTTGCGATACTTTTCGGTGAGATGGAAGAACGCTGCGGCCTTCTCGTAAGTTTCACCTTTTATGTGCCCCGCTCCGTGCCTAAGATCGTAAAGATTTCTCAAGAACTTAATGTATGGCATGCAGTCATCAAGTCCCTGTGAAATCAAAAACCTCTCAAGCTTCGTAATGCTCTTCTCGTGTTTTACTTTCTTGGGGAGTGCCTCTTGAAGTTTCTTTACATTCAATGACTCGACCAAGATTTTGGCTAACGCCAGAACTTGCTCATCGAATTCCTTTTGACTATCAACCAGTGGAACGCGAAGTGAGTTGTAAATGTACGAATCTCCACTTTTTAACCATTTGAATAGAGGCCAGTCAAACTTGTTTAGCCAGTTTGATTGAAATTGCCCAAAGACATGTTTGAACAGGAGATCCGCCTTTTCTGGATCGGCAGGTTTGGCCTTGAAACCTCTCGTCCTTGCCACTTCACTTATCCCGCCTTCTGGGGGAACGTTGAAATTCTTCCAATATATTTGCTCATTATATGCGAGGTCACGGCCCAAGTCTCCAAGAAACACGATTACGAAATCCTTACGGTTGTTGTCCATTCTAAGGCCCCACAAGTCTCCGCAATATAGTTTTCCATCACCTACCGTATACTTCTCTGGGTATGCGTAATATTTCTGCAAGACATCGGGACGAAAGAAAACAGGCGTGAAATAGTTGGGTGCCCCTGGCTTCGACCCGAAGAGATTGTTTAGTTGTGACGGGTTACAAGTGTAAGAGATGTTTTCCCCATTTTTAGTTACTCCTATCACAAAATCAATGTACAGATTTGCTGGTTTATCATATGGCCAGATAGCCAGTTTTTCTTTGTCAATGCCGGCAAGCAACCTTTTACCGAATAATCTAGAATATGTCTTGCAGTCCTTTTCAACCGAAAAGTCGTCCTTTCTTACAGTTAGAGAATAACATGTTTTGTTGTCATTGAACCTATCTTCTACCTCTGTGATACCCAATTCCTCTAGGGACCTGCATGAATTCCTCACAAAGTCGAAATACACCGCTAGCCTCATATCTTTGATTGTGAGGAACTGCTTCAATTGTAATACCTTCATCTTCACTGAATTGTCCTCAAATTTGATTATTTCTTCTTCTTCGCCATCTTCGCGGATTCGAATATATTTATTAGTCTTATGATCATGGTATAGATTATGAAAATGCCTGAATTCTTCGGAGATTTCAACAGAGGACGGCTTAATCCCATAGAAACTTCTGCAAAAGACAAGGGGCTCAATGCCTTCGTCGCTTTTGTCCCCGAAACGTAGGTAAAACACCTTAGTGCCGTCCTCTTGATACTTTTCGTAGTAGGGCATCCCCTCGTATGGCTTCAAATCCCAAGAGTCGTATGTTAGAACCTCTTTGACTCTAGACTCTGGAATTAGAGCACAATGCACACCTCCATTCTCATTCTCGCTGTTTATTGACGAGTAGACAGTAATCCATGGTTCTTGATCTAGGCGACTCTGGATTAAATCTTGTACATCTTTTTGAAGAAGCCATTGAAGGTCTTTTTCCTTGTGAGCCATCTGAAAAACTCCAACTGCTGCAATAATAGTCCTTTGATCACAAAATCAAGATATTCTACTTGCCGATTTTGAGTCGTCTTCCGCTATGTGGTGTCTTCCTCTGCAAAATTGGTGTCCCTTTCATCAACGCCCTCATTATTTGACACATCTCTCTCATCTATTTGCTCCGACGGTGCGGCCCCGCTTTCGGACGAAACTTCGCAACTTGACTGACAAGATAGTGGGAATAGAGAGTCGTACATGGAAGCACCGGAGGTCTGAATTCCATGCGAATTCACGTCCAGTGAAGATTTTTTGATAGCCAGTTGTTTGCGTTGTTCTCTTGTAAGGATCGTGTCACGTTTTTCGACATTATCATAATTTACAGCAATGTCACAATCGTGGTGTTGCAGCGCTTGATTAATAAGAGAGATCAGTGTGTCTTCAAGCGGGTTCAGCCATTCAAAAAGATTCTGGAAATCAGTTCGCATTTTATCTGTTGTTTCGACCACACCACCCTCAGAAATGTGAGAGTACGAGTGCCAAATAAAGTAATTCTCCTTGTCTTTCTCGGTTTCAAGGTTGTTCGGTATTTGGAACTTCCCATCCAGAATTATAAAACCCAATTTTGCAAAGTGAACGATATTGTCCCTTATGTTGCTGATACGCTTCTTGAATCTATATAGTTCTGCAACCACTGGGCCGTTGTTCTCCCTCTCTTTTTTGATGTATTCCAAAAATGCTTCTTCTTGTCGCTTAAAAACAAGGCCGGCGTACCGCCACATATTGTAAAATCTGTTCTCAATGCTCCGGAGTCTGATATAGAAATGCTCGAAGTGTCGCCAGTGTTCCAATGCATCGCTGATTTT
>JBDRIB010000030.1:0-5721 GCA_043816375.1 Planctomycetota bacterium | reverse complement strand
GAGAGATTCAACAATGGAAGACGACAAAAAACGCGTGGACGAAGGCTGGAAAAATCGCGTCGACCAGGAGAAAGAACAGAACACCAAAGGAGAAGAGCCCGGAGGGGCCGCCGGCGCACAGCGTCCGCCCTTTCCGGAAGCCTCGTTTGCCGTTCTGATTTCCAGTTTCGCCACACAGGTATACATCTTCCTGGGCGAGATAGACAACCCGATGACCGGCAATCGGGAGCGAGACCTCGACCAGGCAAAATTCACCATCGACCTGCTGGAAGTACTGAGGGACAAGACGAAGGGCAACCTGACCGAAGACGAGACGAAACTCATCGACGGAATGCTCTTCGACCTCAGAATGCGCTACGTCCGGGTTTCCGGAGGATAAAAGGTGACTGTCACCAATTACGGAATCGAGCGAGCCTGGCGAGCGAGATTCGTAGATTGGTGACTGTCACCTTTTCGCAGTTCACGGGCCCAGCTCGTAGAATAGAACAGGTCCTGGGGTGCTCCGGGGACAGTCCACGGCGCCGAGGTTTGTAGATTGGTGACTGTCATCCTTTTGCAATACGAAAGTCGGGGCGTAGATTGGTGACTGTCACCTTTTCGTAAGAGTTACCTTGCTTCACGTTTAATTAGTTTCAAGGAGGGGACCTATGAGCGATGACAAGGCGGCCGCCGTCCTGGAACGTGCGCGAAACGACGGCGTGAAACTCGTGGAGTTGCAGTTCGTCGATATCTTCGGCGCCGTCAAGAGCACCACCATTCCCATCGAACGCCTGGAAGAAACACTTGCATACGGCCAGGCCTTCGACGGCTCATCCATCGAGGGCTTCGCGCGAATTCAGGAATCCGACCTGGTCCTCAGACTCGACCCCGCCACCTATGCAGTGCTGCCCTGGCGGCCCCGCTCTGCCGGGGCCGAGTGCCGCATTATCTGCGACGTCGAGACACCCGGCGGCAAACCCTACGAATCTTCTCCGCGCCACATCCTGAGGAAAATGCTGCAACGGGCCGAAGATATGGGTTTCGTCTACTGCGTCGGCACGGAGCAGGAGTTCGAACTCTTCCCGCGCGAATTCCTGGACAAGCCCGAACTGCTCGAAAAGACAAAGGAGGGCTTCCTTAACTATTACTTCGACTTCACGTCCGGCTCGGGAATGGATGTCAGGCGCGATATGATACTCGCACTGGAAAAAATGGGAATGCAGGTCGAGATGAGCCACCACGAAGTCGCTCCCAAGCAGCACGAAATAGACATCCGCTACGCAGATGCAATGCGCCACGCCGACGATGCAATCACACTGCGCTACGTCGTCAAGGCCGTCGCCCAGCAGAGCGGTTTTCACGCGACGTTTATGCCCAAGACCCGGCAGGGCGTAAACGGCGTCGGAATGCACACCAACCAGAGCCTGCTCGACAGAGAGACAGGCAAAAACGCCTTTGTCGACTCCTCCGACACGTTCGGCCTGTCGCAGACCGCATATCGGTTCCTGGCAGGGCAGTTAAAGCACATCAGGAGCCTCAGCGCGATAACCAATCCGCTCGTCAATTCCTACAAGCGCATTGTCCCCGGCTACGAAGCGCCCTGTTACGTGAGCTGGGGCCGGATGAACCGCTCCGCGCTCATCCGCGTGCCCGGCGTGCAACCCGGCAAAGAAGAGAGGACACGGCTGGAACTGCGCTCGCCGGACCCGGCGTGCAACCCGTACCTTTCGTTTGCGCTGCTTCTTGCCGCGGGTCTTGAGGGCATCGAAGAAGGACTAAGCCCCATCAAACCGTGCGAAGAAAATGTCTTTGAAGCAACACTGCAGACGGCCGACCCCGAGAACAACGTCGAAACGCTGCCCACAACGCTGGGAGAGGCCATCGCGGAATTCGAGCGCTCCGAACTCGCCAGAAAAGTCCTCGGCGAACACGCTTTCCACCACTATATTACAGGCAAAAAGGCCGAGTGGAACGAGTTTCGCTCCGCGGTCACCGACTGGGAAATCCGCAAGTACTTCAAATTCCACTAAACCCGCAAAAACAGAAAAAACAGGGTCAGACCCTGTTTTCTGCGGGAGCCAGAGGAATTGAGACAAACAGGCTGGCATCCCGGACGTAAATGAAAATACGACAGTGTATATCATCCCTTTTTCCGGCACTCTGTACGTGTGGAGGACCGCAATGAGAAGCATTCTAACCATTCCCTTCGTCCTTCTCGCCCTTGTGTTGCTCGCCCGGCCCGCGTATACCCAGCCCGAGGAACCCGCGCCGGTGCCGCAAAAGCAACAATACGAATCCATACAGGAAGGCATCGTCACGATAAAGTACGCCGAGGGCTGGAAGGAGGCGGCGGAGAACTTCGCAAAAAAACTGGACGGAGCAATAAAAAACGCGGGCAAGACAATTGGCTTCAAACCGGAGACACCCATCGAATTTTGCATTGTGCATATAAAGCCCGGCAGTTCGCCCCCCCCCGGAGTACTGCAACGCGGCTACGACCAGAACAACAAGAAAATCAACTGGTGCACCATAGTCAGGACAGAACCGAAGGATTTCAAACTCGACGCGCAATCGGTTCAGAATGATTTGCTGAGCGTCGCCAACATCGCCTGCCAGGTGGAACTCTTCAATGTCAACCCGACCCTGGCCCAGGATCCCGGGGTTGCGTGGTTCGGGGCCGGCTACGGACTGTTCTTTACCGTAGAGACGATGAAGGAGATGTACGGCAAGGACTACAAGTCGCCGTTTATGTTCTCCGACGGATGGCTTGAGGCCGCAAAGGACACGATATTCAAGGCAAAGCCCACGCAAAGAGGATTCAGACCGGAACACCAGGCGGCGCTTTACCAGTTCTTCGCTGAATTGCACGAGAAGTACAAGGAGAAGCGCTACGCCAAAATCATCGACGAAGTAAAAAAACTGGAGAAAATAAACACCGAATCGCTCATCAAGGCCATCGACACCGCAACCGGCGGCGACTGCGTCAAGTTCTGCAAGGAATACAAATGTGAGAACAAATATCCGTTCCTCGGCATAATGGCCGACATGCAGCGCGCCGAACCCGGTGTCCAAATCACCGAAGTGGTCGAAGGCAGCAGCGCCGCCGACGCAGACCTGCGAGCAGGCGATATCATAGAAGAGGCGAACGGCAAGCCCGTCAAGACGCTGGAAGACCTCCAGGCAATAATCACCGAGGCAGGCACAGGCGAGCAGTTGAAAATGATTATCGACAGAAATGGCAGCAAGATAAAAGCCCTCGCCACGCTGAAAACCAGGGAATTCGAAATCAAGGAGATGCCTGCATCCCCACCCGGCCCGGAACCGAAGCCACCGGCGCCTCAGCCGCGAACGCCGGAAGAACTGCTCAAATCCGCCGGCTTCGCGGAAGACCAGATTGAACTGATGATGAAGATGTTCGAGCGGCGCGGCCCGACCGACCCCGCACCCTCGCCTGAAGAAATAGAAAAAATCGTCATTGAACTGCGCAAGGCCGGTTACACCGACCAGCAGATAAGCGCCCTCCTGTCGCTCTTCAAATTGAAATAGGCGAAAGGCTTACCCGCTCCGCCGGTGCGGATGCGGCGGGCGAAACCGGAAGCGCAGGACGCCTGTACAAAAGAAACTCGAAAGGTGACAATGCAAAAGGTGACTGTCACCAATTACGGAGCAAAAGGTGACTGTCACCAATTACGGAATCGCGGGAGTAGCGCGAGCGCGATTCGTAGATTAGTGACTGTCATCCTTTTGTGGAATGCACAGGGGACAGTCCCCTGTGCCGAGATTCGTAGATTAGTGACTGTCATCCTTTTGCAATGCGAAAGTCGGGGTGTAGATTGATAAATGTCACCTTGCCAGGTGCTTCTTTATCCAATAAAAGAGCAATAATCCAAAACTCAGGAACAATCCGCCCGGGGAAATTCTATACTTGCCTGTCCGCAGTTATTATGGTAAGTAGTTCCCTGTCCCTGAGATGATTCCGGAAATGTGACAAAGGATGACCTTTTTTTGGGAGATGGAGCAATGCTTAGGCACATTATTCTTTCCCTTCTTATTGTTTCCGCGATTGCGTACCTCGGCTTTATTGTCCCCGACACAACCTGCGGCCAACCGGCTGCCGCTGACGAGAAAACCGATAAGGATGCTGAAAAGCAGCACCTGGAGGAAGAAGCGTCAAAGGCCTTCGAAGCGGCGGAGGAAGGCAACTGGGAGCAGGTGACGAAACTGGTCAAAGCCAATGCGACCCTCGCCGGCAGCGACGTGAGGGACGAAGAGAATCGCACCCTGTTGCATTATGCCGCAATGAATGGCCGGATAAACCTTGTGGAGCTCCTCGCCGCCGGAGGCTCTGACGTCAAGGCAAAGGACAATGGGGGGCTGTCGCCGCTGCATTATGCCGCGAGGGAAGGTCGCAGTAGCGTGGCCGAATTTCTTGCCGGCAAAGGCGCGGATGTCAACGACAAGGACAACTACGGCGTGAGCCCGCTGCACTATGCAACGCAGGAAGGACGCATCGACATAGCCGAATTTCTTATCAGCAAGGACGCGGATGTCAATGTCAAGGACAACGACGGCGCCGGCCCGCTGCACTATGCGACATGGGCAGGTCGCAAAGATATGGCGATACTGCTTATCGACAAGGGCGCAAACGTCAAGGCAAAGGCCAATGACGGCTCGACTCCGCTGCACATAGCGGCCCAGGAAGGACGAAAGGATATTGCCGAACTCTTCCTCAGCAAGGGCGCAGACGTTATGGAGAAAGACAACGACGGCGGAGCGCCGCTGCACCAGGCGGTGCAGCAAGGTCGCAAGGAGATGGCCGAATTTCTTATCGGCAAGGGCGCGGACGTAAAGGCAAAGAACAACTACGGAGTGACTCCCCTGCACATTGCGGCGGAGGATGGCCGCAAGGATATGGCTGAATTCCTTATCGGCAAGGGCGCAGATGTAAAAGCAAAGGACAACGACGGCGCAACCCCGCTGCACAGGGCGGCGTGGGACGGTCGGAAAGACGTGGCGGAACTCCTTATCGACAAGGGCGCGGACGTCAAGGCAAAGGACGACTACGGCGCAACGCCGCTGCACCAGGCAATATGGGGAGGCCGCAAGGACGTGGCCGAACTCCTTATCTCCAAAGGTGCGGACGTCAAGGCAAAGGCCGACGACGGCGCGACACCGCTGCACATAGCGGCACAGGAAGGTTGCAGGGAGATTGTCAAACTCCTTATCGGCAAAAGCGCGGATGTAAAGGCAATAGACAACAACGGTATGACCCCGCTGCACCTGTCGGCGGAGAGAGGTTGCAAAGAAATCGTCGAACTCCTCATCGCCGGGGGCGCGGATGTGAAAGCGAAAAACAACAACGGCAACACCCCGCTTAATCTGGCGACAGAGAACGGCTACCAGGATGTGGCTAACCTGCTGCGCAAGCACGGAGCGGAATAAGCCAAAGAAGGATTCCCCGAAATTCAAGGGCGGCCCGACGGGCCGCCTTTTCTTTTTCAAGATCGTCAACTATTGATTGAATGGATAATGAAAACGCGAAAGGTGACTCCGCCACCCCTACGGGTGGCCTGTAGGGGCCACAAACCGTCGGCGGACAAGTGTCACCAATTACGGAGCAAAAGGTGACTGTCACTAATTACGGAATCGCGGGAGCAGCGCGAGCGCGATTCGTAGATTAGTGACTGTCATCCTTTTGTGGAATGCACAGGGGACAGTCCCCTGTGCCGAGATTCGTAGATT
>JBDRIB010000029.1:0-2874 GCA_043816375.1 Planctomycetota bacterium | reverse complement strand
CGCAGGGAGTAATGTCTCGATGGTACGACTCTGCGGGCACGCCGCTAACCGGCGAGACCTTTCTTGCCGACGGGCACAGTCCCTTGCTGGCAATGGACGGCATCGGCAAATACGTTGTCGTGTGGGATAGCGAAGGCGGTATCTTCGGCCAGCGCTTCCTCGCCGATGGAACTACATATGGCACACAGTTTATGGCAGCCGATGCCAGTGAGATAGCGTCGAACCAGGCGGTTTCAATCAATGATATCGGCGAATTCGTCATTGCCTGGGACGACCTTAGTTATGATGACCGTATAATGGTGAGGCGCCTCAGTTTCGAACTGGAAGCCGAATTCTCGTGGAACCTGTATCCGGACGACCCGGGCGGCGAATGGTGCTGGGTGCTCGAACTGTTCGATGAATGCGAAGGCATTGCCGCAGAGTTGGAGTGGGAGGTTTCGGGTCCAGATGGTTTTCACAGGACAGTTTCCTTCCGGGACCCGAAATTCGACCTGTTCGAAGCAGGCGAATACACCGTTGTATTGAACGCTGACGGTCTTGGAATCAACGACAGTATTGCACATACAATCACCGTATCAGCACCAATCCCCGAGCCGGCCACGCTTCTACTTCTTGCGCCCGCGCTTCTCGGATTCGCGGGAGTTGTGTTGAAGCGGCGGAAGTAGTTTTCGAAGACCTTGAGAAACTATCTGTTTACGGAGGTGAGTTATGAAAAAGCAATTGACAATTATCACTGTTATCGCCGTATTTTCTCTCCTTTGGGTCTCCTCCGCAGCCTTCCCGACTGAGGGCTACTCCGGTGAAGTACCTGATTGGATGAAACCGTTCGCCAATCCGCAACCGGTCTATAAGTTCGACTGGGCCTTCGGCACCGGAAACGTGGAACAGGCCGCGGATGGAAAGTGGCATACTACCAAGCTCAATTCCGATGCCGGCCAGTCGCTGGGAGATGGAACCGCTTATACTTACCAGGGGCAGTGTTACTGGTCATCCATCACCGGCCCGTTAAACGGCTTTTCGGTGTCCAACAACATCGGCGACTGGATTGATGCCATAGGCACCGGCCATGCGGCCATCCGTTACGCTATCCGTGAGGACTACTCGAACGTCGGCTTATTCGACAATGCTGACATTATCGAGATAGGCGACGACGAAGTCGAGGCGATAATCAAGCACGGTTACAACAGGCCCCTCCAGGATGACGGCGTATATGACACCCTTGGCGTCAGCCAGGGCACGAACATCACCGCGCTGGAGTGGAACACCGAGTTCGACGACGAGAACATGGTCTATGACCACTACAACTCCATCAACTCGGATTATTACCGCGCCGATATGTGTACCTGGGTTAACAGAAACCAGGACGACGATACCGTCTATATGACCTTTGGCGCGACGGGCCAACTCCACAAGGACGATAACGTGCTGACCGGCACCACCAGATCCAACAAGTTCTGGACCGGCACCAATAACGGCTATTATGCGGGTGACGAATACTACATCAACCCAAATGAACCGGCCGACGAGAGTCTGGGCGCCCCGACCTTTGACGGCACCAACTGGTTCCTGCCGGTTACGGTTAACTCAACAACTTACTCCCAGCGCATGGACCTGCCGTACGACGATGTCAACTATCCCGCGAGCAGCGGCGCGGTAGTCCAGTGGTATGACGACTATGACCTGTACCTCGCCGGCGCCGGTATCACCAATCCCGGCGGCTACGGCGTCAGCGGACGGTATATCCTGGAACGCGATGAGTTCCTCCATACGGGACTCGGGTCCGGCTGGGCGCACCACGGCGACGTATGCTGGGAGTCAAGGACCTACCAGCCCATAGGCAACGCCGACGGGCCCACATCGCCTTACGACTGGCTCTACGACGCGTCAGGCGATATGTACGTCCCGACTAACAGCAGCGGCCTCCCGGGCGATACGGAGGCTGAGCGCGCCTTCAAACTCATCGGCAACCACCCTGGATATCCGGGTGACGACACGACTGCCGAGCTTGAGCTATCCATGCCGGACAACTACGAATTTAAAATCTGGCAAAACCAGGTGGTCAACTACGGCGGCTCCCAGGGCACGGGTGCCGAGGGCGTTGTCGAGAGAGGCCTTTTCGTGGATTCGTGGAAACTGGCGGGCCTTATGCTGGGCATGGATTTCTGGAACGTCGACCCGGACTACGCCTGGAGCCCCGAGTTGGGCGCCGTTTCCGAAAGGATATGGGCAGACGATATCGTAGATATCGACTGGTTCGAGAAGGTCCCCGTCTGGACTTGGGACAGCGTTGCCAGCCAGTGGGTGCTGCCGACCACCTACAACACGTCTGATACCGCAGTGATGGACAAGCTGCACATCTGGGATGGATTAACGTCTACACCGACACTCCGGTCGCCGGCTACGATGCACTCAACAACTTTATGAAGTATGTCTTCGACATAGACGCGCTGGTTATTGAGGACGTTGACGACGACGGCGTGTTCGATATCGGCGACGACTACGTCCTGTTCTCCGTTGTCGACGACGGCCTGTACAGCCTCTACCAGCAATGGGGTACCACCATCAACGACGACGTTGACGCGTTCTTCGGCGGCCAGTACTTCGACGGCGACACCATCTTCCTGTACGACGGGACGAGCGTCACCACGTACTTCGACGCCGCGTCGGGCATCTTCTTCGGCAGTCCGATTAGCACAGCCACGGGCTTTCCGGCAGGGCAAACCCTGTGGGCAATGGGCGATCTGGTTTACGACCTGGACGCCCTTGACATCGGCATCCTGCCCGAACCTTCCACCATTTTCCTGATGATTGGGAGCGCAAGCGGGCTTGCGGTGCTCGCTGGCGTTATGCGCAGAAGGTTGAGATAATACATAC
>JBDRIB010000028.1:0-3461 GCA_043816375.1 Planctomycetota bacterium | reverse complement strand
GCGCACGGGCACGATGCCGGCGAGCGAATTCGTTATAAAAACTTCGGAGGCCTGCAGGATATCGATAAATGCAAGCGGTTGCTCCGACACGGGGATCCCGGCACCCGCAGCGAGAGACAGAACACAGGTTCGCGTGATTCCGGGCAGGACGTTGCACTCCAGCGAAGGCGTCAGGAGTTTTTCCCCGTCAATGAAAAAAATGTTCGACATCGAGCACTCGGCGATGAAGTCGTCCGTGTTGATGATAAGGGCTTCGTATGCTCCTGCGGATTGCGCTTCCCGCCGTGCAAGAATGTTTTCAAGGTAGTTGAGTGTCTTGTGGCGATATATCGGCGACTCCGCGCTCCGGCGTGCTCTGGATGTAAGCAGACCGACCCCGTTCTCGTAAACCTCGCGCGGCGGTGGCGTGTGGGGGAGCACCTGAACCACGAAAAGACACTTGTGGTCGATACAGTCGTAGCGGCCGTCGCCTTCACGGCTGAGTATTAATTTGAGGACGGCGTCGGTTCCCGCAGCACTGCGGAGGGCGTCGTCGATTTCAGCCGTGATAACGGATATATGGGGCAGGGCGGGGATGTTCAGGAAATCAGCGGACGAAGCCATCCTGCCGATATGCTCGGCCAGCAAGACGGGCCTGCCGTTGCGAACCAGGAGGGTCTCGAATAAGCCGTCACCATAGAGAAACCCCCGGTCAAAGGGGCCGGGTCTCCCTTCATCCGAAGGGACGAGTCTCCCGTCCAGGACGTCGTAACATCTAACGAGAGGTTCGGCTCTGTCTGGTGTGTCCATCTCGTCAACCATTTTGCACTCTCTACCGGGGCGGCGCGAGACGAAGTGCCTTCATAATTCCGGCGGCCTTATGAATCGTTTCCTCAAATTCGAGTTGCGGGTCGGAATCCGCGACGATGCCGCCGCCCACCTGAAAAGTCACACGCTCGCCATCCAGTAAAAGCGTCCGAATCACAATGTTTATATCGGCGTATCCGCCGAAACCAATATAACCCGTGGAACCAGTATACACGCTTCTCGCGGTCGGTTCAAGCATGTCAATTATTTCCATCGCACGAATTTTCGGCGCTCCCGGTATCGAACCGCCGGGGAACGACGCCTCCAGCAGCGACACGATGTCCGCGTCGGAGCGCAGCCGTCCGACGACCGTCGCCACGAGATGGTGCACGGTCGCATAGGTTTCCAGGACGCGCGGCTCCGTGACCCTTACTGAACCGAATTCGCATACCCGCCCCAGGTCGTTCCGCTCGAGGTCGACTATCATCGCCAGTTCCGCGGCGTCTTTTTCACTTGCCAGCAGTTCGCTCTTCATTTTCTCGTCTGTCCCGGGGTCCGTGTGGCGCGGCCGCGTTCCCTTGATGGGCCGGGTCTCGACGTCCCGGCCTGCAATGCGCAGGAATCGCTCGGGCGACGAACTCATCACGCAGCGTTCATCGTCCAGCCGGATAAAGGCCGCAAACGGCGCCGGATTGTCGCGGCGGAGACGGGCGTGGAGGTTCGCGGGGCTTAGCGTGCATTTCGTCTCGAAGCGCTGCGAGAGATTCGCCTGGAAGATGTCCCCGGCGGTGATGTAATCCTTCACTCTTTGAACGGCGCGGAGATATTCGGTCTTCGTGAAGTTCGAGGAGAGGACGGGTGCTTTTGCGGGCTCGCGCGGTGCATTTTCCTCCGCGGAGGGCTTTGCGCCCGCCAGCGCCTCGCGAAGGATTTCAGCGGCGCTGCTCTTCGCTCCTGCTTCCGTATTCGCGAGAACCCACTGTTTTTCGACCGCGTCCCAGCAGAGCACGCTCGTATACAGGCCGAAATACATATCCGGAAAGCGCTGGTCTCTGCGCCCCGATGCAGGGAGCCGCTCGATGAAATGCCTCAAATCATAACCCAGGTACCCGACCAGTCCGCCGACGAACGGCGGTCCCAGGGAGAATCGTTCGAAGAGCGGCGCATACGACCTTATAACCTGCCGAAGCGCCTCGAAGGGGTTGCTCCTGAAATTCTTCTCTCCTTCCTCCCCCCGCAGCGTTATCAGGTCGCCGTCGGCCTTAAGCGTAAGCACGGGTTCCACGCCGAGAAAGGAGTACCTGCCGAATCGCGGATTGAAAAGGGCGGAATCAAGGAAGAAACAACCGTTCAGGTTTGCGATTTTCCGGAAAGCGTCCTCGGGTTGCATTTCGGATTTTATCGGCTCGAGCCGGACGGGCCGCGAAGGATAAGGAGCATTTCTGGAATGGTATGCCATCTTGCCGGGAAAAAACGCGGACCAGAAGGGTTGTCATTAGTTCAAAATTCGTCTTTTGACTTCATTCATAGGGAAGTTCTTCCCGGGGCACAGGGTGCTCTTGATGTCGCCGTGGCCGAGGACATTCTTTGCGGGTATGTCGCACTTTATCTGCAGCCAGCGAATGAGTTTAACCAGTGCGTCGATTTGAGCCCTGTCCGGTTTGGTCTCCTCGAAATTCCCCACGAGGCAGATACCGATGCCGTGCTGGTTGTAATAGGCGACGCCCGCATGCGCGCCGCGAATCTGATTTTTCCAGCGCGGCCCGGCTTCTATTTTGCCTTCCGGGGACCCGTTTCCGTTTCCGATGACAAAGTGATAGCCCAGGCCTCTGTCCCAGCCGCGCATCCGGTGAATCCTGTCGAACTGCGCGGCATTGCCGTTTTTCGTGGCGGAATGATGAATGACGATGTGAGTCCATTTGTTCGTAATACCCACGTCCCAGTTAGATTCGCTGTTTACAACCGGCTCCGGACGCGGGGGTTCGGGGGTAATTACAGGTTCGGGCGTGGTCTGCTCGGGAACAGACGAGATAATGATATCAATATCGTTCTCCCAGCATTGTGCATCCGGGTTTGAAACCACCGGGGGGTGTGTCTTTCTCTCCTGCGCCATTATATCATTGTATGACGTATGCGCGCAGCCGCTGAGAACGACGATGAAGAGAAAACACACAAAGAACGGGATTGATTTCATTGGCGTCCTTTCATTTTCTTTTTTCACTTGCGCCAACGCGTAGCCGCTTTGTTGCTTTTTGATTGGATGGAACGGTGACAGTCACCAATCTACGAGCTGGCCCCCTGATGAATCAGGGGGGCTGCGCTCCGCCCGTTCCCCGTACGGGTCAGGGTCCGAGGGGTAATTGGTGACAGTCACCTTTCACGACAACGCGCGGCCACGCCAGTTTACTTTATAAACTATAAACCGTCAACCCGATTTTTTTATCGGTTATTTAATCAAGTGGACTGACTGTTTTCCGACGGCATTTGAGGCTTAACCGCGTTCCTTTAGCAAATTGCATCTTACTGTGACACTTGTCCGCCGACGGTTTGTGGCGGATTTATCCGCCAATATGTTTGGCGGAGTCACCTTTTGAGTTCCGTATGATATGCAATTTGCTCATCTGAGGACCGGTTCTAATCTACGAATCTCGCCCCCCTATGGGGGGCTCGATTCC
>JBDRIB010000027.1:0-3409 GCA_043816375.1 Planctomycetota bacterium | reverse complement strand
CTTGATTCGGCCTACGCGCACACCGCCCTCGACCTTGTAGCCCAGAAGAACGTTCCCGCCGACCGCGCCGCCGTAAAGGTTGCCCATCATCGTGCCCATCAGCCTGTCGATGAGCAGCCCGTCGCCCATCTCGCGCATCATTTCGTCGAAACTCTTCTCTCCGCCCTCCATCACGATGTTGGTTATGGACGGCGACGGGGGGCTGGATGCGTCTCTGGAACTTCCGTAGCGTTTCGTGCGCCGCCCGTTGCCGGTCGGGGTCGCGCCGAGGGCGGCGGCGGAGTCGAGGTCGTGGATGAAGTTTTTCAGCACGCCTTTTTCTATCAGTGCGGTTTTGCCGGAGGGTACGCCTTCGTCGTCCATATATGCGGTTGAGATTCCGTTTGCCAGCAGGCCGTCGTCGCAGATGGTTACGCGTTTGTCGAGCATTTGCTCTCCCGCTCTTCCGCGCCAGGGGGAGATGCCTTTGGCCACCGCTCTGCCGTTGGAGCAGGCCATTATCGGCAGCAGCAGGTCGCTGACCGCGTGAGGCGTCAGGATGACCGGCAGTACACCGCCCTTGAAATCGACGTTTTTCCGGGCAATCTCGAAGTCTTTGATGACTTTGCTCACG
Organism: Planctomycetota bacterium; assembly: GCA_043816375.1. GTDB lineage: Bacteria > Planctomycetota > B129-G9 > B129-G9 > B129-G9 > JBDRIB01. The sequence continues at coordinate 2,796 of JBDRIB010000027.1, read as the reverse complement.
ATGCCGTCGAAGTCGAAGTCGTATTCTATTGCGGAACGCGATTCGAAAACGAGCACCATATTCTGGCCCTCGATGAGCCTGCCGCCGACGGCAAAGCCGGCGCCGGTCTTATTGCAGGTGAAATTGAGTCCCTCGGTGTTGGCGAGCGAGACCTCCGAACTTTCCGTGCCGAATCCCACGAAGGACTGAATCTGGTCGTCGTATTTCCGGATTTTCTCCACCATCTCTTTGCCCGTGTCCACCATTTCCTTCACCGTGACCGACGCGGTGCGCTCGGAGTAAAGGGGCGGCTCGGTCGGCATCTTTCCGGGTTCGCCGGAGAAGTCGAACCGACACTCCGGCGAGAAGTCGATAACGTCCAGCGCGGTCTTTACCACGCCCTCGATGTCATCGGGCTTCGTGGTCGTCGAGAAGGCGATTTTGCCCCCCTTCACGCCCCGCAGGGCCAGACCGAAATCCTCGGACGTGTCGATCTTTTTCAGGCGATTATGCTCGAAATCCACCTGGGTGGAGTTGCTGGTCAGGCGGAAGATTTCCGCCCTGTCGAACTGCTTTTTCGCCTCGTTGAGAACGCGCTCCATCAGCCTCGCCCTCCAATAACAACATTTTTGATTCGGACGTGCGGACTGCCGTGGCTGACGGGCAGGGGCATCTGGCCGCCCTTGCCGCAGCCGCCGCCGGAATCGTGGATTTTGAAATCGTTGCCCAGCGCATCTATGTTCTTGAGCGTGTGGAAAACGTTCCCGCTCAGGGAGCAGTTTTTCACGAGTTCGGCTACCTTGCCGTCGCGTATCATATATGCCTCGCCCGCGGAGAATGTGAACATCTCGCCGCTGGTCTGGCCGCCGTAACTCTTTTTGGCGTACACGCCCAGTTTGATGTCCTTTATCATATCTTCGAACGATGACTCGCCCGCCTCGATGCAGGTGTTGCGCATCCTGCAGATGGGCGGGTAGCGGTAACTCATCGCGCGCGCGTTGCCGGTGGGCGTCTCGCCCATCACTCCGGCGGTTTCGCGCGAGTGGAGCCTGCCGACCAGTTTGCCGTGTCTTATCAGGTGCGTCTTTTCGGTCGGGATGCCCTCGTCGTCGTATTTGAGAAAGCCGCGGTAGCCGGCGTCAATGCCCGAGTCATAGATGTTCAGGATGTCCGAGCCGTACACCTCGCCAAGTTTCATCAGTTTCTGCAGGTTCTTGTCCTCGTAAACATTGTCCCCCTCGCTCAGGTGTCCGAACGCCTCGTGCACGAAGACACCCGCGAGAATCTGGTCGATTATCACCGGATATTCGCCGCCCTTCACGGACTTCGCACTCAGCAAATCCACCGCCATCTGGCAGATGGCCCTTATTTCATCGCCCTTGTTCAGCACGCATCCGAAATCGTCGGAACTGCCGAACCCGAACCGCCCAATCTGCGTCTCCGTCCCGTCGTTGGCCACCGCGGCGATGTTGCCGCCGATGTCCATTTTATGCTGCTCGATGACGCTGCCCTCGGAGTTGGCGAACGTTATCGTGGAAAACTTGTCGAAGTAGTCGATGCTCGATGTGTTGATGCGTTTGTCGAAACTGAGGACGATGTCGTTGTAGGCGGCGAGCGTTTCCTGCTTCTCCTTCAGGCTCACCTTGCGCGGGTCGTTTTTGGGTTTGAAGCGGACCGTATCCTCGATGATTTTGGCGGGCGCGAGTTTCGTGGACTTGTCGATTTCCTTGCTTATGATTGCGGCCTGCTCGATGGCCTTTTTCAGTTTGCCCTCCAGGTCGTCCAGGCTGTTGAACGAGACAAATCCCCAGCCGCCCCTGACGAGCGCCCGGACGCACCCGCCGAAGTCCGTCGATTCGGCAATCGTCTCGAGGTTTTTCCCCTTGTAGGAGATTCTCGAAGACCGTGTTTCCTCGACGCGTATCTCAGCGTAATCCGCCTTGGCGACGGTCACGATGCTTTTCAGGATATCCTTCATATCGCCATCTCCTAACGTGGGCAATTACTTGCCGGTGTGCCGGCGCCGGGTGCTTCTTAATATTCTTTTGAATTTCCTCGCCGCCGCGTCCGGTTCCTTCGCCGCGACAAGAGCCGTGCATGCGGCGACCCTGCTTATGCCGGACTTCAGCACGGCGGGCAGATTCCCGGAATCTATCCCTCCTATCGCAAACACCGGTATCCGGATTGTGCGCGCAACCGCGCGAAGCACGGCCGGCGAAATCGGCCTCTTCCCGGCGGCAACCCTGCTCTTATACACCGGGCCGATAGCAACATAATCCGCGCCGTCGCGTTCGGCGCGCCTCGCCCCGGCCAGACTGCGGGTCGAAACGCCGATAACTTTCGCCTCGCCCAGGACCCGCCGCGCATCCCGCACAGGCAAATCTCCGCCGCCCAGGTGAACCCCGTCGGCGTCGGCGGCAAGCGCGATATCCGGCCTGTCGTTCACGATGCACAACGCGCCCGCCCGGCGGCAAAGCGCCGCGACCTTCGCGGCCGCTCCGAGCAGTTCCCGGTCGGCGAGCGACTTCTCTCTCAACTGAATAATATCGACTCCGCCCCTCAGCAAAAGGCGGGCGGTTCTCTCCAGTCCCTTCGGCGCCAAGCTGCCCGTGAGCAGGGCGTACAGCCGCGCGCCATCGAGCATACCCCGCCGCCTCAACGCCGTCGAGACGCCTGTGTGGAGCGCGTATGCCGCGAATCTGTAAGATTGCAGCCGGGCCGAAGCCTCCGGCGCGATGACCCGCGCAATCTCCTCCAGCGAGCGGAGCGCCTCCTGCAGCCGGGCGAAGTTCAGAGCCGCGACCGACTCCACATCAT
>JBDRIB010000026.1:0-2248 GCA_043816375.1 Planctomycetota bacterium | reverse complement strand
AACAGTCCGGATAAAAACCCCCCGGTGAAAGACATCTCCGTCAGTTATTTCTCCCGAGGATTCCTTTCCATAGTAAAGAGCATCACGCCCGGGCTTTTCGTGCTGGGGTTCCTCCTTTACGGAGTGATTAACCTTACCGGCGTTATCAGATGGATAATGCTGATGCGCGTGCAGAAAATAATGGTGTCCTTCTGGTACGCCGTCAAACTCACCTTCCTCGGGTTCTTCTTCAACAATGTTATGCCCGGCCTTACCGGCGGCGACGCGGCGAAGGCCTACTACGCGGCGCGCTCGACCGACAAGAAGGCCGGCGCGGTAATCGCCGTGTTCATTGACCGCATCATCGGCATAGTCTGTCTCGCGCTGCTTTCCGGAGGCGCGATACTGTTCAATCTGGGCGATTTGCGTTTTCGCGGCGCGGCGCTGACCGTTGTGGTATTTATGGGCGCAGTATGCTTGATTGCGCTGGTGCTTTTCAGCCACAGGATGCGAAGGATTATCCCCATCACGAAACTGATAAAGAAAATCCCGCTACAGGGATTGCAGAGGATACTGAAGGAAGCGGACCAGGCCATCTTCATCTACCGCTATCACAAGAAGACGGTCCTGGCGGCGATAATACTATCCTTAATCGGGCATTCCTTTATGATAAGCGGGAGTTTCGTGTACGCGCGGGCGATAGGCGTTACCGTGCTGAGTTATGACGAGTCTTTCGTCTTCCTGCCGGTGATATTTATGATAATGGCGATACCGATTTCGCTGGCCGGCTGGGGCATAGGCGAGGCGTCGTTCAGCAGACTGCTGTCGGTGGCGCGGGTGCCGCTGAGCGAGGGCACGACGATGGGCGTACTCTACAACATCACGCGAACGCTGTGGAGCCTGCCCGGCGCTATCGTGGTGCTGACTCTCGGCAAGAAACCCTCCGCGGAAGAAATCGAACGTGAACTCAAAGTGGACATCGATAAAGGGCCCGAGGATACAGCGAGTGATTCAACCCGGAACGTATAAAGGCGCCATACATATACATTCGGATTTCTCTGACGGCGACTGCTCGATGGAGGAAATAATCGAAGCCGCGCAGAATGCCGGCCTCGATTTCCTGATTGTCACGGACCATAACGAACTCACGCCGAAACAGTTCGCATACCAGCGCCGCTACGGAAAACTGCTCGTCATCTGCGGATACGAACTGACATTCCGCCGTTTCGCAAAGAACCACATACTGGTTTTCGGCGTGCCGTCGCACAAGCCGTACACGGGAAAACCTTACTTCGAGCGAATGAAGGACATCGCCCGGGACGGGGGCAGGCTGTTCATCGCGCATCCGTGGTCGCTGTTCAAGCCGTGGCTCTTGCAGCATCACCTGGCCTGGAGCAAATTTCCGAGCGCGCATTTCGACGGGCTGGAGATATGGTCGTATATGCATGACTGGGTCGGCGCGCTAAAGCCGACGAAACTGCTCCGCCAGTGGCGCAGACCGGACGACTGGCTGCGCGGCCCCAGTCCGCGGCTGCTTCAGAGGTGGGACAGGCTGAATATGAAACGCCGCGTCGCCGGCATAGGCGCGCTGGACAACCACGCACGGAAGGTGCCTTTCAGCAAAAAAGTCGTTTTCCCGCACGAGCAACTTTTCCGCGCGCTCCTCACGCACGTTACGGTAACGCCGGAGGGGCCGGACTCCGGGGAGGGTCCCCACGGGCCGGACCGCGCTGAGCAACGAAGCGCCCGGGCGATTGTCGACGCAATAGCGTCGGCAAGGTCATACTTCGCCAACAACGCCGTCGCGGACGCGGAGGGATTTGAATTCTTCGCGCAGGACGGCGAAAGGAAGGCGCTGATGGGGGAGAGGATAAAATTTTCACCGGAGTTGGGACTCCACGCCGCCGGCCCGGTCGCGGCCGAATATACGGTCATCCGCAGCGGCGCGCCGGTCGCTTCATTTCAGTCGGACAGGTTCGACTTCAGGCCGCCCGGCCCCGGTGTCTATCGCATCGAAGGCCGGATTACGGGCCGTCCCTGGCTCTTCAGCAATCACATCCGGATTGTTCGGTAACCGCCGTTTCGGACCCGTCCTGGAATTACCAACCGCAATTTGCGACCGGAACGGTTCTAATTACAACGCAAAAGGTGACTGTCACCAATTACGGAGCAAAAGGTGACTGTCACTAATTACGGAATCGACCCCGACTTTGTCGGGGGAGATTCGTAGATTAGTGACTGTCATCCTTTTGTGGAATGCACAGGGGAC
>JBDRIB010000025.1:0-8738 GCA_043816375.1 Planctomycetota bacterium | reverse complement strand
ACCCCGACCTTGTCGGGGGAGATTCGTAGATTAGTGACTGTCACCGTTTGGAGCGTTGTTGCACGGTTTACCAGGCACACTTGTTTGCCATACAGCGAACAACGAGGGGAAAAACGGGCAACTTGAGAATTTTCAGGTTTTGCCCGTCCTGCTGCCCTGCCCTCTGTTTTCCTGCTGCGAATACGGCAAAAATGCGGGATTGGCGAAGAGTCTTGAAATGGGGAGCAAATAATGTTAAAAGGAGAGTACGCGCCTGTAGCTCAATTGGATAGAGTAGCGGCCTACGAAGCCGAAGGTTGCAGGTTCGAGCCCTGCCAGGCGCGCTTTTTTTTGGGGCCGCCCCGAGAACTTCATCTCCCCTGCCACAGCCCCACGCCCGGGTGCCTGACCAGTCCCTCATCACGCAGTTGCTGGAGCACTCTTCAGAGATTCGAAAGCTTCGAAAGCCCAAGGATATGTGAAACCAAAGGCTTTCGCGCATAGAAAGCACGAGTTCTACTGCCGTGTCCTGGGCCCTTGGTACGAGGCTGAACTAATCTGCCCATCTTGCCCGTCAACGAGTTAAATCCTGATGAGCGAATGCTTGTTCTTACTTCTTCATAATCTGATTTGATCTGGTCGTAGAGGCGTCGGTTACCTAAATCGAATGTAGCAACTCTCACCAAGACGGATGACTTCTCCTCTTGTGATTCATACATGCGAGCACAAACAACCATTTTTTTTAGTTTTGCCAGAAGGTGGCTTTCCTCAAATTCTTTATCAAGCACATTCACAGAGTCTATCATTGTGATAGCCATTGTCTCCTTAAGCACTACGTCACCTTTACATAGCCGCTTCAACGGGACAATCTTCAGTTCCCAAGAGCCAAAGTTCGGAGCCTGAGATGTATTTAATGGCAGTCCCAAGAAACGCTCCATAACGTGACCTGCCCATCCCTTGTTCTTTTTCCCCTCCTTCCATACTGTTATCTTGTACTGATCGGCAAGTGGCCTTAAGTCTTTGCCTTCTAAAGTTTTCAGTTTAGCAACGGCTTCACCTCTTTCCATCAGCAATCTCCGCAAAAAGGTTTTCTTCCCTTTGTTTAATTGCACCATTAACTCTGCGAATTGACAAATCGCAGTAGTCATCTTCATTCTCAATCCCAACAAATCGTCTACCTAAGCCAATTGCGGTGACACCAGTCGTTCCGCTTCCACAGAAGGGGTCAAGGACAAGATCGCCCGTAATGGAGGAAGCGCGGAGTATCCTGTCGAGTAACGCAACAGGTTTTTGTGTGGGATGTTTGCCGAACCGCTTTTCGTTTTTTCCGGACGCTGTTATCTCCCAGACGTTGCGCATCTGTTTCCCGCCGTTTTCATCTTTCATCTCTTTGTAATGAAATGTGTGCCTGCTTTTCCTGTTTTTTGCCGCCCAGAGGACGGTCTCCGTGGAGTGTGTGAAGTAGCGGCAGGAGAGATTTGGCGGCGCATTAGTCTTGTACCAGATGATATCGTTAAGAATCTTGAAGCCCAACACCTGCATTGCAAAGCCGATGGAATGGATTATGTGCGAAGTGCCCGAGACCCAGATTGTCCCGTTTTTCTTCAACAGACGCTGGCACTGTTCGAGCCAGTTGAGGTTAAACCTGTGATTCTCCTCAACGCTTTTCGGCTCGTCCCACTTACCCTTGTTTACCGAGACCATTTTGCCGGCGTGGCAGGTGATCCCGCCGCTTGACAGGAAGTATGGCGGGTCTGCAAAGATGACATCCACCGTTTCTGAGGGAACCTTGGGGAGAATCTCAAGGGTGTCGCCTTTGAATAATTTCACCTTAAACTTGTGATCTTCGAAGATTGGTTCAAGCCCCGGCTTGCCATAGGATGGCTCTTCCTCAGCAACCCGAAATTCAAAAGGGTTATGCAAGTACTGTACCCTTGGTGACTTCGGTCTTGAATGTCGAGCAGATTTTTTGGCTTTCCTGGAACGGGTCGTCTTGGGTGTCATGCTCGTAAATCCTTGACACAGATCACGTTGCGGATATTCCGCACGCGGCGGATCGGGATCGTAGATCGATTGAGGGAAAGATCAAGATCTTTTTTTACAGGCAGAAGCCGGAAGGCAGAAGTGAAGGACTATGGCTGGTGTTATTCCGAGGCAGGCTCGGTGCCTTCCTGCGCGGGCGGCGGTGGCGATTCTTTTTCGGTGGTTTGTTTTTCGCCCGTTGTTTCTTCGAGGCCGCGCAGGGCGCGCTCGTCCTTGGGGTCGGATGAAAGGATGAGTTTGTAGTTGCGGATTGCCTTGTCGTATTCGCCTTCTTTGCGAAGGATGCGGTTGAGGCCGAGCAAGGCGTATTTGTTTCGGCTGCGCGCGAGGACGCGGTGGTAGCACTGTTTCGCTTCATCGTCGTTGCCGAGTTTCAGATAGACGTCGCCGATTCGCGCGAGGATGTTGTCGTTTCGCGGGTTGACCTGGAGCAGTTTCTTCCACGTCGAAATCGCGTTTTCGTATTCCCCCATTCCGCGATAACAATCTCCCATACCATACAGGGCGTATGAGTTCTCAGGCTCCAGTTTCAACGCGCGTTCGTAGTATGACTTGGAGTTTTCGTATTCCTCGCGCTTCTTGTAGATATTCCCCACCATCGTGAGGATGTTTATGAAATTCTCGTCTAATGCGAGCAGTTTGTCACAGTATTGAATCGCCTCCTCGTCCTTGCCCATTTTGTAATACAGATCGCCCAGGCCGAGGAAGGTATATTTATCGCCGTTGTTTATCTCGAGCGATTTCAGGTAATACTTTTCCGCCTCTTCGTAGTGGCCCATTTTTTTGAATGTGTCGCCCAGGCGGGTCAGCACGAAGAAATCGAACTCGTTGAGTTCCGAGTATTTCTGCCATATTTCGACGGCCTTCGAATACTGTCCCAGGCCGTGATAAGAGCCGCCCAGTCCTCTCAGGGCGAAGATGTTGTCGGCCTCTCGTTCCAGGATGTCGTTGTAATATTCGATGGATTTATTGAAATCGCCGCGCTTGCGATAGACGTCGCCCATTCCGACGAGTATGTAGGGGTTGGTGGAGTCGAGTTCGTAGGCTTGTTCAAAAAGGGCAAGGGCTTCGTCGAGTTTGCCCGTTTTCATTAAAGAATTGGCTTTCTTCGACAGGTCACTCACCCTTCGGGTGAGTTCGGACATATTCCGGTTGTTTTTCCTATTGTGCATTTCCTTTGATGCGCCCCCTTGTATTCTCTCAGGGTACGCGAGGCGCGCAGGTTCAACATACGTGCTACAAACGCGCCGACAATAACGCATTATTGTGTATTATATCACATAAATCACGTTTATGCAAGCGAAAAACCTTTTTCCCCGCAAAGACTCGGTTATAGGGGGCGGCGGAATATAGGGCCCGTACGTGCCAAAATCAGAAGGCCCTAAAGGCCCTTCCTGGATTTCATGACAGCAAATTGTTTCACGTTTGTAAAATTATGGCTCGGGAACTCCGCCCGCGGAAAGTCCGCGTCGCCCCCCTCTCAGGCGGTTTTGCGAAAAATATCTGTTTGGATGGGGCGGCAAAATGGTTACAATTTTCCTGTCAGGAAAATTCCATAATATGGTTTACAGTCTGGGGGAATGTGTATGCGAAGTTCCGATAATTATCAGGCAAACAGTTCGGAAGGCTTTACTGGGCCGGACATTGAACAGAAATCGGGATTAGAAGGCGTATTGAGTTCCAATACCGTCAAAGCCGTTATTTTAGGCTTGCTATTGTTACTTGCATTTTTTGCGCCCTGGTATGTGCAGCAGGGTGTGAGTGGGAACACGGACGAATCCAGTGCGATATGGAGCTGGGACGTCATCGACATGATAAAGGGCGAAGGCACGTGGCCGCTTGTGATGATGATAATGCTGTTGCCGCCGGTGGGCCTGGCGGTTTTGGCAGCAGGCGCCGCAACCAGGCACTTTGCCCGCGGCGTTGTGTTCGGTGTATGCAGCGTTCTCTGTCTGATTCCGCTGTTCGGCATTGCAGGCTCGGACGCCGGTTCTCTGCTCCGTTCGCCGGCCAACATAAATTTCATCATATCACTGTTTTTCGCCCTGCTGTATGCGGCGATGCTGGGTGCGTCGCGCATTCGCGCATACAGACCGCAAAGTGATCGCGCGGCGCGGTTCGCGCCTAGCATTCTGGCCGTAATCGGCCTCATTTTGTGGGGCATTTTATTCAGCGACTTTGTCGAAAACTACGGCGAAGTAGCACGGGCCTTTAGTTTCTTTTCTGAAAAGTATTCTGTGTTTATTACGATATTTCTGACTCTGTTCTGGCTGACTTTTCTTATGATAGCCCTATCGCTGGTCATAGGTATCGCATCAATGTTCACCGGGCCGGCGTCGGCAAAATTTGCGACAGGTCTGGGCGTAGTCTCGTTTGTGCTCCTCTGTGCCATAATCATTACAAATTTTGCACTCCAGTTCTCAATGGCATCCGAGATTGGAGGCGAAGGGTTTAATGCGATGGTATTTTTTATGGGGCTTATGACAGTGCGCCTGTTTGTAATGTACGTCGCCCCATTTATTCTGGTACTGATGTGCGTGTCCGACACGTGGGCCGCGGCACTGACCAGACGCCGCCCCTCAACTCTTCGACACAATACACCTCTGGTTTCTGAAAAATGAGGGGAGTAACCGTTTCTCTTGCTCCCCGCTCCGCTCCTTGCTTTCGCTTCTTGTAATGTCTCTGTTACGGGGGATTTTTCATACCAGCATAAGGGGTCGGACATACCAGAAATTTTACAATTATTTCGGAGGGGGTGACAGGAGGCGAAGGCGGTGCTTGAAGGTGCGGAAGCCGAAATGGTCCCAAAAGGATTTCGCCGCCTCGTTCGCTGCGTAAACTTCCAGTTCGATGACCAGGGACCCGGCGGCGCGCATTCTTTCGATCGCATCGCGCACCAGCATCCGCCCGATGCCTCTTCCACGGTGCGATGGAATAACGTAGATGTTGGACAGGTAACCGCGATTCGAAACCTGCCACAGAGATTCGATTCGATAACCGAACATAACAAATCCGACCACCTTTTTATCGAGGCGCGCGCCGCGAATCTGAAAACGTTCCGAATCAATTCCGATGCCCATAAGATTCCGGTAGCCCCTGTCCCAATCCTCTGCGAACAGGAGCGTTTCGTCATAGGCAAACAGTTCGGTGAAGTATTCGCGCGAAAGGCGCGTCAGTTCCTTGAGGTCCTTCGGCGTGAAGTCGAAGAGGACGATGTTTTGTGTCAAGTCTTCGGGCATTAACGTTCTTTACATAGTTAAAGAAACACCTGTTGCGAAAGGATGACAGTCACCATCTACGAGCTGGCCCCCCCCGATAAATCAGGGGGTCTGCGCTCCGTAATGGTGACAGTCACCTTTCGTGTCTCATTAACAGTACCCTACCCCGGGTGGTCAGGAAAGGTGGCCGTCGCCTACCGCACTGCGACGCAGTCGTCGCCCAGCAATCCGGCTATTTTCTGAACAAGCGAGCGGGAGGGCAGGACGTAATAACGCCGCCCCAGCCGAATCGATGTTCTCTCGGAACCGTCCTTAAAATGCATATACACCGGGCAATCGCCCCGATACGACGAGACGATTTCGCGAAGAGAGGAAAGCGTTTCTTCTTCCAGGCCGACGGTATCGACCGTAACGTTCACACTTCGCGCCAGCCTCTCGTAAGTTTTTTCAATCGGGATGATTTCCGAGATAATGAGACAGGGTTCCTCGGCCTTGTTGTCCACGCCCGCGCGCAGGAAAACGGCTGAGTCTTCGTCGAGCAATTTTCCGCATTTGTCAAGCGCCTTCGGAAAAACAATCGCCCTGCAGTTGCCGGTCAGGTCCTCCGTGTTCAGTTGAGCCATTTTCTTGCCGGCGCGCGTGAGTTTGTATTTGATATTGTGGAGCATACAGCCAATGACAATCTGCTGGCCGTCGGGATGCGACTTGAGGCTGTCGATGCTTGTCGTGGAGAAGTTCTCCAGTTCTTCTTTGTGTTTCGCCAGCGGATGGCTGGTGACGTAGAAGCCGAGCGATTCCTTTTCGTATTTAAGTTTTATTGTCTCCGGCCAGTCAGGCACGTCAGGCGCCTGGGAGATGTTCCTGGCCTGCGCCTGCTCCTTAAACTCCCCCAGGAAGGTCATCTGCCCGGTTCGCCGGTCCTCCTGTGTTCGGCCGCCGGCCTGTATTGCGCTGTCGACGCAGGCTGCCATTTGCGCGCGGTTCCAGCCGGTGAAGTCGAACGCGCCGCTCTTCACAAGCGTCTCCACCGTAGCCTTGTTGACGGAACGCAAATCAACGTTCTCGCAAAACTGATAGATGTTCTCGAAACGACCGACGCGGTCGCGTGCCTCGACTACGGCTTCAACCGCCTTTTGTCCGACATTTTTGACCGCGACCAGACCGAAGCGTATCTTTCCGTCGGCCACAGTGAATTCGGGAAAGCCCTCGTTCACATCGGGAGGCTCAACCTTGATACCCATTCGCGCGCACTCGTCGGTGTACTCCACAATCTTGTCCGTATTGCCCATCTCACACGTGAGCAGCGCCGCCATAAATTCGACCGGGAAATTCGCCTTCATATACGCGGTCTGATAGGTAATTAGCGCATAGGCGGTCGCGTGGCCCTTCGGGAAGCCGTAGCCGCCGAAGAAGGTGATGAGATCGAACACCTGCTCGGCCACTTTTTTCGGCACTTTGTTGGCGATGCAGCCCTTGATGAACTCTTCGCGTTTCCCTTCGATGAATTCCTGTTTTTTCTTGCCGATGGCCTTTATGAGCGTAAGCGCGTCGGCCATTGAAAAGCCGGCCATCCTGTTGGCCAGTTGCATTATCTGGCCCTGATAAACCATAACGCCGTAAGTTTCCTTCAGCGGCTCCTCCATCAGCGGGTGGAGGTATTTGACCTTTCGTTTTCCGTGCTTGCGATGGATGTATTCGTCCACCATTCCGCCGCCAAGGGGACCGGGTCGGTAAAGCGCGACCATTACGATGATGTCCTCCACGCAGTCGGGCTTCAGGCGCATCATCATATCGCGGAATCCGGGGGATTCGACCTGAAAGACGCCTTTGGTCTCACCTCGGCGGAGCAGTTCAAAGGATTTTGCGTCGTCGAGCGGGATTTTGGCAAGGTCAACATCTACACCCCGGGTCTGCTTGACGAGTTTCGCAGCCTTGTCGAGGACGGTAAGGGTGCGCAGCCCAAGGAAATCCATTTTCACCAGCCCGACCTGCTCGAGCGGCTTCATTGCATACTGGCTGGTGATATCCTCGCCGCTCTTGTACAGGGGGATGTATTCGGTCAGCGGTCCGTCGGCCATTACCACGCCCGCGGCGTGTATCGATGCGTGCCGGTTCAGGCCCTCGAGTTTCCTTGCAATATTGAAAAGCCTCTTGATGCGCGCGTCTTTCCCGGCCATTTGCTTCAGGTCGGGGTCGGCCTCGATAGCGTCGGCCAGGCTGGAAGAAGCGGGCGGAATTTTCTTTGCAATCGAGTCAACCTCGCCGAGCGGGATATTAAGCACCCTGCCGACATCGCGGATTGCGCCGCGCGCGGCCATGGTGCCGAACGTGATTATCTGCGCAACGCTGTCGCGCCCGTATTTCCGGCTGACATATTCGATAACGCTTTCGCGGCCATACATACAGAAATCGGTGTCGATGTCGGGCATCTCGCGGCGGTTTATATCGGCGAAGCGCTCGAAAAGTATGTTATAGCGTATCGGGTCAACGTCGGTGATTCGCAGACAGTACGCAACCAGACTGCCGCACGCCGAGCCGCGACCGGGACCGACCGGCACCCTGTTCTCGCGCGCGTAGCGGATGAAGTCCCAAACGATAAGCAGGTAACTGGCCAGGCCGATTTTGTTCAGCGTGTCGAGTTCATACTTCAACCGCTCTTCACACTCGGGCGCTGGGTCGGAAAATCGCTCGTGAAATCCTTTCCAGACCCGCTCTTCAAAATATTCCTCGATGCCCTTGCCCTCGGGCGGCACAAAACGCGGAAAATGTTTGGTCTCGAAATCGAGTTCAAGGTTGCAGCGCGAAGCGATTTCCGCCGTGTTGGTCAGCGCCTTTTCGTCTCCGGCGGCGACGGCCGCCATCTCCTCCTCAGTTTTGAAATACAACTGGTCGGTGGCCATACGGAGCCGCTTTTCATCGTCCAGGAGTTTTCCGGTGTTGATGCATATCAGAACGTCCTGTGCTTCGGCATCTTCTCTGGCAATGTAATGAACGTCGTTTGTAACGACAACCGGCAGACCCGTGCGACGGGCGACTTCAGCCGTTCCATCGCGAATCTTCTTCTGCTCCGTTATGCCGTGGTCCTGCAGTTCAAGGAAGAAGTTCCCGTCGCCGAATATTTCGGAATATTCTTTCGCCACGCGCTCGGCGCCGTCGATATCATCGCGCATAGTGCAGGCGGAAATGCGCGACATGGCGCAGCCGCTGAGCGCTATCAGGCCGCCCGAGTGCGCGCGCAGCAACTCATTGTCGATGCGAGGCTTGTAATAAAAACCGGTCAAATAAGCCTCGCTCGCCAGTTTGACGAGATTGCGATAGCCCTCCATATCACGGACAAGAAGGGTCAGGTGGTAGGAAGTGGATTCATTTTCGAGTGCGGTTTTTTCGAGCCGGCTTCCCGGCGCGACATACGCTTCGTAGCCGATGAGGGGCTTGATGCCGGCGGCGATACAGGCGCGGTAAAATTCAATCGCGCCGAACATATTGCCGTGGTCCGTC
>JBDRIB010000024.1:0-6570 GCA_043816375.1 Planctomycetota bacterium | reverse complement strand
CCTGGCGCGTCTGCCAATTCCGCCACTCTCGCAGGATTGGGAACCACTATTATTCTAGCCACTTTCCCGCCAATGTCAACATCCATCCGCGGGAAGTATTGCCTGTTGACCGCAAAGGTTTATGTCTTATTCAGGTTGACTTCTTGCGGTGACAGTCACTAATCTACGAATCTCGCAGGGGGACTGTCCCCCGAGGACCCCAGGACCTGTTCTATTCTACGAATGCAAAAGGATGACAGTCACTAATCTACGAATCTCGCTCGGCAGGCTCGCTCGATTCCGTAATTAGTGACAGTCACCTTTTGCGTTGTAAATAGAACAGGTCCACCATTATTGGTGACGATTGTCGTCTGAAAGAAAGCGAAAAAAAACGGGCACGCAAATCGGGCGTGCCCGTGTCTTGCCGGAAGAACGCGCGGCGTCCGGGTTTTCTACCTGTTAAGTACGCGCGTGGAAGTCTGCTCCGCGAAAGGCCTGTCCAGGTCGTAATTGTCCCACGGCGTCATCGGGCAGTGAAATCGGTCGCTTATGTCCGGGAATATCTTCCTTAAATATGAGGACACCGCCATAATGGTGATGTGGTAGTGCTGGAGGTACATATAACGTTCGATGTCAAAATCCATCTCTGCGGCGGACCGGTAGCGCTTGTCCAAATCCTTTTCCATCGCCTTCAGGATGATTCGCTCGATTTCCTCCGGCAAATCGGGATTCACCTCGCGCGGCTGCTTGAAGGAACCGCGTACATTTTTGCGCAGGACCATATTCGTGACGTTCGGCGTCTTCTCGTTGAAGCCTGAAATGAAAGGATTCTCGCCGGTCAGCAGTTCATACATCACGATGCCCAGTGAGTAAAGGTCGGACCGGCAGTCGGTCGGCTCGAAGTTGGCCTGTTCGGGCGACATATAGGAAACCTTGCCGACGACGACTTCTCCTTCCTCTTCATCTTTGTATACGTCGTTCTTCGACACGCCGAAGTCGGTCAGTTTTACACCGCCCTCGATCGTGACCATAACGTTGCTGGGGCAGACATCGCGGTGCACGATGTTGAGCGGGCGGGTTTCGGCGTCCTGCCTGCGGTGGGCGTAGTCCAGTGCGCGACACACGCGGCTGATGATAAAAAGCCCGATGTCCAGGCGCACCTGGAGGTCCATCTCGCAATGCCTTTCGACGAACTCCATCAGCGTAAGCCCGTTGATGTATTCCATTGCGATGAAATACTGCCCGCGTATCGTGCCCAGTTTGTAAATCTGGACGATGTTGGTGTGGATGAGGTTGGCCATCAGTTTCGCTTCGTTGACCAACTTCTTCACAAAGACAGGGTCACTGGAAAACTTGTCCAGGAGTATCTTGACGGCACAGGTCTTCTTGAAGCCGTATGCACCATGCATGTCTCCCTCATACACGGTGCCCATTCCCCCTTCCCCGATCACGCGCTTGAGTGTTATGCGCGTCGTGTCGGAAAAGGTTTTCAGCATTTCTGAAACCTCCCTTGAATTTGATTGTTTCCGAATCCTGAATCGTCGCTTTTCTTGAAAATATTTAGCCCTTCCTGCGCCGGGATAAATCCTTGCCACGATTTTGCCGCAGCCTTATACTGGAAACGGGTCCCGCCCGAAGCGGACCG
The DNA here is from genome assembly GCA_043816375.1 of Planctomycetota bacterium. Classification (GTDB taxonomy): domain Bacteria; phylum Planctomycetota; class B129-G9; order B129-G9; family B129-G9; genus JBDRIB01. Next base: position 4,946 of record JBDRIB010000024.1, on the reverse strand, counting down.
AACGGTGACTGTCACTATTGAAAATTGAATGGATAATGAAAACGCGAAAGGTGACTGTCACCGTTCCCCAGACCTGTCCTGCAATGGAGACTCAGGAATGAAAACCAGAAAATTCGGCAAAACCGATATCGAAGTCGGCGAAATCGGAATGGGCTGCTGGGCAATCGGCGGCAACGCACACGGCAACTCCTACGGCCCCACCGACGATGATGCATCAATCACAGCAATCAGGAAAGCGCTCGATATGGGCTGCACGTTCTTCGACACCGCCGATGCCTATGGACACGGCCACAGCGAGGAACTGCTCGGTCGCGCAATCAAGGACCTTCGCAACAAGGTCTTTATCGCGACAAAAGTCGGCGGCGATTTCTACGCGGCGCGCCCCGGACGCAACTTTACGCCGCTTTATATCGGCTTCGCATTGAGCAAGAGCCTCGAACGACTGCAGACCGACCACGTGGATTTATACCAGTTGCACAACCCGACGCTCAGGATGATACAGCGCGGCGACATTCTCGAACATATGAACGCCCACAAGGAAATCGGCCAGATACGTTATTACGGCGTGAGCATCTTCACGCCGGAGGAAGGTCTTGCCGCGCTTGAAGCAGGCCCGCCCAACGCGCTGCAACTGCCGTACAACATTCTGCGGAGCGAGGGCTGGGAAGAGGTCTTCAACATTGCGAAGGAAAAGGGCTGTGCAATAATCGCGCGTGAGCCGCTGGCCAACGGCTACCTCACGGGCAAGTACGGCGGAGACGAGCAGTTCCCCGAGGGCGACATACGGCACGATATGCCGCCCGACCACAAGAAGGCACACGCCTCGGTTGCCGCCCGGCTGAAGGAAGTCCTCGAAATCCCCGGCAAACGCACGCTGGCGCAGGCCGCGATTCAGTTCGCGCTGAAGCCCGACGCCGTCACCGTCGTCATCCCCGGCGCAAAAACTCCGCAGCAGGCGGAGGAGAACCTGCGCGCCGCCGACGGCCCCGAACTGACGGACGACAACCTGAAAACGATAAGCAAAATACTCGGCCAGTAGCACAAGGCGGAGTGTATCCGCAAAACCGGAAGGCGAAAATCGAAGAAGTTACTCGTTGAGCCGGTGGTCAGGCCATCTCATAGTGGAGACAACGATGCCGGAAGAATCGCGAAGGGAAAGCGGAGGAGTCTTTGACCACAGCGTCAGCGGAGAGGAATACAAGCCCTACGTTCCTGCCACAAAGACCATTGCCGAATTCAGCCTGAAGGCCGTCGTCACCGGCGTGATACTCGGCATACTCTTCGGAATGGCAAACGCATACCTCGGTCTCGCGGCGGGCGTGACGGTAAGCGCGTCGATTCCCGTCGCCGTTATGTCGGTGGGCGTGTTCTCCGCACTGCACAAATTCGGCCTGGGCAGACGCGCCACGGTGCTCGAATCGAATATGAGCCAGACCATCGGCTCCGCGGGCGAATCGCTCGCCGCCGGTGTAATCTTCACAATCCCCGCGCTTATCCTCTGGGGTGAGTCCCCCGATGAAATGACAATTTTCATCTTCGCGGCACTGGGCGGAATCCTGGGCGTGCTGTGTATGATTCCGCTCCGCCGTTATCTCGTCAAGGAGGAGCACCGCAACCTGCCCTTCCCGGAGGGCACGGCGTGCGCGGAGGTGCTCGTGGGCTCCGACGTCGGCGGCGTGAAGGCGAAGAGGGTCTTTGTGGGCCTCGGCATAGGCGCGGCCTACACGTTTCTTATGAACGTCGTGGGCCTGTGGAAGGGAGGAGTTTCGCTGACGATTGGCGCACTGAGAAATGCAAAACTCTCACTGGGATTGAACCCCGCATACCTGGGCGTCGGGTATATTCTGGGTCGCCGCATAGCAACGATGATGGTCGCGGGCAGCGTTCTGGCGGCGGTCGTCTTCTTCCCGCTGGTCGCGCAGTATGTCGATATGGACTGGCAAAAAGTCGCTCCTCCGCAACTGGCGGATACGCTGGCAAAACTGGAAACAGTTGAAGCAAAAAAAGCCGCAATCATAAGTTTCTACATCAGGCACATCGGCGTTGGCGCAGTCGCGTTCGCCGGAATAATCACACTTATCAGGACGTTTCCTACAATCATCGGGACACTCAGGCTGACCGCAGCGCGCGCCATCGCAGGCAGACGCGGCGATGCCCCCGTCGATGCCCGCACCGACAGGGACATCGGGTTCCGCATTGTCCTGGGCGGCGTCATTGTTCTGGCTATCATTATCGCGTTCGTCCCGATTATTCCCGTCAGGATAATCGGCGCCGCGCTTATCGTCGTCTTCGGCTTCATCTTCGTTACCGTTTCCTCGCGCATTTGCGGAATTGTGGGGTCTTCGAGCAATCCCGTCAGCGGGATGACGATAGCCACGTTGATAGGCGCTACGCTTCTCATCACTGCGATGGGAATAACCGGGATGGAGGCAAAAGTCGCCGCAATCAGCGTCGGGGCGGCGGTCTGCATCGCCGCCGCGGTCGCGGGCGACACGGCGCAGGATTTGAAAACCGGCTTCCTTGTCGGCGCAACGCCGTGGAAGCAGCAGATTGGCGAGGGAATCGGCGTGCTCACATCGGCCGCGTTCATCGGCGTGACGCTGCTCATATTGCACAGCACTTACACGATAGGTTCCGAGAAAATATCCGCCCCGCAGGCAATGACGATGAAGGCGATAGTGGACGGCCTCGTCGGCGGTAATCTGCCATGGTTGTTTTTGCTGACAGGCGCGGCGATTGCGGCGGTGTTTGAATTGCTCGGGATGCGCTCGCTGCCGCTCGCCGTGGGGCTGTACATTCCGCTGGGCACGACGGCGCCGATATTTATCGGCGGCCTTCTGCGCGAGGGTGTTGACCGGAAACTGAAAAAGTCCGGCGTTCGCGGCGAACGGGAAGGCGGCGTCCTCTTCGGCTCGGGAATGATAGGCGGCGAGGGGCTGGTAATGGTTGTCGCCGCGCTCATCATAACGTGGGTGCTGGGACCGGGCGCGGGCGGGTTCAAATTGCTGCCCGGTTTCGTCGGCGGCATTGCGGGATTCTTCGGCTGGCAATACGCGCCCGACATCATTTCGCTTTTGCCTTTCCTGCTCCTCTGCTGGCTTCTTTACAAGGCCTGCGGGATAAGGAAGAAACCCACCGGAGCGGGACAAGTAGAATAGAACAATATTGCTTAACTGTCGACTACATGTAGAATGCGAAGGCGGATTCCATCGGGGCCAGTTTATAAAACACAAAGCGCAAAAGCATTGCTGGACAACAATGGACACCGATTATCTTGCAAAGATCAAGAGCCTGGTCATCATTGCAATGTTTTCCGATGATGATTTGATGGAGCGCTTTGTCTTGAAAGGCGGAAACGCCATAGATATGGTTTACGGGACAACCCCGCGAGTTTCTCTGGATATCGACCTTTCTATTGAAGATGATTTCAAGCCGGATGAACTTTCTTCCATCAAAAACAAAATTTCCAAAGCATTAGACAGAACTTTTCGTGATCAAAACTACAAGGTTTTTGACATCAAATTTTATGAGAAGCCAGAGGTCTCTCATTCTAACAAGCCAATATTCTGGGGTGGTTACGTCCTGGAGTTTAAAATTATAGAACTCGGGAAATATGATGTTTCCAGGAACAACAAGGAGAAAATCAGGCGCAATGCGGTTGTAGTCGGCCTCCGACAGGAAAAAACTTTTTCGGTTCAAATCAGCAAATATGAATATTGCAAAGGCAAGATCGCAAAAGACTTCGAAAACTACACCATTTATGTATATACACCGGAGATGCTTGTTTTCGAAAAACTCCGGGCAATTTGCCAGCAAATGCAGGAATACGAGGAGATAATTCCGTCCCCGTCCAGGTCCGCCAGGGCAAAGGATTTTTTTGACATTTACATATTGTGTGAAGAACACCACATTGATTTCACAAACGAGCGAAATATTGAACTGCTTAAGAATGTATTCCTGGCCAAGCAAGTTCCCTTGGACTTCATCGGCAAAATCGAGAAATACAGAGAATACCACCGAGAGGGTTTCATTTCTGTAGAATCTACCGTTACGAGAGTCACGGATCTCAGAACGTATGATTATTACTTCGACTACGTAATCAACAAATGCAAGGCCCTAGAACCCCTGTGGAAAGTACAGCCGCCATTTTCTTGAATAAGACTTCTCTTTCATCTCGTATGTTAAGTAGAAGTCATATTTCATTTCAAATTTTCGCAGTAGATTTATTGATGATTCCTTATAGCCTGCTTTTTCTAAATAGAGGCCTATTGCCTGATGGTATGGATATATATACGCCAAAGACTTTAGCATTGCAGTGAGCCTGTTTATGGAAACCCTGTCCTTGGCCTTTTCGTAGGCTTTAAGAACTTCATATATACCCCCAGCATAGGCTGGCCTGACAGCAATATCAATTAGCGTCCTCTCCATGTCCGTTACGCGAATTTGCTCCCCCATTGGCCCCTTCATCTCTATTACCCCTTTTCCCCCAGTGTATTTCCCGTTCAGAATACATATCGTTACGTCTTTGTAATTGGCTCTAGACTTCGAAATCCTTACTGGCCGCTGGAAGGCCTTGTCGATGTTCTCTTGAGAAAGTTCTGCATCCTGCCTGTATTTTGAAGGCTGCTCAAAGTTAAGGTAGATTATCTTGGGCACCTGGTCTGTTAACTCATGCAGAAACAGTGCTGTATAATGGGTAAAGTATGACTGCTTCCGCAGTGTTAAAGCTAACTCATAGTGAGACGTTTTCCCAACGATGTAGCGCCTTTCTGCTCGAGAGGGAAACTTAAGGTTGACCTCATCAAGATCAACTGCCGATTTCAGGAAGCCAATGAAGTCATCAACCCTAACCTCCCGATCCAATTTCCAAGCCTGTCTATACTGTGAGAAGATATTCCTCAGATCAGAATACTTATATACCTTCTGGCTGGCGCTCTCGAAGTGCG
>JBDRIB010000023.1:0-2134 GCA_043816375.1 Planctomycetota bacterium | reverse complement strand
TATCACGACCAGGGACTCGCGCCGCTAAAGACCATCGCGTTCAAAACAGCGGTGAACATAACGCTGGGCCTGCCGATAATCCGCACCTCGGTCGGGCACGGCACCGCGTTCGACATAGCGGCCAAGGGCCTCGCCGATTCCAGTTCGATGGTCGAGGCGATAAAGACCGCCGTGAATATGGTAAAGGCCTCCCGAGGCACTTCCGTCGCGCTCGGCAGGCGGCGATTTGTGTAAGAATGCGAACAAAAAAAACCCGACCTCTTTTGTCCTCGATTTCGGCGAATGAGAATGACGGACTCGCTCAGGAAAATCATCAGTGAAGAAGAAATCTCCCGCCGCGTCGATGAAATCGCCGCGCAGATTCAGAAAGACTACGCCGGAGAGGAGATTGTTATCCTCTGCGTGCTCAGCGGCAGCGTGATTTTCCTGGCGGATTTGATACGCAGGCTCGACCTGCCGATGAGGCTCGATATGGTCAGCGTATCGTCTTACAGGGAAAAATCTGTCACGCCGTCGCGACTCAAGGTGCTGAAGACGTTTTCCGGGGATATGCGCGGCAGACACGTGCTCGTCCTTGACGACATCTGCGACACCGCCGCCACCCTCGAAGAGATATTGCGGCAGGTTCGGCGGATGAACCCCGCGTCCGTGAGGTCCTGCGTGTTCCTGAACAAGCCGGGGAAGCGGGTCCGCGACGTGAAGCCGGATTATGTCGGCTTCGAGATAGAGGACCGTTTTGTCGTGGGCTACGGACTGGATTTTAACGGGCACTTCAGAAATCTTCCCTATATAGCCGAAATAGACCAGGTGTAGAAGTGGAGGCGACTGCCGCGAATTACGCTGAGTTTCGCGGCTGTCACCGCCGGCCGGATTTTTCAAAAAGGAGCAGACTGTGGCGAAAAAAAACAAGCCGCGTACGGTGGTGACCGGCGGGGCGGGCTTTCTGGGTTCTCATCTTTGCGAAAAACTGCTTGCCGAGGGCCACGAGGTCATCTGCCTCGACAACCTTCTGACCGGCAACACCGACAACATTGCGCATCTGGCCGAGAATGAGAACTTCACCTTCGTGAAATTCGACGTGACCAACTACATCTACGTAAAAGGGGAGGTCGACAACATCCTGCACTTCGCCTCGCCTGCAAGCCCCATCGACTATCTCGAGTACCCGATACACACTCTCAAGGTCGGCTCCCTGGGCACTCACAAGGCGCTGGGCCTCGCCAAGGAGAAGCGCGCGCGCTTTCTGCTGGCGTCAACTTCAGAAGTCTACGGCGACCCCAAGATACACCCGCAGCCCGAATCGTACTGGGGCAACGTCAACCCAATCGGCCCGCGCGGGGTCTATGACGAGGCGAAACGCTTCGCCGAGGCAATGACGATGGCCTACCACCGCGCGCACGGCCTCAACACAAAGATAGTCCGCATATTCAACACCTACGGGCCCCGGATGCGCGTGAACGACGGGCGCGCACTGCCCGCATTCATCTCGCAGGCCCTTCAGAACGAAGAACTCACCGTCTTCGGCGACGGCTCGCAGACGCGCTCTTTCTGCTTCGTCTCCGACCTGGTCGACGGGATATACAGGCTGCTGACGAGCGATTTGCACGAGCCGGTCAACATCGGCAATCCAAACGAAATCACGATAAAAGAAGTCGCACAGGAAATTATAAACCTCATCGGCTCGAAGAGCAAACTCACCTTCAAGTCGCTCCCCGTGGATGACCCCAAGGTCCGCCGTCCCGATATCACGCTCGCCTCGGAAGAACTGGGCTGGAAGGCGGTCGTGCCCCGGCAGGAAGGCCTAAAGAAAACCATCGATTATTTCCGAAACAAGATACTGGGACAGGCAAAGGACTGAAAAAGGTCATATATCATACCGTCAATGCAATCCGGGCAAGGCGCCGTTATTCTGCGGCCAAACGCAGTGCCGCAGGCGGCCTGACGTTGACAAGCAATTTTCCGGAGAGCGGCAATGACACCCAAACAACTCTTCGGCGAGATAGCCATCCGCCGCGGACACACCACACCGCAACAACTGGACCGTGCGCTCGAAATCCAGAAGCAATTGCGCAAACGGGGCGAGAAAAAACTCATCGGAATGGTAATGCTCGAGAGAGGCATGATTACCAACGAC
>JBDRIB010000022.1:0-16316 GCA_043816375.1 Planctomycetota bacterium | reverse complement strand
TTTTATAATTGCGGTAGAATTGTCTTTTGGTGACAGACATTGGAATGCGCCCGTAGCTCAGTGGATAGAGCATCTGATTTCTAATCAGAGGGTCGCAGGTTCGAGTCCTGCCGGGCGTGATATCAAGGTGAAAGGTGAAAGGTCAAAGGTGAAAGTAGGCAGAAGAAAAACAAGGCAGCAGGCAACAGGCAACAGCAAGCCCGATACAGACCATCGGGACTTCGCTTATTCCATACGGAAAAGCGGGAGATTTACCTGAAATCGCTTGAAGGCTCACAGGAAAAGAGGGAACTGGTTTCGAAATTATATGGTGGGCGTAGCTCAGCCCATACGGATCCCTTCGGGTCTGGTTAGAGCGCCCCGTACGGGGAGGCCGTGGGTTCGGGTTGCTTCTTCAGACTTGGGAAAAGCAAATGTGCTGGCATGTGTATATACTTCGCAGTCTTAAAGACGGAATGCTTTACACCGGCTACACGCGCAATGTGGAAAAGCGCCTTGACAGACACAACAGGGGACTGACGAAATCCACACGTTGCAGACGGCCGTTCGAACTTGTTTACGTGGAGAGATATCCGACGAAAAGTGCGGCAATAAAGCGGGAGATTTACCTGAAATCGCTTGAAGGTTCCTTGGAGAAGAGGGAACTGGTTTCGAAATTTTATGGTGGGCGTAGCTCAGCTGGTTAGAGCGCCAGGTTGTGGCCCTGGAGGCCGTGGGTTCAAATCCCATCGCCCACCCCATTTGACGCGAGCCAGCGAACCGTTTTTATAAGCGGTTCGCTGATTTTCTTTTCCGTCGGTTTTGGCTTGCCAGAACCGCGCGGAAGGGGCTAAAATTCCGCCAACAAGACAGGCCCGCCTTCGTTACAGTTACGTATCAGGGACAGGACGGGAAATATCGCGGAACCTTTTTGTTCCCCGCGTGTTAAATGATTGATTGCACCGTGTGGTAAGAGAAGTTAATCTGTCCGTTCAGGCGGACGGACGTGTGGCCGCCGCGATTGCGTAACCGGCGTTCATCTGTGGCATTCCATAACTCGATGAGGAGAAACCTGGCAATGTTTGCCTGTGCCAGAACCGCGTTTTTTGCGCTCGTTTTTCTGTCCGCGTTTGTCGTTCTGACGGGCTGCAGCGCAGAGCACTACAAGGAAAGCGCCGACAAGCAGGTTTACGAAATCCTGCGCAAGAAGCACGAAATGCTGTTCGGCTCGGAGGAAATCTACGAGATTGAACAGATAGCCCGCGACCCGATGGCCGACCTGCCGCGCGCGGAAAAGCCCCTCCTTGAAACGCCTGAGTACCTGAAGCCCTTCGACGAACCGCCGCTTATAATCTCGCTCGAAAAAGCCCTCGAAATCGGCACATACAACAGCCGCGATTACCAGTCGGAAAAAGAGGATATTTATGTGACCGCACTGTCGCTGACTGAAAAGCGCCACGAATTCTCCACGCAATTCAGCGGCATAATCTCCTCCTTCTGGAATAAACGGGTTGGCGACGAAACTTATACCACCGAAAGCGGTTTCAGCATCTCGAAACTCCTCAAGACCGGCGCGACCATCGGCCTGAACCTGAGCACGGAGTTCCTCCGCCATCTTACGGGAGACCCGGCCAGGACCGCCGCCTCGGTGCTTGCCGTCGAGATCATCCAGCCTCTCTGGCGCGGCGCGGGGAGAAGGATAGCCACCGAAAACCTGGAACAGGCCGAACGCGACGTCGTTTACGCCATTCGCTCATTCGCGAGATACAAGAAGACGTTTACGGTGAGCATCGCATCTTCATACTACCGCGTGCTGCAGCAGCGCGACGTCGTGCGCAACGAACTGAGCAACTACAACAACCTTATTGTCGCCCGGGACAGGGCGGAAATGATGGCGAAGGCGGGCAGACTGCCCGAGTTCCAGGTTGACCAGGCCAGGCAGGACGAACTGCGCGCGAAGGACCGCTGGATAAGCGCGCTGCAGAGTTACTACGAACTGCTGGACAATTTCAAAATCGACCTCGGACTGCCCACCGACGCCAACGTCGATTTGGACGACGCCGACCTGCAGAAACTTGTCGAGTCCGGCATCACTCATCCGGAGATGTCGGCCGGGGACGCCGTGGCCCTGGCGCTTGAAAACAGGCTCGACCTGAAGAACTCCGAAGACTCCGTCGCCGACACCGAACGCAAGGTAATCGTGGCGAAAAATTCGCTCGGCGCGAACGTGAGCCTCGTCTTCGAAGCCGGTGTCCCGACAATGCCCCAGGAGCGTTTCGCCGAGTTCCGCTTCGACCAGGCATCGTGGAACGCCGGGCTGGACATCGACCTGCCGTTCGACAGGCTGAGCGAGCGCAATGACTACCGCACCGCGCTTATCTCTCTGGCGCGCGTGCAGAGGAATTACGGCCTGGATGTGGACAACGTTAAACTGGGTGTACGGCAGGCCTGGCGCACGCTGCAGCAGGCGAGGGAAAGTTACGAAATCCAGAAGATCAGTCTCACGCTTGCAAAGCGGCGCGTGGACAGCACCACCCTGCTTCTGCAGGCAGGCCGCGCAGACACGCGCGATTTGCTGGAATCGCAGGATGCGCTCCTTGAAGCGCAGAACGCCCTCGTGCGCGCGCTCACAGACCACACCCTCGCCCGGCTGCGGTTCTACAGAGATATCGGCACTTTCAACGTTGACGGAAAAGGCCTCTGGCAGGAGACTCAGAACACCAATGAACCCACAGAATCAGACAAAACCGAAAAGAACGCCGGGTAAAACCAGGTTCCCGCGTTCCGCGCTCTTCATCGGCGGCGGTGTCGTCATTGTCGGCGTCATAGTCGTGCTGCTCGTACTGGCCCCCGGCTTCTCCGGGCAGGATGCCAGCCCCTCGGAGATGTTCGAGGTGAAAGCCGGCGACCTTGTCATCAATGTCCTCGAGAGCGGCAGCCTTGAGGCGAAGAATTCTCTGGAGGTCAAATCTGAGGTCGAAGGATCGCCCGTAATCAAAAGCATCATCCCTGAAGGCACGTTCATAACGGAAGAGGATGTAAAAGAAGGAAGGATTCTGGTCGAACTCGATTCGGCCAGCCTCAAGGAGAAGAAAGAGACCCAGTTAATAACAGTCACCAACGCCCATGCCTCATATATCAACGCAAAGGAAAGTTATGAGATACAACTGAAACAGAATGAAAGCGACGTCCAGGCCGGCGAACTCAACGTCAAATTCGCCGGGATGGACCTGGGGAAATACCTCGGCGCGGACCTGACGGACATTATCCTGGCCGAGGCGGACGAAACAGAAAACGCGCAAACGGAGGCCGCCGCCGCGAGCGCGGTAGAAGGCGCCGGTAACAATCCCGGAAACCCGAACGGCGGGGAGGATAGCGACGGGGCGGTCGGGGACGGGGAAAGGACATCGGACGCGGCAACCGCCGTTGTAGCAAAGAGAAAGGAAATCGATTTCGCCGGACTGGTGTCGCACAGCAAACTCGGCGGAGGGGCCCTCCAACAAAGGCGTGAACTCGAATCAAACATAGACCTGTCCATAGAAGAAATGAAGCGCGCGAGTAATAAACTTGACTGGACCCGGAAACTGCAGGAAAAGGGCTACGTGACCCGGGACGAGATGGAGGCCGACGAACTGGCGCTGAAGCGCAATGAAGTCGAAAAGGAACGCGCGGAGACCGCGCTGAAACTGTTCGCGAAGTACGAATTCCCGAAAGAGGCGGAAAAACTGCTCTCCGACTACAAAGAGGCCGGAAGGGAACTCGAGAGGATAAAGGCCCGCGCGCGCAGCAAAATTGCGCAGACGGAAGCCGAGTTGAAATCAAAGGAAGCGACTTACAACCTCCAGAAAAACCTGCTGGAAAAAACAACTTACCAGATTGAAAAATGCACAATCCGCGCAAAGAGGCCGGGGCTTGTCGTTTACGCCGGCGCGAACGACCCGCATAGAAGGCAGCAGAGCCCCATACAGGAAGGCGCAAGCATCAGGGAAGGACAGTCAATCATCAGCCTGCCGGACCTTACACAGATGCAAATCGAGGTCAAGGTAAACGAGTCGTCAATCGAAAAGGTGAAAAAAGGACAGGCGGTCGATATCGAGATAGAAGCATTCCCGGGACGGCGGATGAAGGGCGTGGTCACCTACGTCGGGCCTGTGGCCGACTCGCAGTCCGCCTGGTTAGGCTCGGACGTCAAGGTTTACTCGACCAAGGTGGAGATATTCGGGCAATATTCTTACCTGAAGCCGGGAATGACCGCCAGTGTTGCAATAATTGTCGAAGAACTCAAGAACGTCATCAAGGTCCCCGTTCAGGCGATATATGCAAGGAAAGGAGAAACGGTCTGCTACGTGACCAGAGACGGCTACTACGAGGCCAGGCCCGTTCTGCTGGGGAGCGCGGGCGAGAGTTTTGCTCACGTTGCCGAGGGCCTGAAAGAAGGCGATAAGTTGCTCCTGCGCGAACCCCAACCGAACGAGCGCGTCGTTGACGTCGAGCCCTCCTTCATAAGACCCCAGGAAGAGGAGCCGGCGCAAGAGAGAGAAAAACCGGCAGCCTCCGCTGACAGTGAAAAACCCGGGGAAGGCAGACAGGAAGCCTCCACTGACAGGCAAAAACGCGGGGAAGGCAACCCGGGAGGCGAGAATAACGGCAGCAACCGGAAGCAGGGGATGATGGCCTTTATGCAAAAACTCACGGAAGAAGAAAGGCAGCAATTCCGGCAAATCATCGAAGAAAAAGGCCAGTCGGTATTGGCACCGCATATCCCGAAAATGGAGGGGCTGACCGCCGACGAACAGGCCGAGTACATAAGAAAACACATACTCAGGAACGAATAACCCGGAAGCAGAATGTCTCTGATAGAAATCCGAAACCTGCACAAGGAATACACGATGGGCACCGTCCGCGTCCACGCGTTGCGCGGCATTGACCTGACCATCGAGGAGGGGGAATACATCGCCATAATGGGCCCCTCGGGCTCCGGCAAATCCACGCTGCTGAACCTCCTCGGCTGCCTCGACAGGCCGACGACCGGCAGTTACATCCTCGGCGGAGAGGATGTTTCGATGCTTGACGACGACCAGCTCTCGGCAATTCGCTCCCGCCGCCTCGGGTTCATCTTCCAGTCCTACAATCTCATCGCCCAACTCTCGGTCCTTGAAAATATCGAAATCCCGCTCTTTTATCAGGGCCAGACGGAAAAGGCCAGCCGCCGCAGGGCGCAGGAACTGGCCGGGGTGGTGGGACTGGGCGGCCGCGTCGCGCACAAACCGTCCGAACTGTCCGGCGGCGAGCAGCAGCGGGTCGCAATTGCGCGGGCGCTGGCGAATGACCCGCTTACAATCCTGGCCGACGAGCCGACGGGAAACCTGGACAGCGCCACCGGCGAGGAGATACTGCAACTGCTCGACGAACTCCACCTCGCAGGCAAGACAATGATAACGGTAACGCACGACGAAACAGTCGCGGCCCGCGCCGGGCGCATAATTCGCCTGCGCGACGGCCACATAGAGAGCGACACAATAAACTAGCAAAGGTGACTGTCACCTTTGCCTGGAACGATACCGTCCGACACACAGGCTCCGGGGATAGTTTGCTGTTTCCCCCGGCAGGAGACTCTCTTAACGATGTTTCTGTTCCGACTAAAGCGCATATTTAAACTCGGCGTCAAGAGCCTGTTTCGGCACCTGCTTCGCTCGATGCTCACGATGCTCGGCATCGTCTTCGGCGTCGGCGCGGTCGTGGCGATGCTCGCCGTGGGCGAAGGTGCAAGTTACGAATCGCAGGAACGCATCAAAAGACTCGGCAGCCAGAACATCATCATCAGAAGCGTCAAACCCCCCGATGAAGAAACGTCCGGCTCGACCGGGGGTGGACTTCAAGCGACCGCCTACGGCCTTACTTACGCAGACGCCGAAGCAATACGGTCCACCGTGTCCGGTGTTGAGGTCCTTGTGTCGGTGCGCGAGGCGAGACGCGACATCCGGAACGGCAACAGGAAAATCAACGGCCGCGTGCTCGGCACCGTGCCCTGGTATCTCGAGACGCTCGGACAGAAAGTGCAAAAGGGCAGATTCCTGAGTTCGGTTGATATGCACAGGCGAGCGAACGTCTGCGTAATCGGCTTCGAAGTTTCCAGAAAACTGTTCCCCTACGAGGACCCACTCGGCAAGCGCGTCAGGATAGCGGGCACAATGTTCAGCGCTGATGTTTATGACGTCGTCGGCGTGCTGGAGCCTTCCACCGGGGGCACGGAAGAGACAGCCGTGATAACCGACACGGGTTCCGCCGTGTTTATTCCCATAACGACCGAGCGCTCCCGTTTCGGCAGCACCGATGTGGAAAGAAGTTCCGACTCCATAAAGGCCGAGACGGTCGAACTGCATATGATTATTGTGAAGGTAAATGATGTGGACAGAGTCGTGCTGGCTTCCGAGATGATAAAACGTCTGCTCGAAAGAAACCATAACAAGCAGGACTTCGGAATGATAGTGCCGCTGCAATTGCTTGAGGAGATAAAGCGCAGCGCGCAGATGTTCAGCCTTGTACTCGGAATGATTGCGGCGATATCGCTGCTGGTCGGCGGCATCGGTATTATGAACATAATGCTGGCCAGCGTAACCGAACGCACGCGCGAGATAGGCATCCGCCGCGCACTCGGCGCGAAGAGACGCGACATAATCGTGCAGTTCCTCACGGAGACCGTTGTGCTGTCGCTGTGCGGAGGAGTGCTCGGTCTGGGCGTGGGTATCGCATTGCCCCTGCTCATCGAACTCTTCACCGGGATGAAGGTGATATTCACGCTCTGGTCGCTGGTTCTGGCATTTTCAATCTCCGCGCTCGTCGGCCTTATATTCGGCATCTACCCCGCCTCGCGCGCCGCGCGTATGGACCCCATCGAAGCCCTCCGCCACGAATAGAAGAAGGCATTATCCGCTCAACCCCGTACGGACAGGCTGGCCAGGGAACTGTTCCTCGAATGCACAGGGGACAGTCCACGGCGCCTCGATTTCGGCCTTCGCCTCATCGAGGCTTGGGACAGTCCCCTGTGCCAATATTCGTAGATTGGTGACTCCGCCTGTGGCGGATAAATGTTACCGGAAGAATGAGCGGCAGAAGAGTTTTCTTGTCCCGGCGGGCTTGTCCGGCGAGGAGTGTGTCGGATTGATATCCCGGCTTGTATGTTCGCGGATGCGCGCTATAATCCGGGCCTGTTCGCGCCCGTAGCTCAACTGGATAGAGTCGCGGACTTCGAATCCGAAGGTTGGAGGTTCGAATCCTCCCGGGCGCGCCAGTAATGAAAAGGCATAGAGGGTCCTTTATTTGTGCTCTGGCTTGGCCGAAATTTCAATCGTCGGTTGCGATATCACCATCCTATGTTAGACTATGAATGGGACCCGGGCATGAACGATATCCTTTGGAGGAAGGAAGCAAATGTCCGAACTTGATGAAATCGGTGTCTGGTCGGAGATCAAACTCGAAATTCTGAAGAAATACGCAAAGGCTTATTCAACAATTCTATCTGCCAAGAGATTCCATCATATCTATATTGATGCTTTTGCTGGAGCAGGCAAGCACATTTCTCGCGAAAGCAGGAAACTTATTCCAGGTTCCCCACTTAATGCGCTTAATGTCGAGCCCCCTTTTGACGAATATTATTTTGTTGATTTAAAAAGGATTCGTGTAGAAGCATTGGAGCAGATTTCAAATGACAGGTCAAACGTTAAAGTCTTGCACGGTGATTGTAACAAGATTTTGTTAAACGAAGTGTTTCCGCATGTTAAATATGAAGACTACCTCCGCGGTTTGTGTCTTCTTGATCCTTACGGATTAGATTTAAATTGGGAAGTCATTGAAACAGCTGGCAAAATGAGAAGCATTGAGATTTTTCTAAATTTCCCATTGGCTGATATGAATCGAAACGTTCTTTGGGGAAACCCCAACAAGGTTGACAACAATCAACTGGAAAGGCTGAATCGCTACTGGGGAGATGAGAGTTGGAAAAAAACAGCGTATGACCCAAACAATAATCTGTTCGGTTACGAACTAAAAACAAGAGACAGCAATGCGGTCGTGGAAGCCTTTCAAAAACGGCTTGTATCTGTTGCAACCTTTTCCTGCGTGCCTAAACCGATCCCGATGCGCAATTCAAAAGGAGTGATTCTTTATTATTTGTTTTTCGCATCACACAATGCAACCGGCGCCAAAATAGCAAAGGATATTTTTGACAAATATCGCAACAAAGGTGTGTGAAGTATGGCGACCAAATCATCAATCGAGTGGACCGAATCGACTTGGAACCCGGTTACGGGCTGCACAAAAGTCAGCCCGGGTTGTGACCATTGTTACGCGGAACGGATGACCGCCAGACTCGCCGCAATGGGACAGCCGAACTACGTCAATGGCTTCAGGGTGACGACGCACGAGCATATGCTCGAAACCCCTCTGATGTGGAAGAAACCGCAGACAATTTTTGTCAACTCGATGAGCGACCTGTTTCACAAGGATGTCCCTCTCGATTTCATACGAAACGTCTTCGGTGTTATGCGCAAAGCGTCCTGCCACCGTTTTCAGGTGCTGACCAAACGTTCGAAGCGACTCCTGGAACTGAGTCCGAAACTGGACTGGCCGGAAAATGTCTGGACGGGCGTAAGCGTGGAAGGGCAGGACTATCAATTTCGCATCGACCACCTGCGAAAAACAAGAGCGAGCGTCAAGTTTCTGTCGCTGGAGCCGCTGCTTGGACCGCTTCCTCGCCTGGACCTGACGGGAATTGACTGGGTCATTGTCGGCGGAGAGTCCGGACCGGGTGCGAGACCGATGAAGGAAAGGTGGGTGGTGCAAATCAGGCAGCAATGTCTCGCGGCAAAGGTGCCTTTCTTCTTCAAACAGTGGGGCGGCGTCAACAAAAAACGAAACGGACGCCTTTTGCGCGGCGAAATGTGGAGTCAAATGCCGGAGATGGAAGCAGTGCCTGCCTGCTGAACACGAAACCCGGCTGTTGCCTGCCTTGACCCGCCACATACATTGGCGGGCAAGCCTTTCACTCTTGACCTTTGACCTCGCCGGAGAGCCAGGTTTTGTAGTCTTCGAGCGTGTATGTCCCGTTGAACAGCGCGTTCAGTTCCTCTTGCGGTATGCGCAGACTGCGCGCCTGTTCGGCAAATTCCCTCGCACTGTCACGGTTGCGCCTGAGTAGTTGCATCATTATCGCCGACTTCAACGCGCGCCTCTTGTAATCCTCCCGCACGCCGGGCACGCCGGCAATACCCAGCATCACGAAACACTGTTGCAGATTGCTCTCGGCACGCCTGTATTCGGGGGAGTTCGGAGGAATGAAAATCGTAAGGCGCGACAGAGTAACAGCGGCAAGTTCCAGCATCTCCCTCTGCTCCGCGCTTCCCGGAGGCAGGGTTTGACCGAGTTCAACAAAGAGACGCGCCAGTTGCTCATTCGCCTCTGCGGAATTCAACCGCGCCAGAACCGCTATTCGAGCGGGCAGCAACGCCTCCCGACGGAGTTGCCCGGCCTGCTCCGTCCGGCCGCGGGCGGCATATATTTCGGCCTGCCTCATACGTGCCTGCGCAAGCGTGAAATGAATTTTATCGCTCCAGCCCAGAGGAAGTTCATCCTCTTTCATGCCGGCTTCCAGATACACTTCCCGTTCCCTCTTGCATATCCGCTTTTCAACTTCGACGGCACGCCTCATAGCCTTTTCCGCCCTGAGGTAGAAGCGCTCTTTTTCTTCGGAATCCTTCGCGGCGTCGCCGGCCTTCACGTATATCAGGCCCAGGTTTATGTGGGCTTCTATGAACTCCTCAGTTATCCCGTCAAGCGCGTTCTCCAGCATCTCCGAACACTCTTTGACGCCGCTCATATATTTTTCCAGGTTGTCGTCTTTTGCGTATTGACTCTCATAGTCCCTGAACAGCCACAATGCATAGGATGCGCTTGCGCGGACGCTGTTCGGGCTGGCCGCGTACGTCGCGCGCCAGAAGGCCATCGGGTCCTGCCAGTCGAGGTTTCGGATGAAAGTGCGCGCGCCGTAAAGCGCCGTCAAAATGGAAAGCAGAACGGCCGGAACGACCATTCGCGCTTTCGCGGGCATTTTGTAAAACACCCTGAAGAGAAAGATTGCCAGGCAGACGCTCCAGGCAACCGACGGCAGATAAAGCAGCCTTTCCGCGGCGATTGTGCCGACGGGCACAACGATGTTGCTCACCGGCGCAATAGCGATGAAGAAAAACAGGATGAAAAACGCCGCCGCGCGATCCCTTCTCCATAAAAACACGGCAAGCGCAAGCAAGAATATGACCGCCGCAAGCGCACCGAGAAAACGCACGTCGCCGAACGATTCAACGGCGGGAATCTGGTTGTACGAATAGTCCGCCGACAGCGTGACCGGCCACACCAGCCGCCACAGATAGAATCCCAGAATCATCACGGCCGTCATCTCACGCTGCAAAAATCCCAGCATCTGAATGGGATTGTCCACAGGAGTGCCGACATGCATTCCCTCGCCCCGGAGCACAAAGTATCTGGCGGCAAACCATCCGGCGGCCACAATGGCATAGAACGCGTAAGAATCTTTCAGTCTCACCAGCAGCCGGCGCCCGAAGGAAATTTTCTCCGTCTCCCCGACTGCGCGCCGGGCGAAAATGAGGTCGCAGGCGGCGGCCAGCGCGAGGAAAGAGATGGCGTTTTCCTTGCTCAGCAACGCAAGAGCGAAACAAACCGCGGCGAGCAGGTTCATCAGGATTCGCGCACCGCTCTTTCGCTCGAGCGCGCGGATGTGCAGCAGCAGCGCGGCGAGGCAGAACATCATCACAAGCAGGTCGGCGCGCCCGACGACGTTCGTCACCGCCTCCGTCGTTATCGGATGCGCCACAAACAGGAGCGCGGACATAAGCGCAATAAGCCGATTGGAAACGGGCCGCGCGGCGCTCCGACCCGGGGCATTTGCGGAACCCCCCGGGCTTCCGACGCTGATCAGTTTAAGCACCAGAAAGTAGAGCAGCACGCCGTTGAGCGCGTGGATAAGCATATTCACGATGTGGAAACTCTCGACGGAGACTTTCGCCTCTTCGGTTTCCATATACATCAGTCGCCCGGTGGGCGGCGCTTCGTCACTGACGCTGTAGTTGAGATAATATGTGAGGATCGTGAGCGGGCGGTAGAGGTTTGAAGGCTTGTGGACGGACCAGTAGTCGGTGCTGAAGATTCTGCCGACCCTGTCGGTCCAGTCTTCCCGCGCGTCCGGCGCCGGTTGCCGCTGTTTTTGGACGAGGGGGTTTTGGATGATGATTTTACGGTTGTCGAAAAAGAGCAAGCCCTTAATCGAGTTGGCGTATGCGGCCAGGGCGACGATTGCTATCGCCGCGACGCAGAGCGCGGTAACTCCCGGGCTGCGGGTACGGTGGGGTGCGCGCTGCGGCCTGGCGGGTTTTTTTGCCTTTGGGGAGCGCCCGTCTATTTCCCTTATTGCGGCCTTTACCGACTCAACGTCGATACCGAGCCTGCCGGCTATCTCCTGCAAAGGCAGTTTTTCCTGGTTGCGCGCGATATACTTTTTCTGACCCTTGTTCAGTTTACCCCTGCCGGGCATTGTTCCTTCCCAAGTATGAGCAAAAGGGGGCGCGTCTCTTTTCCCACGTCGGCTTTACTCGTCCGGAGAAATCGGGCGTAACTCCGTGCAAGTTTTGCCGACTTCCTTTTCCGCCGCGCCCTTGCAGGAGAAATGCAGCGCGAATTTGGCGTCCACCTTTGCCTTCAGCGGCATCGGATTGCGCACGTTGTTTCTGAACTTCTGGTATCTGCAGGAGCGCGTGTTGTTTGGCTCAAGCGGCTTGTGCTGGTGAAAGTGGCAACTTTGCCCCTCGCGCGTCGTGACATATATGCTGAATCTTTCCCACCGGACCTTGCTCATATTGAGCACTGTCAGGTAATTGCCTTTTTCCAGAAGGACGGGTTCGGCGATGTTACTTGGACATAAGCATATCCCAAACGGTGAAAAAGGTCAAAGAATTAGCCCGCATTTCTCACCACGAGAGTAATTTGCCAGGGGGGCAGACCCTTTCCCGGCCTGCCTGTCCCTACGGACGGGCCTGTATGGGCCCGTATGGGTGGCAAATTGCGCTCCGCGTGGACTTTTGGATTGACGGGAGGCGTTTTTTGTGCAAACTTTTGGGCGGGATATACGTCTAAACAGGTAGGTGGACATTGTGAAAGAAGAATCCCCGACGTTACGCTCCGGAGAAAAAGATGAAACCAGGAATGATTCCCGCTCTTTTGTGCGCGCTTCTCGCGGTCTCTGCAATACTGCGCGCGGACGACGAAGATACCGCCCGGGACAGGCTCGTGCCGGACGGCGGCGACATATTTACCGGCCTGATTGAGAAAATCGATGAGGACGGAACCATCTACGTCAAGACGCAGGGGTCGGAAAAGCCGCTCACCGTGCCGATAACGCAACTCCGCTGCATCTACTTCAACGTCCACAAAGACCTGCCGTCGGAAATCATAAAGAAGGCCTTCATCTACACGCTCATCGACGGTACGCGAATCACCGGGAGAGTGGATAAATGGGCGGACGATAAACTGACCATCTTTAACGAATACGGCGGGGAAATCGAATTCAGGCTGAAGAACATACGCCACATCTCGACCTCGTCCGCCGGCAGTCTTTCTATGCTGTGGAACACGGGAAACGAAGACATCCTCGTACTCAAGGACGGGCGTCAGGTAAAGTGCGAACTTCTCCCGCTTGTGCCGGTCAAGTCGGAAACGGGCCGTATGATTGTCGAAAAGGTGGAATACAAAGTGGGCGAAGAGACGAAGAGCCTCTCCCTCACGGAGGTGAACGGCCTCGTCTTCCCGCGCAAGCCGCCCCCCGGGGACAAAAAGCCCCAAGAAGGCTGGTACGCCCTTGTATCGATGCCCAACTACGACCGCCTGCCGGGCGTTATCGACTCGATGGAGGACGGCAAACTGCACCTTATCACGCAGTATATGGGCGTGGTGAGCATCAATCGCAGTCTTATCCGAAGCGTCACGTTCTCAACGTCGCTCTCATTTCATTACGGACGCACGCTGATTTGCGACTACGAGGGCAACCGCGTCGTCGAACTGGATATGCAGATGAAGGAAGTCTGGTCTTACGACGTCAAAAATCCCTGGCACGCCACGCGCCTTCAGAACGGCAACATACTCATTACGTCCTGCAAAGGAGGCAGGGTCGACTACCAGAAGCAAATCGTGTGGGAAAAGGAGGGGCTCCGCCCGTACTGCGCAATCAGACTGAAGAACGGCAACACTCTCATCGCGGAAATAAACAGTCAGCGCATAATCGAGGTCAAACCCGACGGGTCAATCGCAGGCACGTATTTTGAAAGACAGTGTATTCCACGATATATCGAAGAACTGCCGAACGGCAACATACTCGTAAGCGACGGGAGAAGCCGCATCTTTGAGGGCACAAGGGACGGCAAAAACAAAATTGTGCGCCAGTGGGCTGTCTCCATTCCCTACTGCACCCGAGCACTCCCGGACGGCAGAATCGCCGTCCTGGAATACGGCCGCCGCCGAATCGTCATTATGAGCGGCGACGGCAAAAACCTGTGCACGATATCGGACAACAACAACTGGACGCAACGGTTCGCAGTCACCGGCGAGGGCAACATACTGGTCGCCTTCTATCCGGGAGACAACCTGAGCGTTCCTCCGAAATTGAGAGAATACAGCCCGGAGGGCAAACTGATTTCCGAAAAAGCATTTCCCAAAAACCTGCCCCGCATATTCCACATAGAGCAAAACTAAGCGGCACAGGGGTCAGGCTTTTATCCGGGGTTTCCTGCGGTCGATAAAAAGGGAGGTTTGCTATGACTGCTCACAACCACATCATATTCCGAATCACCATAGTTGCATTTCTCGCCGCCTTTCTTCCGTTTATCCCCGGGTGCCTTCTGGACGAGGACGATTCGCGCGGCGTTTTAATTATACGCGGCAGGGATAAGGGCAGATTACATCCCGGCTATAGAGCGGCGGAGAGCGAGGGGCGTGACAGCAAGACGAAATTGTGGAAGGAAATTGTGCACGAGAAGAGCGGAATAGTGCTTCGGCTCGTGCCGGCCGGGGAGTTTGATATGGGCTCGCCCGATAGCGAAGAAGGCAGATGGTATTTTGAAGGCCCCGTACACCGGGTGAAGATAAGCGAGCCGTTTTACATTGGCAAGTACGAGGTTACGCAGAAGGAATGGAAGGCGGTAATGGAATACAATCCCAGCCGTCCCAAAGGGGATAATCTTCCGGTTGAGACAGCCAGTTGGTACGCTGCGCAGGAGTTCTGCTGGGAGGCAGGCGGGGGGTTGCGTCTTCCGACGGAGGCGGAGTGGGAATATGCCTGCCGTGCGGGCAGTACGACCAAATGGTGTTTTGGGGATAATGAAGATACTCTTGGCGAATACGCCTGGTACTGGTCTCGCTTGGATAAATCTGGGATAAAGTGGCGCGAGGTCGGGCAAAAGAAGCCAAATGACTGGGGATTATACGATATGCACGGGAACGTGTGGGAGTGGTGCGAGGACGTGTGGCACGACAGTTATAAGGGCACAGACAGACCTGACGACGGCAGTGCGTGGACAACAAGCGGCGGGACTCAGTCCCGCCGTGTTTGTCGCGGCGGCTCGTGGTACGACATTGCGAGGAACACGCGTTCAGCCTCTCGCAGCAGGAGCGTACCGGCCCCTTTCCTCGCGAACATTTCCCTCATAGGGTTTCGTGTTGTCGTCGCCGCCCGAAAAAACACCTGAACCACAGAGAACACGGCCCCTATCCGCCTGAGGCGGATCCGTAGGGACGGAGAACACAGAGGTAAAGCAAAAAATAAAGGCAAAATAAATCTCTGTGGTGAATAAATGGTGTGCGCCGACGGGAAAAGTCCCGCAGATTCAATATGACGGAGATACGGCTAACCTGCAGGCAGAAGAGTCGGAATGATAATGTAGAAAGGGGGTCTCCGCTCAAGACGGGGACCCCCTTTGGGATGTCTCTTCAATACGTTCGAGTTCGTGTTATTTCCTGCGTCGGATTACGGCTGCCAGCCCGAAGATTGCCGGCACTGCCAGGAGCAGCGTGCCCGGCTCGGGAACTACCTCGAATGCCATATCAAGCGAGTAGCCTTCCCACTCAATGGGATCGAATTCCTGGTAAAACCCTGTGTCCATTACATAGTCGGCGATTTCGACCGCATCGTCAAGATTGTGCATATAATCCGGCTCCGGACCGAGGACGGCAGTATGCCAGCCCCAGACACTACTTTCGACGATATCCTGGTCAGCGTTGTCAATCTCGGCGACGATGTTCACCCAGTAGATAACGGGATTCGCCGCCGTGCCTTGCTGCCAGAAGCATTCGTCGAGCAATGCGAAGTACTCGTAAACCTCATTCCCGCTTGCGTCAAAACCGATGGACTGCTCATAAGCAATCTCGGCTATCGGGACGAAGTTTTCCACGTGTCGCACTTCCGGGTCGGGGTGGCTGGGATAAAAATCGGCCGGGATGTCGGCGTGGATACTGAGCCAGAAGCCGGTCAGGTTGTCAATTGAATAGGCGTTGAAGTACGAGCCCCACCAGCGGAAGCCCTTGACCGGGGTGTTGCTGGTGCACAGCCAGTCATCCATCACGACATTGGTAAAGGTCGTACCCGTCGGGTCGTACTGCGACACTATATCGTCGCCCCACGGCTCCACCATCTCGGGCGCCTGGAACCACTTTGTGCCCGGCCACTGCTGAACGCCGGCCTGTGCGACGCCTGCAATTACGCCCATAAACAATACGCAGGAAAAAATAACAAATTTCGCTTTCATTGCAATCCTCCAGTGTAATGTAATTTGGTTTATACGCTCAGTAAGCAATATCTTTTTCTTTGCTTCACATAGACTATTTTGCCGTCGCTCCAGGTGTTTCTCTTTCGCTTCCAGATTACTAGACACATGAGAGCGAAAAAAGTCTCGGTTTTCTTCGGAAAAAATTTCGGGCGTTTCGCCGGAATCACCATAATGGATAGTGTCCCCGAATGTTAAAGCGGGAAAAAATTTCCCGGCTGGAGAGAAATCAAACGGCAAACATCGGGAAATGCGGCGAAAAGAAAGGGCGGCCTTTTATGGACCGCCCTGCTGGAATCGTGTTTTGTGCCTGCTTGCGTATGTATTATCTCAACCTTCTGCGCATAACGCCAGCGAGCACCGCAAGCCCGCTTGCGCTCCCAATCATCAGGAAAATGGTGGAAGGTTCGGGCAGGATGCCGATGTCAAGGGCGTCCAGGTCGTAAACCAGATCGCCCA
>JBDRIB010000021.1:0-3042 GCA_043816375.1 Planctomycetota bacterium | reverse complement strand
AGCCGGATGCGGTGCTCTTTACCGGCGATATGGTGGTGTTCAACCTGCAGGACATCCCTCGCGTGGAAATCACGAAGGAGTGGGACCAGTACTACGGCGTTGTCGGAGAATTCTTCGCGACGAAAGAAGAGATGAAAAAACCGCTTTTCTACCCGGCGCTGGGCAATCACGAACTGCTGACCTGGAAATGGCTTCTGGGCATGCTTGACGCAGACATGCTCAAGCAGATGCTCACGCAGACGCTCACGCAGGAGATGCTGCGCGAGTTACTGGCAGGCACTAAAACCTGGAGCGAGGTTGTCGAACTTACGCTGGGCGACCTGAGCAAAATCAATCCGGACAAGTTATCCAATGACAACCGCGATGTTCTTAAGAACCTGGTTGTCAACAATATGAACGAATTATACCAGCGTTTCAACACGGACCTGTCGGTTGAAAAGCGCAAAGAGGTGAGTTGGAATGTGATGAAAGGCCGTATCTTCCCCAAGCATCCGTATCTCAAGGACATAGTAAACACGGAAAAAGAGGCGTCGTGGTACTACTTCGATAAGAAGGCGGGAAAGCAGAATGTGCGCTTCGTATGCCTCAACTCGAACGTGCGCGGCAGCGAAGAGCAGTTGGAATGGTTCAAGAAGACCTGTGAAGGGTTCGACGGGCCGATAATAGTCTTCTCGCACCATCCAATCTATTCCGTGGGCGAACACGCGGGCGAGAAATTCACGATAGACTATCGCAATGAATACGAGGAGCCTGTCAGCAAATACGCCACGCTTTACATTTGCGGCCACGAACACAATTATCAGCGCTTCAGCGCAAAAGACCCGGAGAAAGGCCCGCTGGAAGGCCCGGTGTTTATCGTAACCGGCGGCGGCGGCGCGCCGATTCGCGACAACAAGGAGAGCGAAAACGAGGAAGGCGAGTTTTATCCCGACGGCTGGGACTACAAATTGAAGAAGCAATTCAACTACGTCAAACTCATCTTCAACGAAACCGAATCCGGACTGACAATCAACGTCCGTGCCTACGGCTGGAAAGGCAGCGAAAAACCGGAGGGCGACCCAAAACTAATCGAATCCTTCGACATCCAGTGGGAGAAAGCCTCCGAAGAGGAGTAATCCGACTCAAAACCGACGCTCAAAACCTGAAAATCCGAGCGCCCGCCGTTTCTCTTGCCTGTCTACCGAGCGGGCGGGATGGGAATGTGCCGGGCAATCACGTCCTGAAGCGACCTCGTATCGTTTTCGCTTGACTTCAAGTCCCTTGCGCCTATAATCTTCTCTCTTTACATATCAAGATTGGATGGTGTCGTTTCGCAGCCTGAAAGGGAGAATTGTCTAATTACACCCTGAGTTAAACAAATTCCGGGAGGAAAGTATGGCCAATCCAGTAATCGTAAGCGCCTGCAGGACACCCCTGGGCAGGTTCCAGGGCGGTCTTGCCACCACCCGCGCGCCGCAACTCGGCGCAATCACAATAAAGGAAGCCATAAAGCGCGCCGGTATCACCCCCGACGCGGTTGAAGAGGTCATTATGGGCAATGTGGTCAGCGCCGGCCTCGGCCAGAACCCCGCCCGCCAGGCCCAGATATTTTCCGGCGTCCCCTCCTCGGTGGGGGCCTTCACGATTAACAAGGTCTGCGGCTCGGGCCTCAAGGCCGTCGTTTTGGCGGCGCAGGCCATCAAATGCGGCGACCACGATATAATCGCCGCAGGCGGTATGGAAAATATGAGCGACGCGCCCTATATCTCCCGCGTCCTGCGCACGGGCGCGCGAATGGGCAACTCCGAGATGGTCGACGCGATGGTTTTCGACGGCCTGTGGGAATATTACAACGATTTCCATATGGGCGAAACGGGCGAACTGGTCAGCGAGAAATACGGCATAACCCGCGAGATGCAGGACGAATTCGCCTACCAGAGCCATATGAAAGCCGCCGCGGCCGCGAAGGAAGGCAAGTTCAAGGCCGAAATCGTGCCCGTCGAAGTCCCGCAGAGGAGGGGCGAGCCCGTCATCGTCGACACCGACGAAGGCGTCCGTCCCGACACGACGGCCGAGAAAATGGCGAAACTCAGGCCCGCCTTTCGCAAGGACGGCACGGTAACCGCGGGCAACGCCAGCCAGATAAGCGACGGCGCGTCGGCCCTGATAGTGATGAGCGACGCGAAGGCGGAAAAGTTGGGCCTGAAGCCGGTTGCGCGCATCACCGGCTACGCAACCGGCGGAATGGACCCCGAGTGGGTAATGATGGCACCGCTGGAGGCGGTTCGCAAACTGCTGGCCAGACTTAAGGTGAGCATCGACTACTTTGACCTGGTGGAGTTGAACGAGGCATTCAGCGTTGCCAGCATAGCGCTGCGCAACGAGTTGAAGATAAATCCCGAGATATTGAACGTGCACGGCGGCGCGGTCGCGCTGGGTCACCCGATAGGCTGCTCGGGCGCGCGCGTTCTGACAACGCTGCTCTATGCCCTGAAAGACCGCGGGCTCGTGAAGGGCCTCGCGGCGCTCTGCCTCGGCGGCGGCAATGCCGTCGCGATGAGCGTGGAAATGCTTTGAAAGTGTTGAAGTATAGAAGTATAGGAGTGTAGAAGTTCCTTACACACACAATGTAAAGGAGGCTTCAGCCCCCTGTTGGAACGTGAAGGCCTCCCCTGGCAAGAGATTTTCCCGGGAGAAACATATGGATATCAAGAAAGTCGGAGTTATCGGAGCGGGAACGATGGGCAACGGCATTGCCCAGGTCTTCGCCACTGCGGGATTCGACGTCACGATGGTCGACATCAAGCAGGAATTCCTCGACCGCGGCATGAAGACCCTCGAGAAAAACCTCAACCGGATGAAGGATAAGGGCAAGATACCCGAAGACGTGGTCGCCGCCGCGCTCTCGCGCATCAAAACTTCTCTCAAGATGGAAGATGTCAAGGACGCTCAAATCGTCATCGAGGCGGCCACCGAAAACGAAGCGCTCAAACTCGACATCTTCAGGAAAATCGACTCAATCTGCCCGCCCGAGACAATTCTTGCATCGAACACTTCCTCGAT
>JBDRIB010000020.1:0-4586 GCA_043816375.1 Planctomycetota bacterium | reverse complement strand
GAGGCGAGCCGCTCGACGAGCGAATGCGCATACCTTGAAAACTCGCCCGGGCCGACGGGAAGCCCGAACGCAAGAAAATTCTTCAGCCGGTTCTTCAGACACGAGGTTCGACACGGCGGCAAATCCATCTTAACCAGTTTCGCCCCGGAGTAATCCCGCCACGTTTCAAACACCTCGCCGAGCCGCGCGCTCTCGAACCAGCGCATAAAGTCCTCGTGCACCGAGACCGCGGACTCGAACATCGCGGCGGTATCGGCGGGCTGCATCTCCTGAAATTTCGGGCGAATCTTCATCTCAAGCGCGCCGAGATACTCCGCCCGTACGGGCTCCCCGTGAGGCACACCCGAAAAATCCGCATCGCGCGCCAACTCCATCCGGCGCTGATACGACAGGTGATACCGCCGCTCCCCGATGAGTACGCAATCGCCCCGGGCCAGCGCGGCCTTCGAGAGTTGCACCTGAAAATGCGTCTGCTCTCTCTCGTCTTTCGGTCCGCCGTCGAGAAGCATTTTCTTCGCAATGAGCAGGCCCGATGTGCGGTTGAAGAGGAGAAATCCGCCGTCCCACATCTCAATCCGGGCGGGGTCGATTCGCGGAACCGCCTCGAGCGCGCGCCCGTCGCCCCAGATTATCTTGTGGCCTTCCCGCACTTCGTACCAGGCGATGGTCGGCGGGGCGCGGCGCAAATCGTTCCCGTCGCGCAAATCCAGGTCAACTGCGATGCCGAGTTCCATCTCGAGTTCGCGGGACAGGCCGTGCAATACGCGGCGGATTTTCCGCTTCGCGAGAAGAGAGGCAGGCTCGATGACAACGACAAGGTCGTAATCGTTCACCGGCACGGGCGCCCCGTCGCGCGCGAGCACTCCGCCTTCGCCGCGGCCGAAGCCCCCGACCAGCCCGACCGCCACAGGGCGTGCCGCCTGCCGAACACCGGGCACGACGCGCCGGACTATTGCCGACAGGTCCGCGAGGATTCTGCGGCGAGCGGCCTCGTCGTCGTCCACCGTGAACGGCGTGTCGATTTGGTTGAGTTGTAGTTGCGTGTCGCTCATCATCATTTGGCCGTCGGGGACTGTCTCCAACGCGACATAAGTTGACATTATACCCGGCGCTTTTATATTCACATTGCGCGATGATTTCAATGCATTTTTTTGCGAATAATCCCTACCCATGCCGCAAGAAGTCCGACTGCCGTCATTATCACCGTCCCGGGTTCCTGCACCCGGGCGGCGAACTGGTAATCGTAAAATTCTTCACTGCGATTTTCTGTAAGAGGCGCACGGATTAATTCGCCTCGTTTCCCATAGGTGGCCCACAATGGATGTAACTCTCATTTTCACAGTATTCATATATAGACACATAAGCGAACGAAGCATCCCGGGGAAAAATCAGGAATTCCAAAATTTTTTTTGCGACCTCTCATACCTTCTTCAGCGAGGGGGCGAGAATTGTAAGTTCCAGTTCTAAAAAGGATAAAATACGGGATTATCCGGATGGCTTGAGGAAATGCGATTGCGTTTATATTCAATATTGCACTTATTGCGGCAATTTATGCTGGCAAATGTACTCCTCCCGGATATAATTCAGGTATAATATACACCGGGGCCGGGGAAGTCGATATGGCAAGACGCACCGGCTCCAAAGCAATGGACTTGGGATGCGGCGGAGGTTGTGCCAGTGAAGGAGGAAAAATGCCCACATAAGAGGACCGGCACCCGCTACCTCTTCACGCCATCAAGGGACAAGAAAGTAGTGGCTATGGTATACTGCAAGGATTGCGGTGCCGAACTCTCACGCGAAGTAGTCCGCCCGGACAAGACGCGCTCTCCCAGGGAGAAGCCCGAAACATAATAAGCCCGCCTCCGCCCCGATACAACGGGGTGAGGCGGGCCTGTTTCTTCAATGGGAAGTGTTGAGTCCGCGTCCGCGGATGGCTCGTTGTCTTGTCCTTGTCAGTCCTGTTTTCCGGGAGGCTTTTCTCCCGGTCCCGTTATCTTGATAGTGTCAAGCATCTTGATTATCTCCTCGTCGGTTTTGCCCTGTTTCTTCATAAGATTTACCACCATAACAAAGAACATCTCACTCGCTCCGGTACGTTCGGCGTTGCGTTTGATGGCAGCCTGGAGTTCCGGCGAAAACTCGCTTTCTTTTTCACTGTCTCCTTCGCTTTCTTCCGGCTTGTCCGGAGGCGGGGTCTCCTTCGGCTCCGCGGGCTGTTCCGGCACTTCGCCATCCGGTCCTGAGCCGGTGCCCTTGAGTTTGTTGATGTGCTCAATCAGTTTTTCCTCGCTCCAGTCCAGTTTTTCCCCGATGTTGACAAGTCTGTCTATGACCTCGCGCTTCACACCGCGTGCCAGGGCTTCCTCTATTGCCTTATCAAGAGCGCTCATTTCCGGCGCCGGTTTCGGTTCGACGTCCGGCTTCGGTTCGGCGTCCGGCTCTTCGCCTTTCTTCCTGAACAGTTTCAAAAGGGCCTTTGCCTGTTGCTCGCTGAGGCCGGCGTCGCGAAGGGCCTTTTCCTCGGGGTCGATTTGCGGCTCCTCTTCGGGCAGGTCCTTTTTGACTTCGAAGATTTCCAGCAGCACTTCAATCTGCGCGTCGGTGAAGCCGGCTTTCTTGAGTTTCTTTATGATTTCGTCCACTTTCTCCGGGCCTTGAGCCGGCCGCTCGCCGGGGGAGACCTTGATACCGTCGATTATATCCTCCACACCCGGGACAGTCGTCTCATTTTCCCAGCCGTCTCTGTCAATCAGGAGTTTGTTGACTTCTTTCAACTTGAACAGGCCGACGGCGTGCTCGCGGCTTTTCAGTGACTGTCCGTTGATTTTGACGATACGGTCGCCGGGAGTGACTCCAAGCCTGGCCCAGAGGTCTGGGACGTCCTGAACAACAAGGTGCTTTTTCGCGGCATCCCATTTCAGTCCGGTGTCCCATTTTGCTCCCGCGTCATCATCGCCGGCGAGCACTCCCGGAACAGGACCGGAAACGAGCAAAAGTCCCAAAACCATCAATCCCAACAACTTAAGGCTTGTCATTATTTTTCTCCTCGATGTCTGAAATCACAGAAACCCGCTCTTGAACGATATGTTTCATTATCTCTGCCGCCAGCGAAGTGTCAATTAGAAATTGCGCTTTTGCCTTTATACGAACGGCGCCATATTCGGTTTGTCAGCAAAACTTTAGAGAAGGGGCGCTAAAAAAAATTCAATTTTCCTCGATTTTTCTCGATTTTTTTCGAGATTATTTCCGTTCTCATGTGTCTATATATGTGGAGGGGCATTGAAAAACTGGTGTGAACGCTAAAAAGTTTTCTCACGCAACTAAGTTTTTGCCAAAGGAGGTGGCTATAGAAGTTTTCGCACACACAGCACGAGATCTACATGGCTGTTTATATTGTTAATTGGACGCCTTTTGAAAGTGACGCAAATTTACACTACCGGATATTTTTATTTTTCGGAGGAACAAATAATGAAAAAATGTTATTGCATCTTAATGATGTCCCTGTTCGTATTCGTCGGCTTCTCGACGTCGGCCTTCCCGGCCACGTCCTACCTCGGTGATGAACCTGCCTGGATGGACCAGTTCGCCGACCCGCAACCAGTCTACATATTCGACTGGACCTACAGCATGGGAGGCGCGAGGACGGACATCAACGGGAACTGGATCAGCAGCAGCCTGAACCCCCATGTCGGCCAGTCGCGAGCGGACGGAGTCAGATTCGATGGTCAGGGGTCGTGTTACTGGACGTCCATCAGCGGCGGGGTAAACGGCTTTTCGCTGACCAATGACATCGGCGAGTGGCTGGATGCCATAGGCAGCGGCCAGGCGACCATCCGCTACTCCATCCGTGAGGACTACTCCGGCACCGGCATGGTTGACAACAGCGACATTATCGAGTTGTTCGACAACGAAAACGAGAGGCTCATTATGCCCGGCTACAGCGGCAGCGGCGCGCGCCTTGGCGTTGGCGACGGCGACGACATCACCGGGCTGGACTGGAACCCCGAATTCGACGCCGAGAACATGGTCTGGGACCACGTTAACTCTATCAACTCGACCTCTTACCGCGATATGACCTGGGTTGGCAGAAACCAGGACGACGAGACCGTCTATATGACCTTTGGCGCGACGGGCCAGGTCGACGGAGCCGGCATCCAGACCGGCACCACCAGGGCCAAAAAGTTCTGGGACGGCGCCACAAACGGCTATTATGCGGGCACCGCTCGCTACATCGATTGGGGCGATCCCAATGGTATGGATGAGTATCTGCTCAACCCGACCTTTGACGGCACCAACTGGTTCATGCCGGTTGTGGTTAGCTCAACACAATACGACCAGCGCATGGACCTGCCGTACGACGGGGTCAACTATCCCGCGAGCAGCGGCTCGGCAATCCAGTGGTATGACGACTATGACCTGTATCTCGCCGGCGGCGGCATCGCCAATCCCGGCGCCTACGGCGTCAGCGGACGGTATATCCTGGAACGCACCGAAGCGTTCACCTCTACGTCCAACGGGATGAGCTATGCGCACCACGCCGACGTATGCTGGGAGTCAAGGACCTACAACCCCATAGGCAACTCCGA
>JBDRIB010000019.1:0-7561 GCA_043816375.1 Planctomycetota bacterium | reverse complement strand
TTCTTCGCGCCGGAAGGGCGGCCGCCCGTCCCGGAAGGAGGGTACGAGGAAGCCGAGACCCCGCTGGAAGAGTACCAGAAATTCCGCCTGGACAGGGCGCTTGAAGAGGCGTTCGGCCTTCCGGACGAAAGCCCGGACACTTTTAACAAGCATGGCCGGAAACTCGGACTGGTTATCATAGACCACAGCGCGTACGATTCCGACGGCGAGGCGCTCGGGCGCGTATGGGCGCTTATTGAAGAGGCAAAGAAAAGAGAAGCCGGGATAATCCTGTGCGAGAGATGGCGCGATGTCTGCTCGGACCACGCAGATTGCGGCAGGTTTATTGTCCTGGCCGAAGGCGACATTGCGCGGAGGGTCCCCTGCCGGGAAAACCAGTTGCGAGGACTCGTTCGCGGCTGTGACTGGTGCGCGACGAACGGTTCGCTGCACGCGCTTGAGGTGCTCTTTCTCGGCAAACCGGTCATTGCTACCGATGGCTGCGTGTACGCGGGGCGCGGCTTTACGGCCGACCTGCGCCGTATCGGTGATTGTAACGATGCGCTGCAACGGGTCCTGGATGAGCCGCATCTGAATGAATTGCAAAAGGAACGGCTCCAGAAGTTCCTTTACGGCTTTCTGTTCAGCGACCTCCTCAGAGTAAACGAGGGCAAGTCCAGATTCTGCGAGCAGTCCGAACAGCGCGTGCTTGACGCCCTGTTCCGCGCACTGCCGCTGGAGAGGGGAGCGCGCGTGCTTCCGGGAGCGGCAAGATGAAAATATGCTTCGTAAGGCAGGAGTTCCCTCCCGAGACGGGCCACGGCGGCATCGCCGCATATACTTACACATTGTCGCGTGCGCTGGCCCGGCTGGGACATAAAGTGTTCGTGATTTCAGCAACTCACGACAGTGAAGAGAAAAGCGCCGAAATCGACGGCGTCGGCGTGCTCAGGCTGCCTCTCTCCGCGCCGAAGGTCGTCACGGAGCGCAAGGCCGTTGACCTGATATCATACAGCAAAAGAGTTGCCGCCGCCGTGCGTTCCCTTCACGACAGGGAGGGGCTGGACATCGTCGAATTCCCCGACCTCGCAGCGGAGGGACACGCATTTATACGCAACGGCAAGCCTCCGATTCCGGCCATAACGAGGATACATACTCCGCTTTACCTTATCTTCAAGCATGACCGGCGAAAGTGGACCGCCCAGACCCGCGCAATGAGCGAACTGGAAAACGAGGTCATCCGCAACTCACCGTTCCTCACCTCGCCGAGCCGTTTCGTGGCAGGGCGTGTTTCCGAAGACCTCGGCCTCGATACGGCCAGGTTCAGGGTGCTGCCCAATCCGGTTGACTGCGAAAGATTCGTACCGGCGAAAATGACAGACAACCGCACAATCCTTTGCGCGGGAAGACTGCAATGGCTTAAAGGCACACATACGCTCGTCCAGGCCGTGCCGCAGATACTGGACGGCTTTCCACGCGCGCGGTTCGTTTTTGCCGGCCGCGATACGGCGTCCGGACCGAAAGGTATGTCGTACAAGGACTGGATGCTGGGCACGCTTTCCAAAAGGCACTGGCGGGGGCTGGAATTTCTCGACCATGTCGCTTCCGCCGAGATACCCGCGCTTTATAGAAACAGCGCGGTAGTCGTGGTGCCGTCGCTTTACGAGAACTTCCCCAACGTGTGCCTGGAGGCAATGGCCTCAGGGATGCCGCTGGTCGCCTCGAACGTGGGCGGGATTCCCGAGATGGTCGAGGACGGCAGGACCGGCATACTTGTACCGCCGGGGGACCCCGCTGCGCTGGCCGACGCGATTTGCGAACTCATGGGAAATCCGCAACTGCGCGCCGAACTCGGGAGAAACGCGAGAAAAAGTATGCTGGCGCGGTTCGACTCTCCCGTTATCGCAAAAGAGGCCATACCCGTGTACGAAGAGGCGGTTGAGGTATTCGAGAAAGAATTTTCACATCCTTGCCCGGGCTGACTGACTTGAGCCAACATCGGTGACTGTCACCAATTACTCAAGTTGACTGACGTTGCGCCAACATCGGTGACTGTCACCAATTACGGAATCGAGCGAGCCTGGCGAGTGAGATTCGTAGATTGGTGACTGTCACCGTAAGAATACAAAAGACAATAAAAGACGTGATGTATGAAAGCCGGATTTAAGAATAAAACCATCGCCCCGGGTACCGAAAATAAGTGCCTCGATTTGGGAGAGTGCAGAACGACGGTTCCGCGCATACTCGGACTGCCCGTCACCTACCGCTGCGACGGGCGCTGCGCAATGTGTTCCATCTGGCTGAAGCAGGCCGGGCGCCCGAACTTTCGCTGGAAAAAATTAAAGAAATCTTGACATTTCCTTTAGTTAAAGATAACATCCGCACTCTAATAATAACCGGCGGAGAGCCGACGATAAGAAATGATGTCCCTGATATAGTGAAAACAGCCATCGAGAACTTAAATGCACTCAAAAAAATTGCGTTCATTTCCAACGGCCTCCATACGGAGCGTACACTGAACTACGCCCGCAGGATTGTCCCTCTGGTACCCCCTGGCATTTCTGCCAATTTCGGACTTTCGCTTGACGGTATCGGTGCCACGCACGACAGGGTGCGCGGCGTCGAAGGCGCCTTCGGGAATACCGTCGCGACGTTTCACGCATTGAAGAAGTATATCGCCGGGAAGGAAAACCTGAGCACAAGCCTGGGTATGACGATAAGCAGGCTGAATCTGCACGACGCGCGCGCCGTGTTCGAATTCGCCCGGAAGGAGGGCGTACGAAGCGCGTTTACCACGGCAAATGTGGTTGATGTGTATTTGGACAACATTGACCGTGCCGGGGGCTTTGATTTCAGGGAGGAAGACAGACTGGAAGCGGCGGAGTTCTTTGAATGGCTGGAAGAACGGGCTCCCGACCCCTACAACAGGATGGTTGCCGGTATGCTCCGGGGCGGAAAGCGCAGTATGGGATGTGCCGCGCGTACCGGGGCAATGACTGTCGACGTGGACGGCTGCGTATATCCGTGCGGGCAAACCCGCAAGGCGCTGATGGGAAACATCCACACGGAAAGCCTTGATGAAATCTGGAACGGCGAAAGAGCTCACCGTGTCCGGGATGAGATATTACCGGAGTACTGCGAAAGGTGCAAGACGAGGTGCTATCCCGAGACCGCCTGAAAGTTTTTTCAAAAGGTCCGGGAAGTTGATGACGATAATGTGCATATAAGAAGCGAAGAAGGTGTATCGTTAGAAAAGAGGGGCGATATTTTGCTGCCAGCACAAAAGTTAAAAACATATTGGGCCGTTTTGTCCGTTCGCGGACACACTCTTTTGGGGGACCTGGGAAATGAAGCAAGTCATTCTGGCTTTGCTGTTGCTGCCGCTGCCTGCCTGTATGTCTGCTGCGCCCGACGATTACGGGCCGCAGAAAGTCCTTGACGAAGCCGGCGTCAACCGCGTCATCAGCTGTTCTACGAAGGAGGAGGAAAGCAAGTGGGGCAGCCACGTCACTGAACTCGAAGCGGAAATCGCCGCGTCGCCCGAGGCCGTCTGGGATGTCCTCACGGATTACGAAAACTATCCGAAATTCGTGCCCGGCGCAAAGTCATACAAAGTGATCGGGCGCAAGGGGGACAAGATTAAGGTTGAGTCCGAAGGTCGCCGTATCATAAAACTTCACGCAACGCTGATGTTTAAGGAAGAAAAAGACAGGCTGCACCTCGAGTGGCGGAGCCTGTCATCAAACATCAATCTCAACCGCGGCACCTGGCAATTGGAGCCGCTTGTCATCGACGGCAATACCTTCACGAAGGTCGTCCACTGCGTTTTTTCCCGACCCGACATGCGGGAGAAATTCTTCAATATGGTGGAACACGTCGAAGAGGACGAAACGCAAATCATCCGCAATATCCGCAACATCGCCGAAGGCAAATAGCCTCGCATAAAGATTCGGTCGGCCCGGGACACAATGTGCCGGGCCGACTTTTTTTAGAGCGTGCAACCCCCGGGGCCCGTCGCTGCCGTCAAGGAAACGCCTTCACCGCTGTCCCGCCTCCGGAATTCGTTTGAACGGGCCGCCCGTGTGTGATAATCTCCAAACGGTGACTGTCACCGCTTCGCGCCTGTATGAAAGGGTCCGCCCCCTCTCGCAGTACATTTAGTCCTTTTCGGGAAGGAACAACTTTCCGCAGCAGGAACTGACCGGGAATCTCGCTATGGCGCAGACCAAACTGCCGGTATCGGCCGTAATAATCACGAGAAACGAGGAGCACAACATAGAGGACTGCCTGCGCAGCGTCGGGTTTTGCTCCGAGATAGTCGTCGTTGATTCGTTCAGCACGGATGGAACGGTTGAGATAGCGAGGCGTTTCACGGACCAAGTCGTTCAACGCGAATGGCGGGGAATAAACGACCAGCGCGAGTTCGCCAAAGGCCTTGCGAAAAACGAGTGGGTGCTGGACCTCGACGCGGACGAACGGGTTTCGCCGGAACTCGCGGCGGAGGTGGCGCAACTGGGTCTGGACGACAAGGGCGTGGACGGCTACTTTATCCCGCGACGCGCGTTTTATCTGGGGCGGTGGATAAAGCACGGCGGCTGGTATCCCGATTACAAGATGCGCCTGTACCGAAGGGAAAAAGCGCGCTTTATCGACAACGACCCGCACGATACGCTTGAGTTCTCCGGCAATACCGCCGCCCTGCGGGGCACGATACACCATTTTACCTACCGCGGAATATCGGACCAGTTGCGGCAGATAAACTCCTTCTCGACCGCGCGAGCGGAATTGCTCAGGCGCAAGGGGCGGCAATTCAATATATTCCAGTTGCTTTTCAGGCCTCTGTGGAAATTTTTCAACACTTATATTCTACAAGCCGGTTTTCTGGACGGACGGGCGGGTTTTATTATCTCGGTCTTGTCGTCATACCACGTCTTTGCGACCTGGGCGAAACTCTGGGAACTGAACTCGAAGACTTCCTCGCAACCACCTGCAGACGATGACAGAGCAGAATAGCGACACCGACGAATATATCACGATAGAGCGGCGGCCCTGGCGATGGATCGTTCGCGCGGACCGGCGCAAACTGATTGACAGTCCCGTCTTTCAGCACTTCGATGCTCTTATCGAGGATGGCAAGGTCACGCCGACCACTCTGTCCGTTCGCAAAACAACCGTCATCGCGCCCGCCGATATTGCAATGACCAACTGCGACCTGATAGTCAAACATTACCGCGTTACCCACTGGTATCAGAAATTGCGAAGCTGGTTCCGGCGGATGATTGGAGTAAAGGAACTGCGCCTCGGGCGTGAACTTCTGCGGCGGGGCATTCCCGTTTCCGCCCCCGTCGCCGCCGGCGAACGACGCCGCTTTAGAATGGTGTGCGAGTCTTTTGTCGCACTGGACCGGCTGCCCGATGCGATGGATTTTGAATTATATGCGCTGAGGGTCCGGCCGGAATCGCTCGCCGCCGGGGACCTGCGCACGCGAAGGAAGGCGATAAGAGACCTCGGCGCCCTTGTGCGCAGGCTTCACAATGAGGGCGTTTACCAGTATGATTGCAATCCGTGTAATTTTCTGGTCGACCCGGGGACGCACCGGTTAACGTTCATCGACCTTGCAAAGGTGCGCATCTACCGGCATCTGCCGCAGCGAAAGGTGCTGGAGAACCTTGCCAAACTGGCCCGGCATCGCGAGATGATTCCCGTTACGGATCTTATGCGGTTCCTGCGGGGATACACTGAAGGAACGCAGGGAAGAAAAGAAGATCGCTTCGCGCTGTTCAGAAAAGTGGAGATGATTAACCGCAAACTTGTGGCCGGGGATGTTCAGCGAGAGGGCAGGCGATGTCTGAAAGCGGGTCGGAGATTCGCAAAAGTCCGTCGCGGCGGACGCTGGGGCATCTTCAACAAGACCGGGTATAAACTGAAAGAGTTCGACGAGGTGCTGCTGAGCAACTTCATCGGAACGGCAAATGAGGCAACGCGTAACGCGGAACTGGTCAAAACGCATATCGTGATGCCTCTCTTTGGCGAGGAAATCCAGGCGGACATACTTGCCGGCACATACGCCTCGCTTAAGTACATATATCAAAGGAAGAGTATGCTTTTTCGCGCGGGGTTCAGCGGTGATATGCCGCTGGCCCTGCTGGGCTACCTTGATCGCGGCATTCGCCGAGGGTTCCTGTTTTCAAGGCCGGATGCGGCGCCCGTCAAAAAGAAGGCGGTGCGAACGATGGCCTTCCTGAATCTGCGTCAGCCGCCGGTACAGATTGATGACCCGTCTGTGCTGATTTCATACGCGCGGGGACGGATGCTTGAGCAACTTCGCGGTGACGGCTTCTATCTGCCCCCCGATGGTGCGGACGATGGAGAGGAATGGTTCGCGCTGCGCAAGAATTTCGGCGATTACCACCTTGCCCATATCGCCTTGCGGCTGGGAAGGCACAGGGAGAGCGCTTTTTTCCGTCTGGAAGTCGGCACGGGGCTGGCGGACCTGGACTATTCGCAACTGGAGTGGGGCTCCCCGCAGGCCGACGGCGGGAAGAAGCCTTTCTCCGAGGTTGTCCTGGAAACGAGGTGGGGGCGCTTCCGGCAGAAGTCCCGCAACCTTTTTACCCTGCCCGAGAGATGGAATATCTCGGCGTATGACACGTTCTACTTCAACGACTCGGTGGAATTCGAGATAGGACTGGAGCGAGCGGTCGCACTGGTCAGGAAATACCTGCCCGGCTTTCTGGAGAACTTAAAGAAAAGGGTGCACGAAGGCAGCGCCGTTCAGGGGCATCCGCCCGCATAGAACCCCACGCCTTCCCACCAGGTCCCGTCGGGCCTGACGGTCAGGTCGCGTATTCCTCTTGCCACCTCCGGCTTATAATCACACAGCGCGGCCAGTAAGATACGCCGCGTTATCACCAGTCTCAGCAATTCGTAATCCCACTCCTTGCTGCACCGCATATTATATTGTGAATCAAGACTGTCATCGACAGGAGAAGTCATGGCGTTATTTTCGCCCTCGGCCGCTTCGGCCTCGCCTGCCTCTGCTTCGCGCCCGGCGGGGACTTCGGATGCTTCGGAGGATACCTCGACGGATTCCGTTTCGACGTCGTTGCTGTCTTCGCACGGCCAGCAACTTTTCACAAGGGTCATCGAGACAACCTCGCCGTCCTCATCTATCGCCTGCAGGATGACCTTGCCGTCTATGATATCGATGACGGTTTGACCGAAGGTTATCCGACCTGTCCCGTTCATTACGAAAAGCCCGCACTTGTCAATGAAGTGGACGTCGAGTTCTTCAAATACCAGGTCGGCGGCGCTTTCGGCGTCGGCGAAGTAGATTGTCGTCGAACGCTTCTTGTGCCAGAGTTGTGCGGCTTCGTTCAATTCCATTTCATTGTCGGCAATCTTCGCGAAGGTCTCCTCGTCCACAAGCACGCCGTAAACCTGGACCGTTCGCGTGCCCGGCGGCTGCGGGGGGTCGGACCAGTTGCAGGGCCAGCCGCAGCATCCGGCGGCAAGGATGAGTAATACAGCGCTCGCAAGAATAGTCTTTGTCATATGTTCGCCTCCAAAGCCACATTATATC
>JBDRIB010000018.1:0-14605 GCA_043816375.1 Planctomycetota bacterium | reverse complement strand
AGCACGAGCCGCACAGATAAGTCGTCTGCCATTCATTCATCTTTATCTTTCCGTCAAAATCATCCTGACCCAGATAGTTTACCCGGAACTCCGCGAGCCTTTTGCAGACATTGCCGCAAAGAGGGCATACATATCCCATCGGTTTCTTCGGCAGCCACCCTTTACTTTTTGTATGTGTCATATTTCCCTCCCCGAAAAGTCAGTGCCGGTACTGACTTTTTTCTGCCGCAACACCTTGCTGCATAAAGACATAAATTAGTACCGGTACTGATTTATTTGGGGTTGCGGCGGGTTGTGAATTCACGCTTGATTCACGCTTCGAAAAACCGGCTTAATACGCGAGCGCCAAACCGGTTATCGCGCCAAATTCACAAAAAAGCCCTGTTCTGTTCTTTCAGGCATTTACGCTGTGCCCGGCAAGCCGGTACACGCGGGTTTTCCTGTTTGGCGACTCTCCTTGCAGGACGCCTGCGCTTACCAGCTCGGACTCGATGAGTGTGGTCAGTACCCTGTCCAGTTGTCTGGAGGAGAGGCGGCTTGCCCGCAGCAGTTCGCTGCGTGACATAAACTCCGCTTTGCGGAGCGCCTTGAGGACATTGATGCGGTTGTGCTGCTCTCTGCTGAAGGCGAACTCTTCGGCCTCCAGTCGCCTCAGTTGCCGGGTGAGGAAGTCAACGCGCACGCACGCGTCATGCACCGACTTTTCCGTTATCTCGAGCGATGCCTCATTGGCGACATTCTGGAGGATTGCGAATTTCAGCGCATACGCTTGCAGTCTTGTGATGAAGCCGGACAGGAGCGGGCTGTCGGCGTACCTGTCGTGGTGTTTCTGCCAGGCGGAGTATATGCGTCGCGCTTTCTCGCCGAATACCGCCTCGCCCTTTACCTCGCCTATGGCCTTGAGCCAGTTGACTATCTGTTTTGTGTGCGACTCGTCGGCTGCCGGCGGGAAGGCCATATTGCTCGTCTTCTCGGTGGCGGGCACAAAGATAAACCTCGGCAGGAAACCGCCCGCCAAATCTCCCTCCCGCGCCCTCGCCAGAAACCAGTCGATAGTCGATGCGCTGAAGATGTTCACGCACGGCTCTTCTATCTCCACTTCGCCCGACTTCAGTTTCCTGGAATAATAACGCTCGCAGTCGTACAGACTCGTCAGAAAAGCCTTGCAGCCCAGCATATAGTCCCTGCTCATAAGCCCGGTAAGCGACGCAAATTCGCTGAAGTAGAACGAGCCTTCAGGCTGCCCGGCCAGTTCCTCGTACAGACGCTCCGTGCTGAATTCGTTGGGATAGATGTATCCGCCTGCCGCCCTGACAAACCGGCGCGATATGTTAAGGCAGGTGGTCTTGCGAAACACGCTCGAAGAGCCTACCAGCACCATATAGATATTGGGCTTGAGCCTGGAGGCCCCGAACTTGCAATAAACCCTGCCGGCGACGGCGCTCGCGACCGTGCCCAGTGCCATAAACTCGTGATAGACCAGCGGCGCGTCCGTAATCTGCCCGCAATAGTCAACATATTCCTTGATAAAGTCGCTCATCGTTGTTCCTCCTTTCCGAAAAGGGGTCGCCCCTGAAAGGACTCCCTTGTATAAAACCCGTGAATTTAGCGCCCAACCCTTTACACTCAAGAGAGTTGCCGGTTCACAGCCATTTCGCGAATTCACAACCCCCTCTAATAGAAACAGGCCGGTATGCGCTGTCAGACGTGAAAGAAGCATTTTTTTCTGGATTTTTTTGTTTACAAGGCGGAAAATCGTGATATACTACGAGATTGATTCTGTGAGGGTTTTTCTTACCTACGTAGAGATGGAATGAATCTGACAGCAGAGAAAAAGCAGGAAATCATCGGAAAATTCAAGAAGCGCGACGGCGATACGGGTTCGCCGGAAGTCCAAGTCGCCCTGCTGACCGAAAAGATTAGCCAGTTGACGGAACATCTGAAGGTGCAAAAGAAGGACTTCGCAACCCGTCGCGGCCTTTTGATGATGGTAGGCAAGCGGTCTTCGCTTCTGAAATACCTTAGAGATAATGCCCACGAGCGCTATAAAGAAACAATAGCCGCTCTGGGGCTTCGCAAGTAGCAGGCGGGTGCGCCGTCTGGCGCGTCTGCCTGTTTTTTTTCCGGTCTTTCGCAATCGCTACAAGTGCTCCGCAGCCGACAACGCGGATTGGGCTGACTGGTTTCGTATTCGAAGCGGCCTGTGCAGGTCGCCGAACCAGTACCCCGACAACTGCCTCCCCGACACGTCGGGGCGGGCAAGTTGGAAGGATCAAGCGTTCTTGAGGTTTGAGAACTCTTGCTCCTTCTAACTTGGAGTTCCCGCGTTATCTGCCTGACCTTCTGGTCGCGGGCGCGAACTGCGCCCGGCACTCCGGCGATCCCCGCGAAAGGCCTGTCTGACAATCTATTGCATTTGGAGGACTTTACGTGACGGGCAAAGTAGAACGCACGATCGGAGCCCATACTCTATCTATAGAGACGGGCAAGATCGCCAAACAGGCCGACGGCGCCGTCGTTATCCAGTACGCTGACACGATAGTACTGGTAACAGCCGTCAGTTCCGACCCGAGGGTAGGCATCGACTTCTTCCCTCTTACCGCAGACTACCGCGAGAAACTTTTCGCGGCGGGCAAATTTCCGGGCGGTTTCTTCAAGCGCGAAGGACGCCCCTCGACCAAAGAGGTGCTCACGTCCCGCTTGATGGACCGGCCCATTCGCCCCCTCTTCCCCGAAGGCTACAACGACGAGGTGGCGGTTAACGCAATTGTGCTGAGCGCCGACAGGGAAAACGACCCCGACATCTTGAGCATCCTCGGCGCCAGTGTCGCCCTTATGATTTCCAGTATCCCCTTCAACGGGCCGTTTGGTGTAGTGCGCGTGGGGATGGTAGGCGACGAATTCGTCATCAATCCCACCGAGTCGCAACTGGTAGAATCCAAACTCGACCTTATCGTAGCCGGCACGTCCGATTCGGTGACGATGCTGGAAGGCGATGCGTCCGAACTCGACGAAGAGACCGTCGTGAAAGCGATTTCGTTCGCACAGCCCGTGCTGAAGGAACTTTGCGAGATGCAGGTCGAACTGGCGGAACAGTGCGGGAAGGAAAAGCAGGAAGTCGCGCCGGTCGAAGACGACAGCGAACTGATTGCCAGGATTCAGGAAGGTTACGGCGAGGAGATAAAAGCCGCCAACCGCACGCAGGGAAAACTGGCGCGCAAGAAGGTGCTCGAAGAGTTGTTCGAAAAAATAGTGCACGAACTGGTCCCTGATGAAGAGGATGTCGAGGCTCGCGCCGAGGTCAAGGCCGCGTTTAAAAAGTTCGTGGCAAAACTGATTCGCGAACTGATTCTCAACGGAGAGCGTCTGGACGGCAGGCGCAATGACGAGTTGAGGAAGATAACGTGCGAGGTGGGAGTCCTGCCGCGCACGCACGGGTCGGCCGTCTTCGAGCGGGGCGAGACACAGGTCCTTGCCGTGACAACGCTGGGCACCGGCGTGGATGAACAGAAAATCGACGGACTGGAAGAAGAATACCGCAAGAAATTCATCCTGCACTACAACTTCCCCTCCTTCTCCGTAGGCGAAACCTGGCCGAACCGCGGCCCGAAGCGCCGCGAAATAGGCCATGGAGCGCTGGCAGAACGCAGCCTGAAATGGATGATGCCGGACCACGAGTCCTTCCCGTATACTACTCGAGTAGTAAGCGAGGTGCTGGAATCGAACGGCTCGTCCTCGATGGCGACCGTATGCGGCGGGACACTGTCGCTGATGGATGCCGGCATCCCCGTCCGACAGCCCGTGGCAGGTATCTCCATCGGCCTGGTCAAGGGCGACGACAAATTCGTCGTGCTCACCGACATCGTCGGCGATGAAGACCACTCCGGCGATATGGACTTCAAGATAGCAGGCACTCAAAACGGGATAACCGGTATTCAACTCGACCTGAAAATAGACAGCGTCAATGAAGAGATAGTGCGCAAGGCGCTCCAGCAGGCCAAAGATGCGCGCCTCGAGATACTCCGCGTTATGCTCGGCACCCTGCGCGCGCCGCGCGAGGCACTGTCTCCCTATGCGCCAAAAATCGTCAGGATAAAGATCAACCCCGAGAAGATAGGCAAGGTCATCGGCACAGGCGGCGCCGTCATCAGAAAGATACAGGAAGACACGAATACCAAGATAGAGATAGCGGACGAAGAGGGCAACATCATCATTTCCGGCACGGATATGGACGGCATCCTGAAGGCCAAAGAGATAATTGAAGCGATGACCGAAGATGTCGAAGTCGGCAAGGAGTATGCCGGAAAAGTGGTTTCGCTGAGGGATTTCGGGGCGTTTGTCGAGATATTACCCGGTCAGGATGGGCTGTTGCACGTCAGCGAAATATCGGATGAATATGTGAGCGACGTCGCAGACGTTCTTAAGGTCGGCGATGAAATAAAGGTGAAGGTAGTCGAGGTTGACAATTCCGGAAAGGTAAGGCTGAGTATGCGCGCCAATCCTGGCAAGCGTCCCAGCTCGTCCGGGCGCGGCGACCGCCCGCGCGGCGACCGCCCGCGTTCCGGCGGCAGAGACCGCCCCAGGCGGTGAGCAAGAAGCAGAGAAATCTCCTGGTACCGGCGAAGGGAAGTTTGCCCTTTGTCGGGTGTAACGGATATATGAAGTCGGAGGATAATGTGTTAATCGAAAATGAAACGAGAAATTGGTAATGTATACTGAAGGAGCCGCCGGTGCGCCGTCCCTGCGGACGGCCCGTAGGGGCCGCTGTATCGGGGTGCGAGGCGGCAGGTTGTTCGTTGTTCAAGTTTTTTTTCAGGAGTTTTGTTATGGCCGTTGGTACCGTTAAGTGGTTCGATGCAAGGAAGGGTTATGGCTTTATCCAGCAGGATAATGGCGAGGATGTGTTCGTCCATTTCTCCAACATCACGATGGAAGGCTTTAAGACGCTCAATGAGGGCGAAAAGATTGAGTTTGACATCGTGGAAGGCGAGAAAGGACTTCACGCAAGAAACGTGAGGAAGCCCTCATCGTAGTACCCTAAGCATCGCATACCGCCCGCCCCTCGACTTGTTGGGGGGCGGGTTTTTTTTTTTTGATACAGCCCGCATTTCTCACCACAAGCGAACGGTGACAGTCACCCAATTACGGAGCAAAAGGTGACTGTCACTAATTACGGCCCCGACAGTCATGTTAAAATAATGCGAAAGTCGGGGCGTAGATTAGTGATTGTCATCCTTTTGCAATGCGAAAGTCGGGGCGTAGAATAGAACCGGTCCTGGGATGCTCCGTGGACTGTCCCCTTGGCCGTAAAGACCGAGCCGCCCGTACGAGCCCATACAGGCCTGTCCGTATGGACGGGCGGCCAAGGACAACTCACTTCACCCCGCCCGGTACCCGTCCGGCCAAGCCGGGCCAGCAAAAATCAGTACCGGGACTGATTTTTTTCGGACGTTAACCCTTTGCCAAACAAGAAGAAAAATTGGTACTTGGTACTGATTTTTTTTCTGATTTCTTCTCCGATTTTCTCTCGGCAGAACGCCGCATCCGGCGAAAGTTTTTTTCTCGCCATAACACACAGGAGCGCCGTCCCTTACGGCAATTCCGGCGCAAAGCCCCGAATTTTTCCCGATTTTTTTCGAGATTATTTCCGGTCGAGTTTGTCTATACCTATAGAGGCCCCGTTGTCGGGGCGTTTCAGGTGTCTTTGGTGACTGTCACCGTTTGGACGATTAGCACGACAAAAAAGAAACGGGCAACCAGAGAAATTTCAGGTTTCAGTTGGGCGATTTCTCGCTGCAGATTACAGCGGCTTAACAGAATAGATGTGGATTATTCAGATATGTTTCATCACAAGGAGCGAATTATGAGGCGATTTGGAATTGTAGTTACGGCAACGGTTCTTTTCTCACTCCTCGCGGCAGCGCA
Organism: Planctomycetota bacterium; assembly: GCA_043816375.1. GTDB lineage: Bacteria > Planctomycetota > B129-G9 > B129-G9 > B129-G9 > JBDRIB01. The sequence goes on along the minus strand of JBDRIB010000018.1, from coordinate 8,680 downwards.
GTCACACGCCGACCTGATACCCAAACTGGAATGGGTGCAAATTTACGATAGAGCTGACGATGCTTATGACGTGGGATTAGATTTGGCGACGGACCAGTTAGGAAAAATTTACGTGGTAGGAAGTGAGGTACATGGTAGATCCTATTCTCCTTCCTATATCTGGGTTCGCAAGTATGCGGCAGACGGAAGTACATTGTGGACAGATGAGTATGAAAACCCTGATTTCGACAAAGGCATTGCTTCAGGAGTCGGAATAGATTCTACCGGAAACGCCTATGTAATTGGTAGTGTAAGAACGGCTGATGTCACACAAAACTTGGATATGTGCATTAGAAAATATAATTTTGAGGGAAGTGTCTTGTGGACGGAATTCTATGACAGTGGTGAATACGGATGGGATTCAGGCAATGGAGTGGCCTTGGACTCCGATGACAATGTTTATTGTGTAGGAAATGCTGATGGTAAACTATGGCTTCGAAAGTACGATTCAAACAACGATGTATTATGGACTCGAACCTACGATGACTCAGCTAATGATCAGGTTGCCAGCGATGAAATCACGGTGGATGCTGCAGGCAACATATATGTTATTGGACGAGAACAGAAGAATCTTGGAACAGAGGGCTATAATGTTTGGCTATGCAAATATGACACGGACGGCAACGTTATTTGGTGGAGAAACTACGACAGCCCCAATCATTATAACGACTATGGGCATGGCATCGCTTTAGATTCAGAAGCGAACATTTTCATTGCCTGCTATTCGAGCGGAATGGCAATCGCGAAATACAATATAGACGGCAATTTGTTGTGGAGCGACACTTACCCTGGTGCAGCCCGAGACGTTGCGATTGATGACTATGGCAACGCTTACGTGACAGGGATTGATTATCGAAATGTTCCAGGTGAGACAAACAACATTTGGCTTCGGAAATACAGCAATGACGGCCTCCTGTTGTGGACCGAAATATATGACGGCCCCGAGCATGGTGTAGACCATGCTCAGGGGATAACGCTGGACAAACACGGCAATATCTTTGTCACCGGCTTTGCAAATGGCGAACAGGACGGTTCGTACGGTAGCGACATTATCCTTCTCAAGTACGCCCAGGTCCCCGAGCCGGGCACGCTTCTCCTCCTCGCGCCCGCGCTCTTCTCTTTCGCAGCAATACTGCGAAAGAAGTTCCGTAGTGTAGAAGTGTAGAGGTATAGAAGTTAGTATCTGCGTGTGTCTGCCCGTATGGGTGTATCCTTGTTTGTTCCTTTCCGTCCGATAAAAATCCGCTTCAAGTCCCTGTTAATCCACATTTCTCACCACAAGACAGAGTTGGCTCAGCGGTCAGGCCTTGAAGGCCGAAGGGCACAACTTGTTCAGCGGGCATTCTCCACACTTCGGTTTGCGCGCCGTGCATATTGCCCGGCCGTGGTCGGCGACCCCGAACGAAAACACCGTCCGCTCTTTCTTCGGCACCAGTGCGTTCAGGTCCGTCTCTATCCTGTCCGGGTCGGTTTGCTCTGTCAGACCCAGCCTTTTTGCCAGCCGCCTGACGTGCGTGTCCACGATAACGCCGGGCTTGTCGTAGGCGCACGAGAGTATAAGGTTCGCCGATTTGCGGCCGATGCCCGGGAGCGCGGTCAGTTCCTCCATCGTATCAGGCACAACTCCTTCGTGCTTCTCGGCAATAGCCGCGCAGCAGTTGCGTATCGCCTTGGCCTTGTTGCGAAAGAAACCGCACGACTTAATCATCTTCTCCAGTCTTGCCCGGGTCGCGCCGGCATAGTCCGCGGCCGTCCTGAATTTCTTGAAAAGCGCCGGGGTCGTCATATTCACCCGTGCGTCGGTGCACTGTGCCGCGAGAATCGTCGCCACGAGTATCTCCAGGGCGTTCTTGTGATTCAGCAGGCAGTGCGCGTCCGGATAGGTCTTCTTGAGAATCGCGCGAATTTTCCCCGCGCGCTCCTTCGCTTTGGGGTTATTCTTCCTGTCATAATTCACCTGCACTTCAGAAAACGGACAAACCGCGGCGCGGCCACTACAGGCCGCCCGTAGGGGCGGTAGTGTATTCTTATGATAGCACGAACTTCCGCAGCATCTCAAGAGCCGCTCTTGAAATATGCGCTCTTCGTGGTATCATATGTCTTCTGTTTTCGCCTGGCATCAAAAGAACATACGGAGTTGGTCATATGGAATATATTATCGACGACGGCAAGACGGTCGTTTGCCCCGAATGTTTTGTTTACAATCACTTTGACGAACCCGTCAAGGATGGCCAGATAATACTGTGCCAGGCGTGCCGCCTGCGCCTGAAGATAGTGAAGCAGGGCGATTCTCTCGGGGTCGAGATTCTTCGCGACGCCAAAGGCGAGGAAGACAAGACCTGGTAGAGAAGCAGCGTGTTCGGTGCGCCCGTTTATCAGTTCGTCAAAGCCCTGGCGTTACTTTTCAGTTTCTTCAATTGAACTCAGCAAAATGATTGAAACAACAGTCATAACAGTTAAAGGTATGTCCTGCCTGCATTGTGTCGAGGCAATCGACAAGGTGTTAATTGAGATTAACGGCGTGAACTCGGCCTCAGCCAACCTGGACGACGGCACTGTTATGGTGGTGCATGATATTCAGAAGGTCAGCCGCGAGGCCCTGGTCCGTGCCGTTACCGACCTCGGATACGAGGCAAACTGAGCGGAACAATCGCGCGTTTTTCCTGTCCTTCGAAAAACATTCCGCGGATTCCGGCGGTGCGTTCTGACAGTGATGTAGGGCACGGTCTTTAGACCGTGCCGTCCCTACGGACGGCCCGCCCGGTACGGGCCTGTATGGGTAGGGGCCGAATAAACGGAAGGGTCTCCCGACCGGGTTCGGGACAAGTTCAGACCCTTCCCTACACTCTTTAGGGTCCGCGAGGAAACCGGATTATTGGATATGCCTCCCAGGGAAAAGCCCTCAACAATCGCCCTGAACATCAGCGGTATGACCTGCGCTTCCTGCGCCCGCCGCGTAGAAAAGGCGCTTGCCGGGGTAGAAGGCGTCGAGTCGGCCGCCGTTAATCTCGCCACACAGAGAGCCCTGGTCCAGACCGTCTCGTCTCCGGATGAACTTATTCCCGCCGTAGAGCGCATCGGTTACAAGGCCCGGTTTGTCACGGACCAGGCGCCGCCGACATTCCGCATTACCGCGGAACTTATCAACTTCCTCGGTGCCCTGCTGTTCACCATACCCCTGCTGATAATCACTTGGTTTGGCATTTCATTTGAGAACGGCAAACTGATCCAGTTGCTGCTTGCCGCCGGTGTTATTGTCGGGCCCGGGCGGAGTATCTTCATCAGGGCGATTTCGCTGCTCAGGCATTTCAGCGCCAATATGGACACGCTGATTGCGATGGGTTCCTTTACCGCGTTCGCTTTTAGCGCCGGGCGTATGGCACTGAGTTTCCCGGAAGGCTCGTTCTATTTCGAGACGACCGGTATGATAATCACGCTTATCCTTCTCGGTCGCTTCCTCGAAGCAGGCGCAAAAGCCCGCACTTCCGCCGCAATCCACGAACTCATCGGCCTCCAGCCCGCTGTGGCCTGGATTCAACAGGGCGATGACTGGCTGGAAGTGCCGGTGGAGAATATCAGGCCCGGCGACGTGCTGCTCGTAAAGCCCGGCGCAAAAATTCCCGTGGACGGCGTGGTTGTCGAAGGTCGTTCCTCTGTTGACGAATCGATGGTCACCGGCGAAAGTATGCCCGTTACGAAGAAGGTCGGAGACGCCGTTATCGGCGCTACGGTCAACCAGTCCGGCAGTTTCGTTATGCGCGCGGAAAAAGTCGGCGCGGACACGATGTTATCGCGCATAGTCCGCCTGGTCGAACAGGCCCAGACTTCGCGCGCTCCGGTGCAAAGGGTGGCCGACCGTGTCGCCGGGGTCTTTGTGCCGTTTGTTATCGTTGTTGCGATGATTACCTTCATCCTCTGGGTTTCAATCACGGGCGACGTGGAGCGCGCGATGATGCACACGGTCGCGGTCCTGGTCATTGCCTGTCCCTGTGCGCTGGGGCTTGCCACGCCCACCGCGATAATGGCGGGAACCGGAAGCGCTGCAAGGCTCGGCATCCTCATCAAGGACGCCGCAAGCCTGGAACTCGCACACAAACTGGATACGCTCGTCTTTGACAAGACCGGCACCGTGACCGAAGGCGCGCCCGTAGTGACGGGCGTGCGCAAACTCGCCGCTTTTGAAGAGGACGAAATGCTCTCTATGGCGGCGTCCTGCGAGGCCCGTTCGGAGCACCCCCTGGCGCGCGCCATTCTCGATGAAGCCAGACAAAGGGGCCTGACCTTCCGCCGGGTCGAGGACTTCGAAGCGGTACCGGGGGGAGGCGTGCGCGGCAAAGTGCTGGACAGGAAAATATGCATCGGCTCACGCACGTTACTGGTGCAAAACGACATTGATGTCGGCCCGCTTGACTCTTACGCCGAGGAAATAGAATCGGAGGGTGCCAGCGTCATCTACGTCGGGATAGACGGCAGACCCGCGGCGGTAATCGGCATTGCCGACCCGGTGCGTTCAACTTCCACGCAGGCGCTTGCGGAGTTGCGCGCGATGGGCATAAGGACTGTTCTCGCATCCGGCGATAACCTTGTGACCACCCGCGCCATAGGCAGGCGGACCGGGATTATCGAAACACGCGGGGCGCTGCGTCCGGACGATAAAATTGAACTCATCGAGGATGAGAAAAAGAAAGGACATATTGTCGGTATGGTTGGCGACGGCATAAACGATGCCCCCGCGCTCGCTGCGGCGGACGTGGGCTTCGCTATGGGCAGCGGCACCGACGTTGCGATGGAAACCGCGCCGATAACGCTTGTCAGGGGCGACATTGCCAGGGTTGCTACGGCCATACGCCTCAGCAAGCGCACGATGCGCACGATAAGGCAAAACCTCTTCTGGGCATTCTTTTACAATACAGTTGCGATTCCATTCGCCGCGTTCGGCCCGATACCTCCGATGTTCGCCGCAGGTTTGATGGCGCTTAGCAGCGTCTCGGTCGTCCTGAATTCGCTGCGCCTCCGCCGCTTTACCCCGAAATGGGAATAGTCCCTGTCTTAATCGCCGAGTATGTGTATTAACGCGCAAGGTGACTGTCACCTGAGGCGGACAGAAGACCGAAAAAGCGGTAGGCGAGTAGGCAAGTATGCGAGCAGGAGAGGGGAATATAGAAGTTCGTGGAGCCGAAACACCGTCCATACGGATCCGCCTCAGGCAGATATGGGCCGGAGTTGTTATCTGCGTTTATCTGCGGCTATTTCTTCTGCCTTCTGCCTTCTGGCTTCTGCCTTCTGCCTTACTTTAGCCAACTCCGTCTTGTAGCGAGAAATGCAGGCTAATCGCCGAGTACGTGTATCGAAGCGGCCTTGATTATCAGATAGCAGGACTGGCCGTCCTTCGAGCCGAGGGATTCCAGCGCGTCCGGCGTTATCCGGACGACCACTCTCTCTCCCGCCCGGACATACAGCATAACACTGCCGGCGGTGGTGTGAATCTCTTCTATCATTCCTTTGAGAACATTGCGCGCGCTGGTAGTGCCGGGCGGCGTCGGCGCCACGATTATGTCGCGTGCGTGCAGGCCGATGCGCAACTTCTCGCCCTTTGACTTGCCCGTGTATGGCAGGTGCAGCCTCTGATTGCCGAAGACGACGGTAGTCAGCCCGCGCCGCTCCTCCGAACCTTCCACCGTTACCTCGTATATGTTTTCGACGCCGGTCAGTTGTGCAATGGGCAGAACCTGCGGATGATAGAGCACTTCGTAAGGTTCGCCCTGGTCGATAACGCGGCCGTTTTCGAGCACTACCACCTCGCCCGCCAGCGCGAGCACTTCGGCGATGGAGTGCGTCACGTAAAGCACCGGCATCCTGAATTCTTCATGCACGCGGCGGATGTAAGGGAGTATCCGGTGCTTCAGTGCGAAGTCGAGCGAGGCAAGCGGCTCATCCATCAGCAGATAATCCGGCTCGGCCAGCAGGGCGCGCGCGATTGCGACGCGCTGTTTTTCGCCGCCGGACAGTTGCGCGGGCTTGCGGTCCAGAAGGCCGTCGATGCCGAGCAGCCCGACAACGGTATCTTCGTTTATGGAATTTGCTTTCTTGCGGCCGTAGCGGATGTTTTTGCGCACCGTCATATGCGGGAACAGGCAGGAATCCTGGAAGACATAACCGATACGTCGTTTCTCGGGCGGCAGATTTATATTTTTTCGCGAAGAGAAGAGAGTGCGGTCGGTTAGCGTTATCCTGCCCGACTCGGGGCGGCGCAGTCCCGCGATACAGTTAAGGATGCTCGTCTTGCCGCTGCCGGACGCGCCGAACAACGCGGCCAGCGACGCGCCGATTTCGAAGTTTGCTTCCAGCCGGAACGTCCCCAGTTTTACGTTTGCATCGCAGTGGAGAAACATTTGCCTTCCTGTTGTTAATGCCCGTTTGCCTGCATTTTTTTCTCGCCCCTTTTCGTCAACCACCAGACAATGAACAGCGCGACAAATGCGACCGCCGTTGCGACGGCGATGAGGCGCCAGGCCATTTCGTCTTTGCCGGTCTGGTAGAGGTTGAAGACGGCGAGCGGTATGGTTTGCGTCATACCGGGTATGTTGCCGGCTACGATGACGGTCGCGCCGAACTCGCCGAGGCTTCGCGCAAATGCCAGGACCAGCCCGGCGACAAGTCCTCGTCCGGCCAGGGGCAGCGTGATGGTGAAGAACGTCCTGACCCTTCCTGCGCCCAGGCTTCGCGCCGTGTTTTCCAGCCGAGGGTCAACCGCGCCGAAAGCGACCGTCACCGTGCGAACGAAAAGCGGAAACGACACGATTGCGGAGGCAATCACGGCCGCATACCAGGTGAACACGATGCGCAGTTCAACTCCGAAAGCGTTCTGCACGACCCTGCCCAGCGGGCCGTTTCTGCTCATCAGCATAAGCAGTAGGTATCCGGTCACCACGGGCGGCAGAACCAGCGGCAGTGAGACAAGCGTGTCGAGGAGCGATTTGGCGCGCATTCTCGACTTGGCCAGAACCCATGCCACCAGCACCCCCGGCGGCACAATCAGCGCCACCGCGCATACGGCGACCCTGAGCGAAAGCAGAAGCGCGCTAATCTCGGCTTTTGTAAACATAACAGTTCTGTCTTCTTCTAAATAACGGGGTCCGGCCCCTCAATTAACTACCGGGGTGAATCCGTGCTTTTTGAATATTTCTTTGACTTCGTCAGTGCGAAGGAACTCCATAAACTCTTTCGCGAGTTCTTTATCCTTGCAGTCTTTCAGGATTACCGCAGGATAAATTATCGGTTTGTGCGATTCGGGCGGCAGTTCGCAGACGATTTTCACCTTTTTGGAGATGGCCGCATCCGTCCGATAGACGATTCCGACTTCCGCATCGCCTCCCTCGACCGCCGCCAGCGCCGCGCGCACGTCAAGTGAGTTGGTAACCCCCTTTGCAACTGCCCTGTCCCACAGACCGTAATGGGTGAGCGATTCCCGCGCGTATTGTCCCGCGGGCGCCAGTTCCGGATCCGCAATTGCAATGCGGGTTACGTCTTCGGAGACAATATCTTCAGGTTTCCCGACGGAAATGTTCGCATCGATGTGAACAACGACGACGACACTGTTTCTCAGCAGGTCGATGCGCGAGTCTGCGTCAATCAGGCCGTCCTTTGCCAGCGAATCTACCTGTCTGGGCGAGGCGGAGATGAATACATCGGCCGGTGCGCCGCGCCTTATCTGTTGTTCAAGTGTGGTGGAGGCCTGGAAGTTCAAGAGGATTCCGGCGCCCGTTTTTGCTTCAAACGCCGCGCCGATTTCAGTCATTGCATCGGTCAGGCTTGCCGCGGCGAAGACGGTCAACTCTTTCCGGTCGTCACCGCTTTCGCAACCGCAGGCAAATTGCAGCAATGCCGTTGCAAGACAGACAAGAAGAAGTCTTTTCACTGTTCCACCTCCGTAATGTTGTTATTGGAGCGGTCGGGCAAGACCGGGATAAAGCCGTGTTTCCTGAATATCGCCTTCGCCTTGTCCGAACACAAAAAGCGCATAAATTCCTTCCCGACGGCCTTGTTCTCGCTCCCGGCAAGGATCGCCGCCGGGAAGAGTATCTCGGAGTGGGTCTCCGACGGAAGTTCGAAAGCAACCCTGATTTTTTTCGACATCATTGCGTCTGTGCGAAAGACGAAGCCTGAATCCGCGTCGCCTCCCTCGACCGCCGCCAGGGCCGCGCGGACCCCGAGCGTGGGTTTGACGCGGTCTGCGACGCGCTCCCACAGGTTGAGTTTCACCAGGGACTCTTTTGTATATACTCCTATGGCCGCGACATTCGGGTCGGGCAGAGCAATGGAACTTACGTCCGCGCCCGCGATGTCGTCGATTTTTTCCAGTCGCAGGGTTGAATCCAGAGGCGCAACGCACACGATTCTGTTGCTCAGCAAATTCATCCTGGAATCTTTTTCAAGCAGGCCTTGCGCTTCAAGCGAATCCATATATGAGGGATGCGGCGCAATGAAGATGTCGGCCGGTGCACCGCGTTCAATCTGCGCTTTCAGTGTTCCGGCCGGCTGGAAGTTGCAGCGAACCGTCACGCCGCTTTCTTTCTGGAACTCTTGGCTGATTTCCTGCATCACATCGGTGAGACCGGCGCCCGTGTAAACCGTTAATTCG
>JBDRIB010000017.1:0-19864 GCA_043816375.1 Planctomycetota bacterium | reverse complement strand
GGCTTTCTGCGAATTCTGCGTTGAATATTCCTGGCTCTTTTATAAAGGGGGAATGTTATGAAAGGCTTCATCAAATTCGCGGCGCTTGTTGTTGCGTGTGTGTTTCTTCTCGCCGCGCCGGCCACGTACGGCAGGAATCTTCACGAGCCGGTTATGCCCGGCAAGGCGGCCATCAAGTCGGTGACGGTTTATCCCGACCGCGCGATGGTTGTGCGGAGCGGCGGGGTGCAACTGGACGCGGGAGTGCACGAACTTGTCTTCGAGGACCTGCCCCCGGCAATCTTGCGCGATTCCGTGAGAGCAAAAGGCACGGACAAAATCAGGGTAACCGACGTCAAGATGAAGTCGATTCCCCTCGCAAGGCCCGACGACCCGGCGGTCAGAGAGGCACAGAAAAAGGTTGAAGGTCTGGAAAAACAGATGCGCACGCTCCAGGACGACATTGCCGTGCTTGTCAAAAAGGCGGAATTTCTCGAATCGATAAAACTCAGGGCCGGCCAGCAGGCTTCGGAAAGCAAGATAGACGTCAACGCCCTGAAGCAGTTAATGGAAATCTACGAAGGCGGCTACAGGGAGGTAATCGAAAAGAAGCGCGAACTCGATTTCGCGATGAAAGAGGTGAAGGAAGAACTCGATGCCGCCCGCCGCGAACTCCAGGCACTGCAAAGCAGGATGTCGCTGACAAAACTCAATGCAGTCGTGTCGGTCGTGGCGGAAGAAAAAGCGGCCGGCGAAATCGAACTGAGTTATACGGTCGGCAATGCATCCTGGTATGCCGAGTACGACGTCCGCGCGACATCCGACACCGCGAGCGCGGACATCGAATACTACGGCGTTATCCGCCAGCAGAGCGGCGAGGACTGGAAGGACGCGCAGATAATGCTTACCACCGCACAGCCCGCTCTTGTCGGCAGGTTGCCTGAACTCTATCCGCGCTATCTGCGAATCTATCGGCCGGAGTTCAGCAAGGGCGCAAAGAGCAGTGAGGATTTCCGCGGGGGCGTTGAAGACGAAGTCGGAGTGGCGGGAGGGCCAAGGTCGGCCCCGCAAGTCGAAATTATCGAGCGCGCGGGTCTTGCCGTCACCTACGTCCTGCCGCGAAAAGAAACCATTCCAAGCAGCCGCGAGCCGCACAGAACGCTCATCTCGGTTGCGACCCTCAAGCCGGAGAAGACATACATCACCGTGCCGCGTCTTACCGACAAAGTTTACCAGCAGGCAGAGTTCGCGAACAACACGAAACTCGCCTTCCTCCCCGGCAGGGCGAACATCTATCTCGGACCGGACTACATCGGCACCACCGTGATGCCCGCCGTCGCGCCGACGGGAAAATTCAAAATCAACTACGGCGCAGACCAGCAGTTCAAAGTCAAACGCGAACGCGTGAATCGCTTCGAGGAGGACATAGGCACAAAGAAAAAACGCATCACCTACGAATACAAGATTGCCCTTCAGTCGTTCAAAGAGAAACCCGTGACGCTTCTCCTGCAAGACCAGATACCGGTCTCAACGCACGAGGACATCAAGGTCAAACTGCTGAAAACAAGTGTGCAACCCGAGCACGAGAATAACCGCAGGGACAAAAACCACCCTGCGGTCATCGCCTTCAGGGAGAAGGGGATAATCGAGTGGCGCCTTGAACTCGCGCCCAACCCGGAAAAGGAAATGGTGGTCGCTTTCTCTTATGAGGTCGAGTTCCCCGCCGGGGCGGTCATCGACGGACTGGAATAAATCGACCGGGGTGCCCCCCACCGACGGCAGTGGAACAGTTCTTGGAATGCTCCGCAGATTGGTGACTGTCACCGTTGAATCCAGGATCCGGGGACAGTCCCCTACGCAATCAGGAGGCCAATATGGCTACAGAACGTGAAATTCCGGCAGTGTGGCTCGCGGGCGCGGCGTGCAGCGGCTGCTCCGTGTCGCTGCTGAACTCCGCCGCCCCCAGCATACGGAACCTTTTGCTGGACGAAGTGGTTCCCGGCAAGCACATCAGTATGCGCTTTCATTCCACGATTATGGCCGGGCAGGGCGAGCCGACGCTTACCATGCTGCACGACACGGGCAAGCGCGAAAAGGGCGGGTACCTGCTCGTCGTGGAAGGCGCAATACCTGTCGGCGCGGACGGCAAATTCTGCGGTATCGGCGAAACACAGAAGGGCGAGCATCTTTCAATGGTCGAGGCGACGGAGGAACTCGGACGAAACGCCCTGGCCGCCGTGGCCATCGGTTCCTGCTCTTCGTTCGGAGGGATACCGGCTTCGGGCTCGAACCCCACGCAATGTATGAGCCTGACGGGCTTCTTCAAAGAGAAGGGCATCAAGACGCCGGTCATCAACATACCCGGCTGTCCGCCGCATCCCGACTGGTTCGTCGGGACCGTGGCGCACGTGCTTATCCACGGCCTGCCCGGACCGGAGGCGCTCGACGAAATCGGCCGTCCGCTGATGTACTACGGCGCGCTCATTCACGAGCATTGCCCGAGGCGCGCGTATTTCGACGCCGGAAAGTTCGCAAAGAAAGACGGCGACCCCGGCTGCCTTTACGAGATAGGCTGCAAGGGTCCAACGACATATGCCGATTGTCCGACCCGAATGTGGAATCACGGCACCAACTGGTGCGTCGGCGCGGGCTCGCCTTGCCTGGGCTGCGTGGAGCCGGAGTTCCCCGACAAGAACGCGCCGCTTTATGAAAAAATAAACGAAGAGAGGCTGCTCAGGTTCAAAGTGCCTGTGGAGTAACCTGCGGTGACACGGTGACATCGGTGACTGAACGGTGACTGTCACTAATTACGGCGGACCGGTTCTATTTACAACGCAAAAGGTGACTGTCATCCTTTTGCACTCGTAGAATAGAACCGGTCCTGGAATGCTCCGGGGACAGTCCCCTGCGCCGCGATTCGTAGATTAGTGACTGTCACCGTGAGATGATGGATTGAAACGAGATTGCCTGAAACCTGAAAACAGGGATTTTCACGGTTGTCATATTGATACTCAGGAGAGACGTTATGCAGAAAATAGTTATAGACCCTCTCACGAGAGTTGAGGGACACCTGAAGGTCGAAGCGGTCGTGGACGGCGGGGAGGTAAAGGAAGCGCGTACCGTGGGGACGCTCTTCAGGGGATTCGAGATTTTCCTCAAGGGCCGCGACCCGCGCGACGCCTGCCGGATAACACAGAGGGTCTGCGGCGTGTGTCCGTCCGTGCACGCAACCGCCTCGGTGCTCTGTCTCGACAGCGCCTTCGGCATTAGCGACAGGATACCCGACAACGGCCGCCTGATTCGCAACCTCATCCTCGGCGCGAATTACCTGCAGTCGCACATACTGCACTTCTACCATCTTGCGGCGCTGGACTACGTCGATGTGACGGCGGTCGCAGACTACGAAGGCGACGACCCGGACCTCCTGTCGGTCAAGAGTTTTATCAAGCACGGCGTGCTTGCGCCGTTCGTGCCTCGCTACGAGGGCGACTACCGCCTCAGTCCGGAGATGAACCGCGCCGCAGTCGGCCACTATGTGAAGGCCCTGCATATGCGCAGGCTCGCCCACGAGATGCTGGCCGTCTTCGGCGGCAAAATGCCGCATAACGTCGGGCTGGTGGCCGGCGGAGTGTGCTCGGATGCCGCCGAGGACAAGGTCGTTTCGTTTATGGGCAAGTTGAAGGCCGTCAGCGAATTCATCGACAATTATTACATCCCCGACGTTCTTGCAGTCGCCGGCGCGTATTCGGACTACTTCGAAATCGGCAGAGGGTGCGGCAAGTATCTCGCTTACGGCGTGTTCGACCTGGACAGCAACCCCGATTTAATGAAGCGCAAGCGCCTCCTGCCGCAGGGCAGGGCGACCGCCGAACTGACGATTGAGGACACGGATCCGGCAAACATTATCGAAAACGTCAAGCACTCCTGGTTCGACAATTCCTGTACTGCGCACCCGTCAGAGGGAAGAACCGAACCCGCGCCGGGCAAGAAGGACGGTTATTCCTGGCTGAAGGCCCCCCGCTACAAAGGGGATGCGCACGAAGTCGGCCCGCTCGCCCGCTATGTAGTCGGCTATCTGCGCGGAGAAGAGAAGGTGAAGAAGCCCGTTGATGATGTGCTGTCGCACTTCAAGGCACAGCCGACCGCGCTGTTCTCCGTGCTGGGAAGACACGCCGCCAGGGCGCTTGAGGCGAAACTTATCGCTGAGGAAATGAACAACTGGCTGCTGCAAATAAAACCGGGTGAACCCGTATGCGCCGATTACGAACTGCCGCAGGAGAGCGAGGGAATGGGACTTGTCTGCGGACCGCGCGGCGCGCTCGGCCACTGGATAAGCATAAAAGACAGGGTTATCGACAACTATCAACTGGTCGTGCCGACCACCTGGAACTGCGGCCCGAGCGACGACGCAGACCAGCCCGGCCCGTGCGAACAGGCACTCATCGGGACAAAGATAAAAGACAAAGAGAACCCGTTCGAGATAGTCCGAATAGTCCGTTCCTTCGACCCGTGCCTGGCGTGTGCCGTGCACGTTGTTACCCCGAAAGGACGTACGCTTGGGATGTACAGAATCGCATAGCGGCCCCCGTTGCGCTCACGGGCGGAGGAAAGTGGCCGTCGTCGGAGCGGGCAATATCCTGATGCTTGATGAAGGCGTGGGCGTGCACGTCATCGACCAACTCAAACGCAAAGGCGTGCCGCCGGACGTGGAACTGTTCGACGCGGGTGTCGCGATTGCGGACGTGATGGATGACCTGTCACAGTTCGACCGGGTCATCATTGTTGACGCAACACGCGGCGGCGAGGAGCCGGGAGCGATTTACAAATACCGGCTGGAAGACCTTAATATGGAGGATTTCCGCAACAGGCATCTCACGTCCGCGCACGAGATAACGCTGGTTGAGACGCTGATGCTGAACAAACTGACGGACAATCTGCCGGAAGACATCGTCCTGATTGGTGTGGAGCCGGCGAGAATGGAGGCGGGAATCGGGTTGTCGGAGATTGTGGAAGGCAAGATGGACGCAATCGTTGAAGTTCTGATGGGAGAAATCGCGGCTGTAAAGCGTACCTGACGGTGACAGTCACCGATGACAGCGCAAATCTGGGAGGACCTGCATATGCTGATTACAAAGCAAAAGCCGTTCGAGGAAGTGCTGGCCGGGATGGAGGGCGAAAAGGCTGCGTTCATCGTGGCCTGCTGCGGCTGCCCCGTGGGCGCCGAAACCGGCGGCACTGAGAGAGCGGCCGAATACGCAGAGAAGTTACGCGGCGCCGGAAAGGAAGTCACGGGAATTATCGGCATCGACTTTCTGTGCAACAAGGCCCTTGTCGGCGTCCGGTTAAACCGCGTTCTGGACAAGGTGCGGGCGGCCGACTCGGTGCTCGTAATCTCCTGCGGCATCGGCGTACAGGCCGTGTCCAATATGCTCGGCAAAATCGCGCACCCGGCGCTGAATACGATATCAATGGGCGGGATGCAGGGCCTGTGGCCGAGCACCGAGCGCTGCGGCGAATGCGGCGAATGCCACCTGGACTATACCGGCGGCATCTGTCCGATAACCGCCTGCTCCAAGTCGCTTGTCAACGGCCAGTGCGGCGGCGCCAAGAACGGCAAGTGCGAGGTGAACAAAGAAAAAGACTGCGGCTGGCAGACTATATATGAAAGGCTGGCCGAACTGGGACAACTCGACAGGATGCGCAGACCGACGGCGCTCAGGGACTTCAGCAAGATGGAATTCCCTTACGAAGAGTTGAAGACCACGATTCGCTGGGCACTCGAGGTCGAGGAACAACAGACGACCGCCGGGTAAGAGTCGTGTTTCAGTTGTTCCGGCGTCTCAATAGACATACGTCAACAATCTCGGAGGCAAAGAGATGAGCAAGTTAAGCGAAGCAATTGCGAGCGGCAAATTTGTCGTTACCGGCGAAATCGGCCCGCCGAAGGGCGTTAACGTCGAGGAGATGGACAAGGAAGCGGAACAACTGCGCGGCAAGGTAGTCGCTATAAACGTGACCGACATTCAGAGCAGCGTTATGCGCATCGGTTCGATGGCGGTCTGCCATCGCCTGACACAGATGGGGCTGGAGCCTGTATTCCAGATGACCTGCCGCGACAGGAACCGGCTCGCTCTCCAGTCGGACCTGCTGAGTGCTTACATCCTCGGTATCCGCAATGTTCTGGCGCTCACGGGAGACCATACTTCGCTCGGCGACCACCCGCAGTCCAAACCGGTTTTTGACCTGGATTCGGTTTCCCTGCTGGAAACGATTCGCAGCCTGGAAAACGGGAAAGACATCGTCGGCAACGACCTTGACGGCTCGCCCGAGTTCTTCAGGGGCGCCGTCGTATCTCCGTGTGCCGAGCCGGTGGAGCCGCAGATAATCAAACTGGAAAAAAAGGTCGAAGCAGGCGCGCAGTTCATCCAGACCCAGGCGGTTTACGACGTTAAACAGTTCGAAAACTTTATGAACCGCGTCAAACATTTGAAGGTGCCGGTGCTTGTCGGAATGGTGCTTTTGAAGTCGCCCGCGATGGCGAAGTTTATGAACGAGAACGTGGCCGGCATCTCTGTGCCCGACTCAATCATCAAGGAAATGGCCGACGTTGATAAGAAGGACCGCCGCAAGAAAAGCGTGGAGATTACGGCGCGGCTGATACGAGGGATGAAGGATATGTGCCAGGGTGTGCACATGATGCCGCTGGGCTGGACCTCCGAAGTGCCGAAGGTTATCGAGGAGGCCGGATTGGCTTGAGACAGCCGCTATATGACGGACAGGAAACGCCCCGCACACACGGGGCGTTTTTTTGAATCATCCGGGTTTCGCGTCAGGCAGTATGGTTAGTCGACTTCCGGCCCCGGTGCGGGTTGCGGTGTCGGTGGTTCGGGTTGAGGAGGCGGCAGTTTGTCGCGATTTTCTTCCCACCATTTCATCCATTTCAGGGCGGCTGCGTGGCGGGCGTCTTTTGCCGCCGCGTCTTCCCCGCCGCCGTATTCGTAGCCGAACGTCTCGGTTGTTCCGGCCAGATGCCGGAGCGCCTTGAACGCGACGTGGCGCATAGCGTAGTTCTCGTCTTCCAGGATGTTGATAAGTTTGCCGATTACCTTCTTGTGGTCATTGCGCTTTAGCGAGAGCGCCGCGGTTCTGCGCATATGCAGGTTCTTGGACGTGTCCTCAATCACTTTTGTCATCAATTCCAGAACGCGCGCGTCCTCGATTTTTCCGAGGCCGGACATCGCCAGACATTTCACGCGGAAGTCCTCGTCGTCGAGGGCATTGAACAACACGTCGAGCGAGGAAGGGTCGGCGATGGAGGCGACGGCGTCGATGGCTGCCCGCCGAATCTCCTTTTCGCTGTCGGAGGACAGTTTGTGCAGGCACTTGAGTGACGAGGTGTCGGCAAATGCCTTGACCACGGTTATCAGTGCGGTGAACTGTACGCGGCGTTTGACCAGTTCGTCCTGCTTTGCCTGCTGAATGACCTTTTCAATCTCGGAGCAGCGGTATGCGATTTCGGAGTCCTTGTTTCTTTTGCCGGCGGTGACCCTGGGCAGGGCTCTCCGGCCGATGTAAATCAATTCTTTCTGAGCCTCGATGCGCTTTATCCACTCGGGGTGGCCCAGTTGTTCGATCAGTTCGGCAATGTGGCGTTCGAGTTCCTCGTCTTCTTCGAGCAGGATTGTGTTAATGATGGGAAGATATTCCGGGCCCGCCTTTATCAGGCGTTCGATATGGGTCTGACGGTCTTTGCCCTCGGCGGTGCGGAGTTGCTCGCAGGCCAGTTTCACGCCGGCGGTGTCGTCGTCGCCCTGCGCCGTCGCGGGAGGAAGGGCGAGGAGAAAGAGAAGAACCGCAACCGGTATGAGCCTCTTCATTTTTTATCCTCCGTGGGGGAAAGGTGCCGGCCTGTTCTCCTGGCTCTGGCGCTTCTTCTCCCCGCCAATAACATACCGGGATAAGGCCTGGCTGCAATAGAGGTTGACGATTTTCGCACATAACTCTCTGTCGAGTTCAAACGCGACAACGGCCCTCTTCCCGTCCGCCTTTATATCCATTTTGTCGTAAATCTCTGAGAAGGGTTTTGTCTCCGGGCGAAATTTGGGGACGAAGTCCTTCGCGAAGGCGGCTGTCGTTTTCAGGATATCGGCGGCACTTTTCGCATCATCCTCCGAAGGGCAGAACATTGTCGCCCTGGCGGAGAATCCCTCGCCGGCCTGTCCCTCGAAATTCAGGCGGCTGACATTGACCGGGACATCGAAATGTTCTGCAAAGTTGCTGACGACACCCCAGAGCGTTTTGTCGTCCGGGGCGTTTTCGATGAGTTTGAGGAATTCAGCCGGCGGGTTGTTTCCGGCTCCGGTCAGCGACTTGAGCGCGTTAAGCACGGCCGGCCTGCCGTATTCCGCGCCGTATCCGACGAGGATGGTTGAATCGTCCACGACCGTTATGGTCAGGCCCGCTGCCTTGCACAGCACGAACCCCCAGTGCGTTTCGGAGTTTCCCCGTGTCACCTCCTGCAGGGTGTCGGCCAGTTCTGCATTGTCGAACTCACCCTTTATTACGACGAAAGCCGTGCCGCTGGCAAGCATTCGAATCAGGACATCGGCATTGATGACCCCGGTCATCATATCCAGCAGAAGTTTCTTGTCAACAACGGCGGGGCCGGACGCCGAGAAGTAGATGCGGTTCGTGCGGAGGTCCCCGGAAAGAATGAGGAGGTCGCGGACCTTTTCCACGAATGTATGGTTTGTCGGGCCAAGCAGTCCCGCGAGCCACTTCCGGCGGAGGGGTGTCTGCTGGAACTGTTCAACGTTAATGCATCCTGTCATAAAGGTATCCGCCGGCAGCATCATCGCGACCTGCATATGCTCGAGTTTTATTTCGCGGCGGCGATAGTCTTCGACCAGCCCTGTGACGGCGGCGTTCCACCCGTCATCGGCGGGTTTCTCGATGCTCGCGTCCTTCTGGACAGAGCGCGACCAGTCCCTGAACTTGTCGTGGGTGTCGGGTTTTTGCGACGAGACTGCCTCGGCGAACTTCACTATGAATTGGGCGGGGGATTCCTTTCCATCCTGCATTACAGCGCTGCCGCCTTTCTCGTAGAGGACGGCAAGAGCCCCGAGCACATTCCCTTTCGAACCGTGCCTGTTAATTGCATCGAGAAGCGCGGGCACCGCGGGGCCTCTCGCTGTTTCGGTTTGATCCAGGAGCGCTGACAGTATCTCGTCTTTGCCGTCCCGGCCCTTGCAGGACGAGGTGCCGAGCCATTTGTAGATGTCGGCGAGGTGCGAGGGGTGCTTCTTCGAGCAGGAGTCGGCGTTTTTCTTCAGGTAGTTCAGCACAATCGGGACGGCGTCGTCTTTTTTGTGCTTCATCAGTTGCAGCAATGCCAGACGTTCGATACAGAAGGGTTGGCCGGAGAGTTGCGCGGTCAGCGTCTTTTCCCATTGTGTGCCTTCGTATGTCGGCAACACGCGCAGGGCAAGCATCCTGTAACCAAGCGAAGTGCCGGGAGCGGTGGCCCTGAGTTTGCGGATGATTCGTTCCAGAACGAAACGCACGTGGATGTCCTTCTGTTCGGCGAACACCTTTTCCAGGCAGGGTACGATGTCGGGTCCGGCGGCGAGCAGGGCGTATTCCGCCACGCAGCGCTCGGAATACTCGTCGCTTCCCAGCAGCGTAATCATTTTTTGCAGGTTTCCCTCGTCGGGCGAGGCGATAGCGGCAATAACGTCGGCGTTTGCGCCGGGGAAGTACAACTCTATGTATTTCTCGCAGGCCGAAGGAGGCATATCGAAATTCCCGGCGCCGGAAATCAGTACAACGAGCCAGACGAGGATGTCTTTCGCCGTCGGGACAAAAATGCCGCTCATCGCTCCAACCTCTCCGGGAAGCAATACTATCAGTTTCCCTGTAAAGTTGAGATTAGTTGCCTTCCGGCTCTTCCGGCCCGGGAGATTCCGGCGAGGGGGTGTCCGGCCTGCCTGTCTCTTTTTCGATTATCTTCTCGAGTTTCTTTGCTTCAGGACATGCCGGATCTACCTCCAGTGCCTTGAGTATCATCTGCCTGGCGTTGTCGAATTTTTTTATCTTGATATAGCATCTGGCGGCTTCGGTGTAGAGGTCCTCCGGAAGTTGTTCTTTTACCTTCATGGCCGCGGCGACTTCGTATGCAACTGCGGCGTAGTCGTACCACCCTGCTTTTTCGAAAGCCAGCGCTGCCGGCATATGGGTGCGCGCCTTGTAAGGGTCTACCCAGTGTATCTCTTTGTACATCTGCGCGACCTTCTCGTCATCGCCGCGTTGTTGGTAGATATTGATCATGGCCAAGCGGGCGTCGACATCGGTATCGGCCAGTTTGAGGTATTCTTCTTTCAGCTTAATCGATTCTTCCTGGCGGCCGGCCTTGCTGTATATGTCTGCGAGGGCTTTGATTGCCGAGGCATTGGTCGGGAAGGCTTCCTTGTAAAGATGGAGGTATTTCTCGTATTCTGTTTTGTCACCCTTGGGATTTTTCGGCCCGGGTGCGTATATTTGTGCAAGGGTACTGTAAATGGTGACTTTGTTTGCGGCATTGAGTTCGAGCGCTTTCTTCAGCAGCGTTATTGCTTCGTCGATTTGTTTGTCCTGTGCGGCCAGCAGGCCTTTCAGCATGCAGGCGTCGCCGTTGTCGGGGTCGAGCCTCAGGGTCTTTTCAAGGTATATCTTTGCCTTCTTCTCGTCTTTGTTTTGCAGGTAAGCAAGGGCGACATCCGCATGCAGTTGTGCGTTGCGGTAGTTCTTGCGCTTCTGCACCTGTTTCTTGAGTTCTTCGAGGGCTTCTTCGTCGTAGCGCGGGCCGAGCCCGAAGTTTTTGTATTTATCCAGCGCCCATTTTCTGAAGGCTTCGTCGAACTCATACGTGGCCATATCAAAAACTGCTTTAATCATCTGCGCGGTTGTGCGGCGCTTTGCATATTCCTTGTTCATCGCAATGATTTTTTCGTAGCCGTATGTTTCTCTTATGAAATCGGCCATAATGCGCGCCTGGTAATAGGCATCGAGCACGCGCTGGGACAGAAAGGCGGCATCGAGTTGAGTCACGGGAATCAGTCTGTTTGCCATTAGCATCGGGACGAAACGTGCGTCACCTATGCGTTCATTTTCTCTGCCCCAGGCGGGGGATTTCAGGCGCTGTTCCATCTCGGACAGGCCCTCCGTCAGCCATCGTGAGGTGCGGCTGCTGGACTGCTGTATCGTAATTATGTGCGTGAACTCGTGATAGATAACCTGGGCCCACGACCCAATATAGGGTGTTGCTCCGGCTCCCCTCAAAGCCAACGGCGAGCGAGCGGTGAGCGCCATGCCAAAACTTGCGCCCAGCGCAAAGCCCAGGCCCGGCACACCCGCGGTTCGAACCGAAAATACCTCCCCATCCATGAATATCAGAATGACTATCGGCCCCTCGGGTTCGAAGTTGTACTTCTTGCTTAACTCATCCCAGGCGTCTTCGAGCAGGAGTTCCGCATAAGGCCCGAGTATCGGCATCTCGCGTTTGTCCATCCTGATGATGAAGTGTTTGGTTTTTCGTGTTGCGAAGTCCTCGTTAATGCGGTCAACGGCTATGAGGAGATTTTTAATCCTCGGGCTGAAGCCACCCGTACCTTCCCAGGCACGGCGGAGTATCTTTTCGCCCTCTTCTTCCTTACCGATGAAGAGGAGATTTCTGCCGAGCACCGGGTAAGCGGGTTCGAAGTCAGGGTTGGCATCTATGGCCTTTTTGCAGTATTCGACGGCGAACTTGAAGCCGTATTTCCTGTCCATAACTCCGCCGATGGCGTAGTAGAATTCCGCGCAGTGCGGGTTCAGTTCCTTGACCTTTTTTTCGATTTCAGCGAATTTTTCGTTCTGGCCGCTCAGGTAATAAAGGAATCCCGCCTGGGACAGGAATGCAATACTGTTGGGATTTATCTCCAGCGCCCTGTCGAGATGTTCCTGTGCCTTGTCGAAATTCTCGGTGAAGGTGTAAAAGTATATGGCAAACTCGAGCGCTTCCGGGCTCCCGGGGTTGCGCCTGAGGGCGGTTTGCAGTTCGATTTCGGCCATTCCATAGGGGTCTCTCTGTCCGGGAGTTTGCATTATGCAGTTGGCCGCTATCACCCTTCCCGGCACGCTGCGCCAGTTGTAGTCCAGCAGTTGGTTTATGACATGGTAGGCGTTAGGCAGGTCAAACAAATCGAGGTACATCCGCGCGCGGGCGGCCCAGGCTTCTTCGAAGCCGGGGTCAATTTCGCAGGCCTTTTTGTATATCTGGTTTGCTTCGCTGTAGTTCTTGATGTGCTGTTGCCCGCGACCGATGCAGTAGAATACCTCGGAGTTGAGTTTGTAGTCTTCGGGATTGAGGACGGCGAGTTTCGAGTACAGTTTTTTCGCTTCTTCGAGTTCCCCTGAGTTGTAAAGCAGGTCTGCAAGGTCAAGCCTGGCCTTGTGGAAGCCGGGATGTGCCGCCAGGATGGACTCTAATATCTTTTCCGCCTCCTTTATCTTGCCGGTATGGTAGAGCGCCTCGGCATGGATCAACTGGACGCGGCTGTCGTAAGCGCCGTGTTTTTTTGCCTTTTCGACGGCCTCAAAAACCTTGTTGTACTCGCCGGTTTTCATATAAAGATAGCATAGCGTATACCAGGCTTTGGCATCCCCGGGTTTTATGTTCAGGGTTCCTTTCAGTTTCTCGTCGGTTTCCTCGTTCCAGAGGAAGTAGATGCCTTTGTCGTACCTGCCCTTGTCGATGTATTGCTTGATATCTTCCGTGAAAGGATGAACGAGGCCGACGGCGGGCTTTATCACTCCATCGTCCACCGGCTTTTCCGGCTGCTCGGCGGGAAGTGGTTCCTCTTGGGCGGGCGCCTGCATCGGCGTCAGAAGCATAACCGCCGCAAACAGCAGAATCATCCACAACCGGCTCTTTTTCTTGTGGGACATATCTCTCTCCGTCTGGATTTCAGAAACTTTGGCTCTGTAATTTTATGCGCTCTCGCAGGAATCCGGCCCGTCCCGCGGGCGTGCAATGTCCTGCGGATTCACTTCCCGCTCAGTTCCATCTCCATCAGTGCTTCCAGTTCCGCCTTTACGTCGTCCAGTTCCCCCTGCGTGAGATCCGGGTTGATTACCCGGAGCGGAGACTCCTCGCCTTTGAGTTGTATCAACATAAATTCACGACCGTCTTCGCGGCCGGTGTTCAGGAGTTTGACCGCCCTTTTTCTCATCAGCAGCAGGGCCAGGAAGTATCGCACCTTCTGGCGCATCGGCTCTTCGCTTTCCGGCAGTTTCCTGAACAGGTCGGTTACCATTCCCAGGTCTATTGCGCGCTTCTTGGGTGCTTCGGCCTGGATGGTACGCCAGAAGAAGGTGGACCTGTTTTTCTCCTGTTCTCTGCTTTCCCAGCAGTTCAGGCAGTAGTCGCAACGCTCGAGGCCGCCTTCCCACTCGTTGAGTACCGAGTAGAACGGTTTGCCCGCTTCCAGTTCGCCCTCGCAGGCGGAGCAGCAGCCCCGGCTCTTGCCGATTTTCCATTCCATATGTTCAGCAACAATAATTATACGATGATATAGCGTTATTGCTTGCGAGATTGTCGGGCATTATTGTGCGCGGAAAAACCTGCAGTTGGTCCCGTCGGGACTGATTTTCACGCGGACCCTTTTCCCGCAGCCCGGGCACCATCCTATGTACGCTTCCTGGTTCCGGCGTTTGTAGATTCGCTGGTAAATGTTGCAGCACTCGAAATACACGTGAATGTATGCTCTCTTGCGGGAGTTGTTCTCTTGCTCCCTGTCCTCGTCGTGCATCTGGCCGCTCCCGGACAATCCCGTTACTTGTTTTTCCGCGAATAACAGAGCAGCGCTTCCTCGTACACACGTCTCAGCGCTACGCCGTGCCCGGCCGCCAGTGTGCGGCAGTCGTCGTATTCGGGGCTCGCGCTTACCACCTTGCCGTCGAGCAGCCCGATTTTCACTCTGACTGTGCCCCAGCGGGTTTTGACCTTTGCCGTTTTACGCTCGAGTTTTGTCCGGCCCGCCAGTTGCCGTCGCACACCGAAGGTGCTGGTCTCGCGGAAGAATATATCTTCCATCTGCTCAACCAGTTCCGGCGTGCACATCACACTCAGTGTCCAGGCCGGCCGACCCTTTTTCATCACCACAGGGGCAGCCCAGGCGTCGAGCGCGCCTTCCGCCAGAAATCGCTCAAGCGCGTGGCCGCACACCTCGGGGGTTGCGTCGTCAATGTTGGCCGACAGGATAAAAACTTCATCCGTTTCGGCGCCCGCCGGATGTTCGCCTATGAACAACCTGAGCATATTGGGCCTGCCCCCCTTATTCCCCGGATTGGCTCCGGCGCCGTAGCCGATATGCGAGACGGCCATCGCAGGCATTGGCCCGAATCGCGAGCACAGTATCTTCATCAGCACTGCGCCGGTGGGGGTGGTAATTTCCCTGTCTTCCCCGGTCTGTCTGACCGGCAGTCCCTTCAGCAGTTCCGCCGTGGCGGGTGCCGGCACGGGAAATACGCCGTGAGCACATCTGACCGTTCCCGAGCCGACGGACACGGGCGAGCACTGGACATCGTCCACGCCGAGCAGTTCGAGCCCGATTACCGCGCCCACTATGTCCACTATTGTATCAACTGCGCCCAGTTCGTGAAAGTGCACGTTTTTAACGGCAATTCCGTGTACTTTCGCCTCGGCCCGGGCGAGCGCTTTCAGCGCCGCGACTGATTTGCGTTTTGCATCGTCGCTGATGGTGCTTTTCTCAATTATGCGTGTCAGGTCGGCGAGATTTCGCGGCCGGTGCGCGGTTTTGCGCGGGACGACATCGACTCTCGTTCCCTTTATGTCGCCGCGTGTTGTCTTCCGGACTTTGAGTTGCACGCCGCCGATTTTGAGCGCGGACAGGGACTTCAGCAAGCGCCCTTTGTCCAGCCCGGCATTGAGCAGGGCGGCCAGCACCATATCGCCGCTGACGCCGCAAAAACAATCAAAGTAGGCTGTGCGTTTAACGCGTTTCATTCTTTCGCTTGAACGGTGCAAAGGTTAAAGGAATCATCTGCGAGACGGCCCGCAACCGCGCGTGGTCTGTCTCGGGCGGATAACGGCGAAAGCCGCCCCTGCCTAAAACAGTTTTCTGTTCTTGCTGTTTACCACCTGGGCAAGCCAGTAAGAGTAACGGTCGAATTCTTCGAGCGAATCAAACGTCACCGGTGTCCAGTCGCCTCCGTCAAGCAGCGTGCGGATGCCTCGGTTCACCGGGAGATTGCCGCCGTGGTGCATCATCTGCATCGCCGTGGACCGGATGTTGGCCGCCTGTGAAAACAGCGACGCGCCCACGCCCTCCGCCAGTCTGAATCGCGTCCACGGTTCAAAAAGCAATATGTCAACAACGACAGGTTTCGGGGCGGCGGGACTTATGCTCCCAACCAGTCCGCATATAACGAGGAATATCTCTCGATAACCCTTCGACAGCCCGCGCCCGCCTGAATAGAGCGTGAATCCGGCAGGGTTCACGACTACATTGTCAACGGAGTAAGTCGGCGGCAAATCAAGCAAATCCGCCTTGCTCAAGGCCAGGGCGGGTGTGCCGGACTGCTGTAATTTCTCAACCAGGTCCTTCGCCCGCGTGGCATCAAGTTGTGTTGCAAGCACCCCTGATTTGTTTCCGAGCCGCTGGGCAACCGTACTGAACGGCAGGCCCGTAGTCGTTGCGACCGCATCGATAACGCCTTCGTAGTTTGCCTGCCAGGGCCTCAGGGCAATGACCGTGAAATCGGTGCCGGTTATCCCGGCCATCGGTATTGCGCCGGCCCGTGCCGTTCCAAAGGCGGGCGGAGGCGGTGAGGCGGAAGATTCCGGGCCGAAGAGGTCTCTCTGGCGGCTGTATTTGGCGTAAGGGCTTTCCCACGCACGGGGCGGCGGCGCCTGATGGCGCGTGAAGAATGCCGTTGGCCGTTTGTAGGATTTGTATGTGGCGGTGACCTCCTGGGGCGTAACGACTTTGATTCTCGCCAGCAAGAAGATGAGTCCCAGCCCGAAGGCCAGCCCTCCAATATGTGCCCAGACTGCGATACCGATGAAGTTGCCGGTCATCGTTACCAGTGCGAGAATAACCTGTTGAAGTATCCAGAATCCGATTGCCAGCCTTGCGGGCACAAGTATCACGCCGATGTAGAACCATATCCAGTAGAACACCTTTATCTTGTTCTTGGCGCAAAGTATGAAGTACGCGCCGAGGACCCCCGAGATGGCGCCTGAAGCGCCCAGAGAGGGTATTGCCGAGGCGACGTCGGACACGTAATGCGCAAGCGTGGCGACAATGCCTGCAGCGATATAGAACAAGAAATAGCCGATGTGTCCCAGCCGCCCTTCAATATTGTCTCCTGCTATCCACAGGAACAGCATATTGCCGAACAGGTGGTAGATGTCACCGTGTAGAAACATCGAGGAGATGACGGTAACAAAAGAGAACTCCGCCGGTATGAAGCCCCACTTGCCCAGGAATGCTCCAAAGTCCTTGAAACGCGTGATCTCGTTGGGCTGCAGGAAGAAGTAAACAAGGATATTCGCCGCGAGGAAGGCGTAATTTACGAAGGGCACCTTGTCAGGGCGCTGAACGTCACCGATGGGGAGAATCATCTTGCAGTCCTTCTGACTTCTTGCGCAGTTCCAGTATCAGTTCGATTTCGCCGGGCTGAAGGCTGGTCCGACGCGCGATATTGACTATGCTTTCTCCGGCGTCTGACAACTGGTAGACCTGCAACTGCTCCTTCGACAGGTTCTCGGCGGGCGGAGGGGATTGCGTAACGGCGGCGACGTGGGGGGGGGCCGCTTCCGCCGTCTCTTTGTCCAGCACGACGCGAAGCGATTGTATTTTCCTGTCCGCTTCCTGTATAAGGATGTCGAGGGTTTTCATTTTTGTGTCCAGTTGGGCTTTCAACTCCCGGCCTACGTCATGCAGCTGAACAATCAGGTCTTCCATCGTGTTTTTCGCGGAAGAGTCGGTGGAGATTCGTCCGAAGGGCCGCTCCGAGGTCGCTCTTTTGCGGCGCAGCATCCTCGGGACGATAATGACTATAGCCAGGGCCAGAACAACTACCACCAGCAAGGTTATCCCGTCGGTTGCCAGAAGCACGGCTTCCCCTCTCGTGAAATCGCGTGAATCAGTCGCGTCCGCGTCCTCTCACTTGGACTTCTTTTCGGGCGATTTTCCGCCCTTGTCGTTTATCTGAATCTCGCCAACTTCTATTGAAACGGCGCGGACTTCGTAACCGGTCATGCCCTTAATGGCCTGCGTTATCTTTTCCCTTATCGTGCTTGCCAGTTGAGGGATGTTAACGCCGTATTTGACGCTGAGGTTGATTTTGACGGCGACCTCGTCTTCGCCGATTTCCACAATGATTCCCCGGGGTTTGCGGCCGCGTGCGAACAGATTGAAATTTTCTTTGTGGCCGGTGCCGCCGAAACGCACGATTCCGTCAATGCCGAGGGTTTCGTTGTAGACGATTTTTTCAATGACTGAATCCGCTATCTTGCAGTTCAGCGCGCCTTTCTCGATATCCAATACTCGCGGTGTTTTGGTATGGCCTTTCATTGGAACTCCGTGGTTGGCTTCGGAAATCGCAATCCTTAAGAGCGAAGATGGAAATTCCCCATCCCGTTTGCAGTTGCGCATTATACGCTAAAGGCCGGGCGCGGGCAAGAGAAATGGCCGCGCGTGGTTATGCGGAACAGTCCTGCTATACCGGCATTCCGATAATTTTGGCCTCAAAAACGATTTTGCCGTCCACCAGGCCCTGCGCCTGAAATGTGGCCCTGCGGGGTTTGAGTTCGATGGACCTGGCTATCAGTATCAGTTTGTCGCCCACCTGCACCGTGCCGCGGAATTTCACGTCCTGCATCCCGCCGAATCCGACAAAGCGGTCCCTCGACTCCGGCAGGGAGTTCTTGTAGTAATACGTGCATAGTTGGGCGGCGGCCTCGCACATTATCACCCCCGGCATCAGCGGTCTTTCGGGAATGTGGCCGCGCACCCAGAACTCGTTTTCCGTGATGTCCTTGTAGCCGACGACGTAGCCCTGTTCGGGCGCAAACCTGATGATGCCGGTCAATTGCTCCATTTCATATCGCTGCGGGTTGGACTGGCGTATGCCCTCGATGTCAACTTCCACGGTGTTGAGGTCGATTTCCTCAAGGTTCACAAGCGTTTTTGGCGGCATTGCGTCTTCCTTTCTTTCAAAAAATCCAAGATCGTCAACTAAAGGGGTCTGACCCCTTTACTTGACGATCCTGGTTGATGAGACCCTTTTCTGCGAAAAGGGCTTCAAACTTGTCGCATACGTGCTCCCAGGTAAACTCCCGTATCTTTTCCCATCCGGCCTCCGCAATTCGTTTGCGAAGGGACGTATCCTCTTTGAGACGGTAAATCGCTTCGGCAATCGCCAGGGGAGAGTCGAATGGTATGACAAGCGCAGTTTGCTCGTAAATTGCGAAGTCCTGTGTGCCGCTCTTTGTGCAGATAACGGGTATCCTGCAGGCCATCGCCTCGGCGGATGTGTTGGACCAGCCGGCGCCGTATTCCGCGCTTACGAATACGTCGGCCATATTGTACAGCGTGGCCAGTTGCATTTGCGTCAGGCCCCAGTGGTTTTCCCCGTGCACGAACCAGGGCTTGTTGAATCGCCGATTGTCGAACATAACCAGGCGAAACGCCTTGCGGGGCCTGAGCCTCCTAAAGGCCCGGACGACCGTTTCGGTGCCCTTGTATTTCTTGGACTTTCGGCCGAAACACATAACGCGGAACGCGTCGTCGGTGCGCGGCAGGCCCAGCGGCCTGAAGATATCCGGGTTCACCCCGCCGGCGATGGTGCGGCCTTCGACGTCCGGCAGATACTCTTTCCATTCGATTGAATTGCCCGCAACGACGGTGTCGTCGCGGAGATGCCTCCGGTATTTATCCGCAAAACGTGAGCCGAGGAGGTTCATAATCTTCAGACGCGCCTTCATCTTCACAAACCGGGGCAGCAGGCCGACGTCGCCGCAAATAATAATGTCGGGCGCGTCGGCTTGTATCCGGGAGAGTGGCTTCGTCGCGGCCTTGTATTCAATCCAGCCCGGCGGATTTCCTTCGGGCGTGTAAATTGCGTAATCGTAGCCGCGGCGGGCGAACTGGTTGCCCATTTCGATGTAGCGCCGCACCCCGCCGTAAGTCCCCGTGTGCGGCAGGAGCGCAGCAATCTTTGGTTTGTCAGCGTCGGGCATAAGTCAGGTGTACACTCGCCTGGGCTTTAGAAATTCGGTGGCGGCCTTCTTTCCGACAAACGGCACGCAGCGCAGCATCGCCGCGACAATGCGCTTTGCCTTGTAAATGCGCTGGATTCGCTTGAAGCGGTCGTGCGCCCTGTCTGCGCTGCGATGGGTCTCGCGAAATTCGGATACTACAGTTTCCGTCGGCCTGTGGTAGATAATTGCGTCCGTGTTCAGCACGAATTTCAGCCCGATTCCCATAAGGCGCATGCCGAGTTCCCGGTCGGTGTAGCCGTATTCGTAAGGGTTGGCCAGGCTCTCGTTCCAGCCGCCCGCCTCTTCAAGGTGCTTCTTCTTCATCGAAGCGTTCGCCCCCAGGAACGCGCCGGCGCCGGCGTCGCCGTTGCGGTACTTTTCGATATAGCGCAGGCTTTTCTTGTCGTCAATTTCCACGGGCAGGGGCAGCGCGAGTTTCGTGCGGTCAACAACACGAACGCCGCTGACCATTATGCGGTCGGCCTTCCTGTGCGAGGCGACATGTTCTTCGACGAAGTGCGTGTGTGGCAGACAGTCGTCGTCTATGCAGATGATAAGGTCCGACTGTGCCTTTCTGGT
>JBDRIB010000016.1:0-5470 GCA_043816375.1 Planctomycetota bacterium | reverse complement strand
CCGGCGCCGTCGGGGAATTCGATACCTTTTCGCCAAGAATGTCTTTTTTGCTCTTGCTCATCAGTCGGCAATACGAATCATAGTGTAGAAGTGTAGGAGTGTAGAAGTGTAGAAGTTGAAAAACAACTCATATGTGCGGAGAAAATCCCGTGGGGAAAATAACAAGATTTCAGGAAATCCTGGCCTGGCAGAAGGCAAGAGCGTTGGTCAAGGAAATATACAGATATTCCAGTGCCGGGTCTTTCGGCAAGGACTTCGCGCTTCGCAGCCAGATGAGGCGGGCGGCGTTATCAATAATGAGCAACATCGCGGAAGGTTTCGCCAGACGAACGTCAAAGGAATTTGCAAACTTTTTGAACATTTCCGCAGCCTCGGCCGCTGAAGCACAATCACTCTTATATGTTGCTCAGGATGTGGGATATATGGCGGAAAAGGAGGCTGAAACGCTGCGCCACTTGAGCGAAGACATCTCCAATATGGTAAGAGCGTTTGTCCGTTACCTTCGCACAGGGCATTCAAAACGTTCGCAATAATCCGATAACGTTGTGGTATAACTTCTATACTTCTACACTCCTACACTTCTACACTATGATTCGTATTGCCGACTGATGAGCAAGAGCAAAAAAGACATTCTTGGCGAAAAGGTATCGAATGCCCCGACGGCGCCGGGCTGTTATTTGATGAGGGGCGCGCGCGGGAAGGTTATCTACGTCGGCAGGGCGGTCAACCTGCGAAACCGCATTCGAAATTATTTCACCCGTTCCGGCGACAACCGCTTCCTCGTCGAGTTTATCCGCAAGAGCGTGCGGGACATCGAGTTCATCGTAACCGATTCGGTAAGGGAAGCAATCATCCTCGAAAACACGCTCATCAAAAAGCACCAGCCGAAATACAACATCCGCCTGAAGGACGACAAGACGTTCCTGAGCATCAGGATAAGACCGAAGGAGAAATGGCCGCGCCTGCAGGTCGTCCGGATAAGAAAAACGCCCCCGAAAGACGGCGCGAAATATTTCGGCCCGTACACCTCGGCCCAGGCCTGCCGCGAAACCATAAGGCTGATGAACAAACTGTTCCCGCTGCGAAAGTGCTCGGACAGCAATTTCCGCAACCGCGTGCGCCCCTGCCTTTATTATGAAATCAGGCAGTGCCTCGGGCCCTGCTGCGGGCTGGCCGACCGCGCGGCCTACCGCGCCGTCCTGGACAGCGCGATGAAAATGCTCAGCGGCCGCAGCGACGAAGTGCTCGAGGAAATGAAGGCCGGAATGAAGCAGTTTGCCGACGAGGAACGCTTCGAAGAAGCCGCCGCCCTGCGCGACAAAATCGGGGCAATCGAACACGTCCGGGAAAAGCAGAAGGTCGTGGAGCATATTCGCGTGGACCGCGACGTCTTCGGATATTGCAGCGAAGCAGGCGAGTACGAATTCCAGCATCTTGCCGTGCGCCGGGGCGTTTTGAGCGGAAGCGGAAATTTTTCGCTCAGGGAACAGCACTTCCCGTCGCGCGAAGTGCTTGCGTCGTTCCTTATGCAATTCTATTCCCGCGAGGACGCGTTCCTGCCGGGAGAAATATACGTCCCGGAAGACTTCGACGAGCGCGCGGCGCTGGAAGAAGTGCTCTCGGAACGCCGAGGCAAAAAGGTTGCAATCATCGCGCCCCGGAAGGGCGACAGGTTGAAACTGGTCGAGATGGCGCGCAAGAACGCGGAAGTCGTCTTCAGGGAAAAGCACAGCGAGCAGGAACGCCTGAAAAACATCCTCGAATCAATTCAGGGCAAACTGAAACTGGCGAACTTTCCCCGCCGAATCGAATGTTACGACATCTCCAACATCGGCGGCACGGACGCCGTCGGCTCGATGGTCGTCTTTGAAGACGGCCTGCCCGCAAAGTCGCAGTACAAGCGCTACCGGATACGCACGGTCCACGGCTCGGACGATTACGCGATGATGAAAGAGGTCCTCTCGCGGCGATTAAAGCACCTCCCATCCGAGCAACGACGCAGGGAAAAGGCTGAATCGGAAAAAGTGAAATGGGCCGCGCCCGACCTCATACTCGTTGACGGCGGCAAAGGGCAGTTAAATATCGCCGCGAAGGCGCTTGAAGAACTCGGCGTTTCCGGCATCGACATCGCCTCGATAGCAAAGGTGCGCGATACCGAGACGGGAAAGAAGAGCAAAGAGATGGACATCTTCTACGTCCCGGGCAGGTCCAACCCGATTGTCTTTCGCAGGGAAGCGGCGGAGTTGTTTCTACTTCAGCGCATTCGCGACGAGGCGCACCGTTTTGCAATCGCGTACCACAAGAAAATCCGCAGGAAGAAGGGGCTTTCCACCGTTCTCGACGGGATTCCCGGCATCGGCCCCGCCAGGAGAACCGCCCTGCTCAAGCACTTCGGCAGTGTGGAGCGCATTTCGCAGGCCGGCGTTGAAGACCTTCGGCAGGTTCCCGGCATCACCGAATCACTGGCCGGGGCTGTTATGAAGGCCTTGTCGGAAAAGCGGCAACACCGGGACTGAGGCGGTCTGGCCGCGCTCTATCTTTCACCACGCTCGGAGAGACACGTAGGGAAGGCCCTTCAGGGCCTTCCGCTTTTTCGGCCCCTACGGGCCGTCCGTAGGGACGGCACGGTCTTAAGACCGTGCCCTACATGCGGGTCTGCCCGCGCTCTATCTCTCGCCCCGCTCGAGGCGTAAAAGGCGCTGATATTCGTCCAGCGCCTTCTGTACCTCACGCCGCTCTTCGTCTAATTTTTCGATGTCTTCCTCGGCTTCCTTGAGCAGTGCCCTTTTCTCCGCGAGGTCACTTCCGATTCTCGCATTCTCCGGATACTGCCGGGTCCTCTCTTCCAAAGCCTCAATTTCGTCCAAAAGATTGTCCTTCCGCTTCGTTGCCTCTTCGCAGTTCCGTTCTGCCACTTCGAGACGGTATTCAAATTCTTCCTCGTCGCTTCTGGCCCAGCCGAGCGGCTGGCCGATATTACGCACAATCATCGAATAAAAATCGTACGGGTCATCCCGCAGAAACACAAGCGAAGCGCCTTCCGGTATCGTGCCCTCCCTTACCATATAGGGCCTGAGTTCCCAGGCGAGTTGGATACCGACGAAGATATAGACAAGCATCCACAACTTCAGCACCGCACCCGCCCTGAGCGGCACGCCCGTGCGCGACTCGTAATGACACGCCAGGAACCTGATTGCCCGGCTGATATAAACAAGCCCGGCAAAACCCGCAATGGCAAGCAATACGACATTGATGAGAAATATCAGGTGATACCTGCTCGCGCCCTTGACGGTCAGCATAAAGAAAGCCGCGATTGGAGCCAGGCACAACGCGACAATCGACGTGGAGCAGACGCCGGTCATAAAAAGGTTTACAATCTGCCTGAACCGCAGCCTGAGCCCGATGAAAATGTTGATGATATAAAAGGGCAGAAGGCACACAATAAGCGTTCCGAGAAAGACCAGCGGCAGTTTGATGCCGCCGTACAGGCTCTGCAGGGGGGAAAACCGCGGGTTGTACAATCCCATCAGCGCTCCGTACACAACGAAACATATCAGCGAGACAACGGCCATTTGAAATACCCTGCCGAAGTCCGCCTTGTTGTCGCGGATATCGGCGAACATACGCTCGCGCGCCCTGAGCAGTCGCGGCACGATGTCGAAGAACCCCTTGCCGACCTCTATCTCTTCACCCCAGATTTTTTCCGGCTCCACGAGCGGCTCCCGTGGATGCGGCGGAGTCTGTCCTTGGGGTGGCATACCTGAATAGGGGGGAGGCTGCTGATGATACCCTTCGCCCGGACGGGGCTGCTGCGGGAACCCCGGCGGAAATGCGCCGGGCGGCGGCTGTTGAGGAGTCTTTTCCTCCGGACCGGGACCTGAATGTTCTTGAGGCCTTTCTCTCTTTTCCATAATGCACCTCCGACAAACCGGGAATTGTATTTCGCGCTTTCTGGACTATACACTTTTTTCCGTGTTTTTGAACGACCGGGCGGCGAAAAAGTTTTCCCGCTCCCAAAACTCCGCAAATGGGGTACGACCCAGCGCCGGCAGAAGATTTTTCTAAAGGCGTTTCGAGAGGCATGCCGATAATACTACTGCTCTCTAAAGGGTAATTGAAAAGGCAATTTAAAGTAAAAGATGTGAATGGCACCCGCCATTCAGGCTCCCAGCAGTTCGTCGGAATGGATTCCGATACCCGGCAATCAAGGAGGATCGCCATGGGACTTCGCCTGAATACCAATGTTTCCGCCGTCGTCTCGATTAATCACCTCAAACGCGCCAACGAAACACAACGACTTTCCCTGAGCCGAATGTCATCGGGCGATGCTATCGTCAGGAGCGCCGACAACCCGTCGGGCCTTGTCATCTCCGAAGTCCTGCGCGCCCAACTCTGCAGCCTCGAACAGGCGCGTGAGAATTCCGAGTTCGCCTCGAACGTCGTCGGCACCGCCGATGCGGCTCTGGCAGAAGTGGAAAGCCTGCTCAGGGAGATACGGCAGTCGCTGATCTTTGCATTGAACGACGGCGCAATATCTCCGGAGCAAATCGACGCGGAGCAGGACAGCGTGGACAGCGCAATACGCTCGATAGAGCGCATCGCGAACACCACGCGTCTCGGAGACAATAATCTTCTGAACGGAACGTCCGCGATTGCGGTCTCCGACAAGTCAACCGCGATTTCGGAGATATCGGCCAGAAGTGTGAAACTGAACGGTGAGAACTCCCGCACGTTCGAAGTGTCGATAGCGGCCGCGGCGGAGCGCGCGACAGTCATCGCGCAGTTCGACACGGCGACCGGCACTGCAGACGGCGACCATACAATACAGGTTACAGGCGCTCTCGGCACGCAGGAACTGCTCGTCACATCCGGGATGACGACACAGGATATGATGAACGCGATAAACAGTGCCAGGGATATGACCGGAGTTTATGCCACACTCGCCAGCGGAACGCTGGGCACGCCTGCGGCGGGAGACGCCATACTCCTGCAGTCCGACGAATACGGTTCAGACCAGGAGGTGATGGCGACATTAATCGACGGGACTAATCTGTATGCCGCTCCCGAAGCCGACGGCACACCGGCGCTTCTCGCGGACGGGGCGCAGGTTCGCGACACGGGCGCGGACGTAGCGGCGGGCGTGCTCGGAATGAACGTGAATGCGAAAGGCAATGAAATCAGCGTTGTCAGCGACCAGTTAAATGCGAACATAACGCTGGCCGACGGCACCGGTCCGACCGGCGGGACTCCGCTCTCGTTCACGGTGCTGGATTCGGGCTTCACGTTCCAGTTCAACACGGGCCTGTCGTTGCACGATTCGATTACGCTGGGTATCGACAGCGTCTCGCCGATGCTGCTGGGAATGGCGGCCAGAATACAAGGCGGCACGGGGGCCGGCACGGGTTTTGCCGAGGTGGGCATCGGCGGTTATATCAACTCCATCCTGAACGGCGGGGCAAACGACCTGGGC
>JBDRIB010000015.1:0-5151 GCA_043816375.1 Planctomycetota bacterium | reverse complement strand
GGAGGACAGCAATGGCAGCAAAATTCAATCCCTGGGAAATGGCGCGCGAACAACTTGACACCGTGGCCAAGAGAATCAAACTCGACCCGGGCATTCACCGGGTGCTTCGCAATCCCCGGCGCGCGCTAATCGTCTCGATACCCGTCAAGATGGACAACGGCAGCGTCGATGTGTTCGAAGGGTATCGGGTGCAGCACTCTCTTACGCGCGGCCCCGCCAAGGGCGGCATCCGCTACCATCCGGACGTGAGTCTGGACGAGGTCAGGGCACTGGCGATGTGGATGACGTGGAAGTGCGCCGTTGTCAGCATACCTTACGGCGGCGGCAAGGGCGGCGTCATATGCAACCCCAAAGAGATGAGCGACGGCGAACTGGAAAGGCTCACGCGCCGGTTTGCCACCGAACTGATTAATATGGTCGGCCCCGAGGTGGATATCCCCGCGCCGGACGTTAACACCAACGCGCAGACAATGGCCTGGTTTATGGACACCTATTCCATGAACAAGGGTTACCCGGTGCCGCACGTAATCACCGGCAAGCCGCTGGCTATCGGCGGCTCGCTGGGACGCAACGTTGCGACCGCGCAGGGCTGCTTCTACACCATTCAGTCCGCCTTGAAAAAGATGCGCACAACCCTGAAAGGCAAGAAGGTCGCCGTGCAGGGCTACGGCAACGCCGGCTATTACGCCGCGAAGTTCCTCCACGAGGCCGGAGCAAAGATTGTTGCCGCCAGCGATACAAAGGGCGGCATTTACAGCGCCAAAGGGTTCGACCCCGAGGCCGTTATGCAGCACAAGCAAAAGACCCGCTCCGTCGTCGGCTTCAAAGGTACCACGAAGATTACCAACGAGGAACTGCTCGAATGCAACTGCGACATCCTCGTACCCGCCGCGCTTGAAAACGTTATCCAGGCCGAAAACGCCCGCCGCGTAAAAGCGAAACTTATCGCGGAAGCCGCCAACGGCCCCCTTACGCCGGATGCCGACGCGGTACTGCGCGCCAAGGGCACCGTCGTGATTCCCGACATACTGGCCAACGCCGGCGGCGTTACGGTTTCCTACTTCGAGTGGGTGCAGGGACTGCAAAGATTCTTCTGGACGGAAAAGGAAGTCTTCGCGCACCTCAAGAGGATTATGGACAACTCCTTCAGCGAGGTCTGGGCGACCGCATCCAGCGAAAAATGCGATATGCGCACCGCCGCATACATTCTTGCGGTGCAGCGCGTCGCAGAAGCAACCAGACTCCGCGGCATCTACCCATAATCAATCTCAATGTGTACAGATACAAAAAGGCGGCCTGCGGGCCGCCTTTTTTTTCGGGGTGATTTTTCGATGTTGGGGGGTTGATATGTCGAAGTCTTCCCATTAGAATACATGCCCTGAAAAATTCCGTTTACAGCGGAATTATGAGTGTGCGTGAAGTTTGTGGCAAGAATACCGGAGGGATGCAATGATAGAAAAAGTTATAACCGTAAACGGTGTCGCGTGCCGCGTTGTTGCGGCCCCCGACAGGAGCCTGCTTGAAATCATACGTTACGACCTCGGGCTCAAGGGCACAAAGAAAGCCTGCAACCAGGGCTACTGCGGGGCCTGCTCCGTTATTATCGACGGCGAACTTGCGCGTTCCTGTCGCATGACGCTCGAAAAAATCAGGCCGGGCACCCAAATTACCACCGTCGAGGGCATCGGCACGCCGGACAATCCTCACCCCGTACAAAAAGCATTTGCTTATACCGGCGCCATCCAGTGCGGCTTCTGCACGCCGGGGATGGTGGTAGCCGCAAAGGCCCTCCTGGATAAAAAAGACAATCCGAGTGAGCAGGAAATCCGCGAGCACTTCCGGCATAACCTTTGCCGCTGCACCGGCTACACTTCGATTATCCGCGCCGTGCAACTCGCAGGCAGGATGATTCGCGGCGAGGTCGCGGAGGATGAGTTGAAGGTAGATGAATCCGAAGGCATAATCGGCAAGCCCGTTCCCAGGCCCACCGCTCTTATCAAGGCCTGCGGCACGGCACCCTTCGGCGACGACGTGCCCGAACCCGCCGACACCCTGCACCTCAAGGTCGTCCGAAGTCCGCATCACCACGCGAAGATACTTTCGGTTGATACCTCCGATGCAGAGAAGATGCCTGGAGTCGCCGGCGTTGTGACCGCGAAGGACATCAAAGGCCGCAACCGCATCGTCTATGGCACTCATCCTCAGTTCAAACCCGAGATGGCCAATGAGCCGGTGCTGTGCGATGAACGCGTGAAGATGTGGGGCGACCCGATTGCGATTGTGGCCGCCGAAACCATTGAGCAGGCCGAGGCCGCCGTCAAGAAAGTCAAAGTTGAATACGAGCCTCTTCCGGCCTATTCCACGCCGAAGGAAGCGATGGCCCCCGACGCGCTCCAGATACACGACGCATATCCGAATATGAGTTTCGAGCAGCCGCTTGTCAAGGGCGATGACCCGGGAAAGGCTATCGAGAAGTGCGATGTCGTTGTCGAGGGCGAATTCATCACGACGCTTACGCCGCATATGCTACTGGAGCCGGACTGCGCGCTCGCCTTCTTCGACGAAGAGGACAGGCTGACCATTATGTGTCGCAGCATCGTCATTCACTACCACGCCAAACAACTCGCCGCGGCGCTCGGAGTCGAGAAAGGCAAAATCCGCCTGATAGAGAACTACTCCGGCGGAATGTTCGGCGCGAAACTCAATATCACCTGCGAAGGCCTCGTCGGTGCGGCGGCTCTCAAGTTCCGCCGCCCGTGCAAAATCGTCTATACAATGTCCGAGACAATGAACTGTTCGCCGAAACGCCATCCGTATTATATGCGCACAAAACTGGGCGCAGACAAGGACGGCACGTTCAAGGCGCTGTGGTGCGACTTCGACGTCGATAACGGCGCGTATCTCTACTGGAGCGAAGGCCTGGTTATTCGAGGCCTGCACAACTTCGGCGGACCGTATCGCTATGAGAACATCCAGGCGCTAGGGCGAATGGTCACGACCAATCACTCGCCCGGCGGCGCGTTCCGAGGCTTCGGCTCGCCGCAGATGCACTTCGCCACCGAATCGATTATCGATATGCTCGCCCGCAAACTCAATATGGACCCGCTCGAAATCAGGAAGAAAAACGCTCAGGTTATGGGCGACACCGACTCTACCAGCGCCCCGCTCGATGTCGCGCCCTTCCCGGGTATACTCGAAAAACTCGAGCCGCTCTACAAAGCCGCAAAGGAAAAGGCGAAGAAGGAATCCACGCCCGAAAAGAAGCGCGGCGTAGGCATCGCCGGAGCGTACTTCGGCTGCGGCTCCGACGGCGCAAAGGACAGCAGCGAGGCATGGGTCGACATTGACCCGGACGGCGGCGTGACAGTCCGCGCAACCGTCGCCGACCCGGGGGAGGGCGGTGATATCCAGATTACAACCATCGTCAACAAAGCGCTCGGAATCCCCAAAGAAAAAATCCGCTACGACGGGCGCGATATGGCCCGCGCCCCGCACTCCGGCCCATCCGCGGGCAGCCGCCAGACAACGCTTACCGGCAGGGCCATAGCCAACGCCTGTGCGGAACTGAAAAAGACAATGCAGGAAAACGGCTGCAAGACGTGTGAAGAGATGATTGCCGGGAACCTGCCGACGCACTACGTCGGCAAGCATCAGTGCCAGACAACCGATACCGATGCGAAGACCGGTCACGGCCGTCCGTACGAAAACCGCGCCTACGTTGCGCAGATGGCCGAAATCGAAGTCGATACCGGAACCGGCAAGACGAAGGTCATCAAGATGACGGCCGTCGGCGACATCGGCACCATCCTCAACCCGCTTGCAGTTGAAGGACAGTTTGAAGGCGGGCTGAATATGGGGCTGGGATACGGCCTGTGGGAAGATTACAAACACCCCGAGACGAACACGCTTGTCAAGGGCGGGATTCCCAACTTCATAAACTCGCCGTTGACGGAGACGCATTTCAACCAGACATACCGTCCCAACGGGACGTTCGGCGCGACCGGCTGCGGGGAGATAGTTATGGTTCCGACGGCCGCCGCGGTCGCCAATGCCATAGAAGACGCGGTCGGCGCGCGCGTAACGCACCTGCCCATAAGTCCGGACAAAATCACGGCCGCAATGAAGAAGTAACGGCGGCGCAGTTTCTCTACCTCACCGCCCCTACGGGCGGCCTGTAGTGGCCGCAGAGCCGCGGAGGAAAAACAGATTCAACGCAGAATACGCGGAAGAAGCGCAGAAGGGCGCAGAAAAAACCTTCAAACCACAACGGAACAGTTTTGAATTACGGAGCGCAATTTGCGACCGGAACGGTTCTATTTACGGAGCGCAGGCCCGATTTATCGGGCCCAGCTCGTAGAATAGAACCGTTTCTCACTCCGTCCCGACGGGACGAGGTTTTTCGATTAGAACCATATCTCAGATGAG
The DNA here is from genome assembly GCA_043816375.1 of Planctomycetota bacterium. Classification (GTDB taxonomy): domain Bacteria; phylum Planctomycetota; class B129-G9; order B129-G9; family B129-G9; genus JBDRIB01. Next base: position 726 of record JBDRIB010000015.1, on the reverse strand, counting down.
CAAATTGCACAAATTCACCTCAGAGCCGCAGAGGGAGTTTATCCCGAACCGAAGGGAGGGACAGAGAAGAACAAGGCAACGGGCAACGGTTCTACTTACAACGCAAAAGGTGACTCCGCCACACACCTCGTCGGACAAGTGTCACTAATTACAATGGACCTGTTCTATTTACGGAATCGCGCGAGGATGCGAGCGCGATTCGTAGAATAGAACAGGTTCTGTAATGCCTCGGGGGACAGTTTCCCTCCGAGATTCGTAGATTGGTGACCGTCATCCTTTTGCAATGCGAAAGTCGGGCGTAGATCAGAACCATTTCTCACATGAGCGAATTGCACAAATTCACCGCTGAGGCGCGGAGAACACAGAGAAGCGACAAGAAATTGTTAAGATGCCGGTTTAAGGAAAAGAAGCGGGCGAGGCCCGCCTCTGTGCTCCGCCACCCCTACGGGTGGCCTGTAGGGGCCACAAATCGTTGGCGGACAAGTCTCTGTGGTGAGTGTTGTTTGCCGACCGGAGAAATTTCGTGGCATCGAGGCGGGGAGCGCGGTAAAATATGGAGGAGGAAGTATCCGGTTTTCCCGGAGGTCTGTATAAAGGAGACTTGCTATGACTACCTATCGTCACGTCATATTTCTGATTACCGTACTTGCATTTCTTGCCGTCTTTCTCCCGTTCATTCCCGGCTGCCTTCTGGACGAGGACGATTCGCGCCCCGTTGTAATTGTA
>JBDRIB010000014.1:0-2997 GCA_043816375.1 Planctomycetota bacterium | reverse complement strand
TCCTCTCTCACTACGACCCCGCCGAGCGCGAGCGGCGCGGCGTGTACTATACGCCGGAACCCGTGGTCTCCTATATCGTCCGCTCGCTCCACGACCTGCTTAAGACCGAGTTCAATAAGCCCGACGGCCTCGCCGCCGAAGGTGTGACGCTGCTGGATCCTGCGGCGGGCACCATGACCTTCGTCGCCCGCGCCGCGCGGGAGGCCGTTCACGAGTTTGAGGCCAAGTACGGCGCCGGCGCCCGCGAGGACTTCATCCGACGGCACATCCTGAAGAACTTTTATGCCTTCGAACTGATGATGGCCCCTTACGCCGTCGGGCACCTGAAGATGGGCTTCTTTCTTGAAGAACTCGGCCATCGCCTTGCCGACGACGAGCGCGTCCCCTTCTACCTCACCAACACCCTCGACACCGAGGAACTTGAGCAGAGCCGCCTGCCCGGCTTCTCCGCCCTGGCCGAGGAATCCCGCCTCGCCGGAAAGGTCAAAAAGCAGACGCCCGTCCTCGTCATCCTCGGGAATCCGCCGTATTCCTATTATTCATCCAACACGGGCAACTGGATACGAGGCCTGATCGAGGACTATAAGCAGGTTGACGGGAAACCGCTGGGAGAAAAGAATCCAAGGGGTCTGCAAGACGACTACGTCAAGTTTCTGCGCTTCGCCCAGTGGAAAATTGACCAGGCCGGCCGCGGCGTAGTTGGAATGATCACCAATCACGGCTACCTCGATAACCCGACCTTTCGCGGCATGCGCCAGAGTCTGATGCGGACCTTCGACCACATCTACATTCTCGATCTGCATGGCAATTCACTGAAGAAAGAAACGTGCCCCGACGGCAGCCCCGATCAGAACGTTTTCGACATCCGGCAGGGCGTCGCCATCGCCTTCTTCGTCAAATGCGGTGGGAAACAGGGGGGCAACACCGCCGTGCATCACGCGGACCTGCGGGGCTTGAGGAACTTAAAGTATGAGTGGCTTGACGCCCACGACCTTAAGCATACGGACTGGCGCGAGTTAAAGCCGGCCCCGCCGTTCTATCTGTTTGTCCATCAGCAGGAAGCCGAGATCGAGTTTTATAGTACATTCCCAAAAGTGACGCAGGTCTTTCCTACTGGCGTGTGTGGTCTATACACAGGAAGAGATAACTTGACGGTTCATTGGACCCCGGATCAAATTTGGACCACCGTGGTGAATTTCTCCCGGATGGAATCCGAACTTGCCCGACAAGGGTACGAGCTCGGCAAAGACTCGCGGGACTGGAAGGTTACAATGGCGCAGAAAGACCTGCTGGATTCCGGACCGACGCGGGAGAAGATCGTGCCGGTTCTCTACCGGCCTTTCGACGTGCGCTACACATACTACACCGGTCGTTCGCGCGGTTTCATCTGTATGCCCCGACCCGATGTCATGCGCCACATGCTGGCGGGGAAGAATGTGGCGTTGATCACGTCTCGGTTGACAAAAGGCGAATCCTTTATGCACGCGATTGCTACGCAGAACATTGCGGAAAAGATATTGCTCTCACCTAAGACATCGAATAACGCTTTCCTGTTTCCCCTCTACCTCTACCCCTCCGCCGACCGAGGCGCCCTCTTTGCCCAACACGAACCGGCGGAACGGCAGCCGAACCTGAACCCGAAGGTGGTAGCGGCGCTGGCTGAGGCGTACGGCCGCGAACCCTCGCCGGAGGACATCTTCCACTACGTCTATGCGGTGCTGTACGCGCCGGCCTACCGGGAGAAGTACGCCGAGTTCCTGCGGATGGACTTCCCGCGCGTACCGTTCACGGCCGACGCGGGGCTGTTTGCTGAGCTTGCGGCGCTCGGCGCTCGGCTGATCGCATTGCATCTCTTGAAATCGCCCGAACTCGACCTGCCCGCCTGCCGGTTCGAGGGCGAGGGCGACAGCCGCATCGCCAAAGGCAAAAAGTCCGGCCTGCGCTACGAGCCGGCCGAACAGCGCGTGTACATCAACGCGACGCAATACTTCGGCCCTGTGCCCGAAGCCGTCTGGACGTACCAGGTGGGCGGCTATCAGGTCTGCGAGAAATGGCTGAAAGACCGCCAGGAACGCCGGCTTGAGGTTGACGACATCCGCACCTATTGCCGTATTGTCACAGCCCTCAAGCTCACTCTTGGCATTCAGCAGGAGATCAACGCCCTGTATCCGAGTGCGGAGAGCAAGATCTTGCCCTTGACGGAATGCGTACAGGCGGGCTAATTGGAACGCCCAACCAGGGCGCTCCAGCGATCGCGGCAAACCGCGCCGCTGAGCTCCGCCGTTGCCGCTGTGCCGAAAATAAAGTATGAATATGAAACAGGACTCCGCACTAATAGTTGCCTGCTTGCTGATTCGCGCGGCGGCAGCAAATCGCTCAAGCGGATTCGGCATAACTCCGCCGTTATGCCGAAGGATACACCCGAAAGATTCAACAGTATCAATGACATCAACGTCTGTCTGTCCGTCCAGCCCTACCGCTTTATGTGCAAATGCTTCTCTATGCTCTCAAGGGGAATAACCCGTGAAAAAAACGACGGAGGGGGGGGAAATGCCGTTTCCCCCCCCTCTCCGTAAGAGGGAACGACCTGTCCCACTTTATCTTTCCTTGCAGGCAACATTTTGTAATTATGTATCTTTCTTTCTATAGCAACTAATTGTATGGCAAAAGAAGCTTTATTGGCATATCCATTGCTTTGTGCAGAAATGCCCTTTATGTACGGTGTCTCAGGGGTAAAGTCAATTTTCCTGCAAAGGTCTCAGGGCGTTAAAGTGGAGAACTGATTAGGGGGGGTGATAAGCGGCAATTAGCTAATGAAAGTTTTAATTGATGTCGGATAAAGACGTATATAACACGGTAATGAATAAAAGGAGGAAATTTTATGATTAGTACATTTTACAAGAAGAGTGCAAAGGGTTTTACGTTAATTGAACTGATGATCGTTATCGCGATCATAGGCATTCTGGCGGCCATCGCCATCCCGCAGTTCACCCAGTA
>JBDRIB010000013.1:0-4563 GCA_043816375.1 Planctomycetota bacterium | reverse complement strand
TCAGATACTTCGAAAGATGCGCATTCTCGAACGGCTTGCCCGTGTGGCCGTGGTCGGCCAACATTGTTATTTTGACCAGGCCGCGTGTTTCGCACATTACCTGACCGACCAGTTGTTCGACTATCCGGAGACAGCGCAACTGCCCCTCGGTGCCGTTTGTCGTGCCCATGCCGGCGGTGCCGACGAAATACAGGATTACCTCGCGGCTGTCGCGCCGGCTGAAGACCGAATGCGCCTGCGCGATCTGCTTTTTCACGACCTGCCAGGGCGAAAGATACGAAAACGTGTCGAGGATAATCGGCCCGCGGTAATCAAGGTCGCCGACCCAGGCCTCGTTGCGCACGTGCAGATAATCCCACGTCCCGCGCGTCAGGTGCTGCTGGCGGCGGTCATAGTACAGCGCCTCGTATGAAAGGCAGGGGATATGATTCAGTGCGTCGGCGATGCACAAATCGGTCATCGTGGGAAACGGCGCGACAACGCGCGCGGGCGGATGGAAGAAACGCAAATGCCCTTTATCGTAAAAATCTTTTACGAGGTCGTAAGGAAAACCGTCGAGTATTATGACGAGGTGCCTGCACCGGAAGGAAGGCAGTTTGTCAAGATATACGAACGAGTCGGGCTGTGCGTCGTTGTTGTAATCGTAAGCGATACCCGACTTGCGTCCGCTCTCGTCGACGAGTTCAAAATAGTCGGCGCGGCCGTCCCCGTCCGTGTCGTATGAAAACTGTTCCCCCTGCGGGCTGTCGCTTTGCGACATCGGGGCATCGGGAAACCACAGCCGGTGCCTGCAGCCGACAACGCACAACGCGATTGCTACAATCGCCAACGGGATAATATTGCGTTTCATAACGCTCCTCCGGATTCAATGGAATTCGAGGACGCAATATACGCTGGGAACGCGCGCAGGTCAACCACTCACGGAAGTTTGCGCGCAAGAGGGTCGGCCCCCTTTGTTTGCCGGGTTTGATGCAGCCGGTTGTCCTGGAGGCGGTACTGGCGGTCGGTGATTTTCTGGAAGAAGGATTTGTCGTGCGAGACGACGACGTATGACGTGTTCATACTAAGGAGGATTTGGGCGATTTTTTCCATATACTCTTCCGACAGCGCCGTGGTCGGCTCGTCCAGCAGCAGGACGTCGGGCCTCATCGCGAGCATGGTCGCAAGGGCGATTATTCTTTTTTCCCCGCCGGAGAGTTTGTACGTAACGCGCTTTTCGAAGCCGGTCATCCCGAGTTCCTTCAGGACATCCCTAACGATTGCGCGCGCCTCGTCGTGGCTCTTGCCGAGGTTCAGCGGCCCGAAGGCGATATCCTCTTCGACCGTGGGGCAGAACAACTGGTCGTCGCTGTCCTGAAAGAGCAGGCCGACCCGCCTGCGCGCCCACTGGAAATCTTTCTCGTCGCGCATTTCTCTTCCCATAATTTCCACGCAGCCGGCGGCGGGCTTTTTGAGTCCCATAATAATATGGAAGAGAGTTGACTTGCCGCTTCCGTTCGGGCCGAGTACGCCGACGCGTTCGCCCTCCCGCAGTGTGAAATCGAGACCGTTGAACAACGCGGGACGGCCGGGATAGGCGAATTCCACGCCTTCGAGTTTTATTAGAACGTTATCGGACGCCATTGGAAATATCCAAGAATTGCGACAAAGCACAGCATAAAAAAGCCGGCGAGACAGTCAACCGGCTTGAGTTTGAAATGCGACAGGAGATTGAACTTCCCCCTGAAGCCGCGGCAGAGCATCGCCGCATATATGCGTTCCGCGCGGTCATGGCTGCGCACGAGTAGCATTCCGAGAAGGTTCGCGGAGGTCCGATACGTGTGCATATTCGTGCGCGGCTTGAAGGCGCGCACCTTCATTGCGTCCCGCAATCGCCTGTATTCGGAAGCAATCACGTGGATATAGCGGACGCAGAAGAAAAATATCATCACGAGTTTGTTGGGAACGCCGAGGTGTCGCGCGGCGTGGGCCAGGTCGAGTATGCGGGACGTATTCAGAAGTGCTATGAGCGCGGCAACTATCGCGTTGACTTTCAGCGTTACCAGCAGGCACCTGTCGATGCCCTCCTGACTTAACACGGCAGGGCCGATCTTTGCGGCGGGAGTGCCGGGAACGGTTGCCGGAAGAATGAGCCAGAGCAGCAAAACGAACGTGTTCGGAACGGCAAGCCGCCTGATGACCTGCCACGCATTGAGTCTTGCGAATGCGATAAGCGCCAGCGAAAATCCGAGTGCGAGAAACAGCGGCGGCAAACGGTCGGAAACTGCGACAAGGACGCTGAAAACCGCCGCGACGACAAGTTTCACGCGCGGGTCCAGCCGGTGCAGAAGCGTCCCGCCCCCGGCGAATTTTTCAGCCAGTTCCACCGGCTCGTTCTTCCTTCTTTTGTCTTTTGCTAAGGAAATACATCGCCACGCCCGTGGCCCCGACGATGTAGCCGATTCCGCCGAGAATGTCGCGGAACCTTATTTCGCTTTGCATTTCGAGAAGTTTCTTTCTGCTTATTGTAACCGTTTCAGGAGGTTTCTGGGGGCGCGCCGACGAGTCGTCGCCCGCCTGCCCGTCGGAAACAGTTTCCCCCAGCATATCAGCCGGTACGGTATCTGTCCAGAAGTGTCCTTCGCCCGCGTCAACCCTGATTACGAGGTCCGTCTTTACCGGCGGCACAAAAGAATAGGTGCCGTCGTCGCTCACTGTATCTTCGAGCAGCAAATTATTGTCTTTGTCGAACACCCGGATTTTCGCGCCGTGCGGTCTTCCCCCTCTGCTGAAGTATACTTCGACATTCACCTTCCCGTTTTTAACCGAGTAGAAACCGTTAAATCCGTGCGCACCGGCAGCCGCCGTGAACATAAGCAAAAGAAACCCACCGAACAGGAATGTTCGCGTCTTCATATTTCCTGCACTCCCAGCATCTCAGGTTTGACTTTCTTGAGAAACCCCACGCACAACGCGCACATAATTCCTTCTATCACCATCAGCACAAGATGCCCGGCAAGTTGCAGGCCGGCCGGCGCGGCGTATTCTTTTCCGGAGAGGAGCAGCGCCGCCGCGACGAGCAACGAGCCTCCGAGTATCGCGAGCGCACCGGCCAGAAACGCGCCGATGAAAGTCGCGCCGCTGCCCATATTGATGAGCCTCCGGAACAATATCCCAAAAAGTACGGCCGGCGCGGCCATATTGAAGGTGTTTACGCCGAGCGATGTCAGGCCGCCGTACTGGAAGAATACGGCCTGTAACAGGAGTCCCGCGAGAATCGCGGGGAACGCCTTCCAGCGCAGGATGAGCCCGACCAGCCCGCCCAGGACAAGATGAACATTCGCCACCCCCAACGGAATCGGTATAAGGGATGCCACAAAGAACACCGCAGCAAGCAACCCCACGCCGGGCACGTCTTCGGGCTTTGTTTTTCTCAGTCCGACAAAAATGCCCGCAGCGGCCAATGCCGCGCCTCCTGCCAGGACTGGCGTGGAAAGAATCCCGTCGGAAATATGCATCGGTTTATTTCATCTCGTAGGTTTTGACCCAGAAAACGGCGCCGAGTTCGACATCCTTCTCTTCGCCGTCGTGTTTAAGTTTGTAGTCCGCCTCCTCCAACGCGGCGAAGGCCCACCAGCCGGCCCTCGGCATCCCATAGCAGAAGACGCCGTTGGAGTCCGCCTTTATCACCTGGGTTATGTGCGTATCGGTCGGCGGCTTAAGGAGCGGTTCGCCGGGTTCGTTGTAATACTCGACCTCGATTTCCGCGAAGGGCACCGGCTTGCCGTTCTTTTTCACGATGCCGCGAAAGACGTTCCCCGCCCACAGCCCGTAAGGCCTCACGAGCGGGATGATTTCGACCGGCAGATTCAGTTCCGCGTCCCAGCCCTGCTCGAGTCCGAAGGCGTTAACGCAGACTTTTGCATAATGGATGATGTAGCAGTCTTCGGCCGGCTACCAGTAAGGCTTCGGCTTCACGTAGAATATATGGTCGCCGGGTTTGCTGATTTTGTAATCCGTCTTCCACGTCCTGAATTTGCCTTGTTTGACCTCGTTAAGAGTGTCTGTCAAATCAACCGGCTTGCCGCCCTTGATGACCACGCCGAATTCATCAGGCCTCTCCATATCCATCATATGCCCTTCCATCGGATGGATGAAGATGATGTCAAAGGCGACGGCCCTGGGTCCTGCCGTTGTTACAACATCCGTATCCGGCACGATGGCCTGAAAATGCGCGATAACGGGCACGGCGGCCCCGAACACAACCAGCAGCGCGACAGCGCCCAAAACGTGTTTCCACATAACTTGCTCCTTTCGAATCTTGTCCCCATGGTTGGGTAACACGAAAAATTACTTGGTAACACCAGAGATTTAATCACGTCCGGCCGGGTATGTCAAGCCGGTATCCGGAATCTTTCTCAAAAACTGTGCCCCTTGTCGGCAGGCGGGACAAATGATATAACGCAGGCGAACTTCCTGGCTGTTACTTTAAGGAGACGGTTATGTCTCAATGTTTACCATGCCGGGGACACGAGAATCACCTGTGTCAACTGGTGGAAAAGAAGATTGACCTCAACAAAATGA
>JBDRIB010000012.1:0-17451 GCA_043816375.1 Planctomycetota bacterium | reverse complement strand
GAACAGAATTATTCTGCAGGATTCCCCGCAGCAGCGGGCGAATGGCGGAGCGCTATGCGCGAGCGCCATTCGGGGCGTATGCCTCCCGCAGGGCGCCCGCTATGCGGGCGGAAAATTGCAACTGCAATTTTCAGGTTAATTTCCGCAGGCCCGCCGCGCTTTTTGCTATTATAATTTGTGATATATCCGGAGACCGAGCGATGAAAAACGATAATATAAACCGGCTTTTCCTGCAGGAAGAAAAGGCCGGCGAGCAGAAAGTTAATATTCTGCGCCTGGCCGCCCTGGCCATATTCTTCGCGGACGAACTCTTTAATTATTACGTGCTGGGCGTGGTGGAAGCCAGGCTTCATTTCCGGGGTGTCTGGCTGATCGCCGGCTGGGGGCTGTTCGCGGCCGCGGCCTGGTACTGGATAAACCGGCGCGGCAGCTACGCCAGGTGGATGAAATACGTCTCATCGGGGACCGACGCGCTTCTTCTTACCTGGGTGATAATAGCGCTGGAGGGCAACAGCGGCCCGCTGCTTTCGCTCTATTACATCCTGATAGTGAATTCCGCCCTCAGGTACAGCCGCAGCGCCATCCTCGCCGCCGCCGGGTTCTGCGCCGCGGGCTACGGGGCGGTCTGGTATTCTTCGTTCGGCAATCCCAATATCCCCCCGGTATCGCTTTACGTGGCCATCCTGCACCTGATCTCGATGATAGTCGCCGGCGTTTTCGTCGGTTACGTGGTAAAGAAGATGCGCGGGCTGGTGCAGGAATTCGCGGACAACCTTGTTCGCCGGGAGCTGGCCGAAAACGCCCTGCGCAGGTACGTTTCCCGCCAGGTAGCGCAGCAGATACTGGATTCGCCGGATATCGGGGAGACCATGCGCGCGGGCCGCAGGACGCATGTGGCGATACTGATCTCCGATATACGCAGCTTCACGCCCATGGCGGAATCCATGAAGCCGGAGGCGCTGCTCGAGCTGCTTAACGGCTATTTCCGCCGGATGGTGGATATCGTCTTCAAATACGACGGCACGCTGGATAAGTTCGTCGGCGACGCGCTTATCGTGGTATTCAACGACCCCTTCGAACAGCCCGACGCGGAAAAGCGCGCCGTGATGTGCGCCGCCGAGATGCAGCGGGAGATCGCGCGCTTCAACAGTGAACAGGAAGCGGCCGGCAAAAAGACGCTGGGGGTGGGGATCGGCGTCCACTGCGGCACCGTCGTGGCGGGCAACGTGGGCTCCGAATCCAGGATGGACTATACCGTAATGGGCCAGGTCGTCAATTTCGCTTCCCGGCTGCAGGGAAAGGCGCCGGCGGGCGCTATCCACGTCTCGACCGCAGTTTTCGCGAAAACTGCGCGCGAATTCGCCTACAACAGCCTCGGCCCGGTGGAATTCAAGGGCTACAGCGGCTCCTCCGAGATATTCGAGCTGGAGCAATAGCCGGGGCGCGGGACAGCCTCATTGGGGAAGGCTCTCAGCCGCCTTTGAGCTCTTCTTCCAGTTTGCGGCGTTCGTAGATCTGCTTGTAGAGGCCGTTCAGGGCCATCAGTTCGGTGTGTGTGCCTTTCTCCGCCAGCTTCCCCTCGTCCAGCGTCAGGATAAGGTCCGAATGCTCGATGGTCTTCACCCGGTGGGTGACTATCAGGCAGATGGCGTCGGGCATTTCCCTGCGGAAGTCGTGCCAGAAATTATCCTCGGTCTGCGCGTCCATAGCGGAGGTGGCGTCGTCCAGGAGCAGGATGTCGGGCCGCTTCAGCAGTGCCCGAGCCACGGCCACGCGCTGTTTCTGCCCGCCCGACAGCGAGAAACCGCGCGTGCCCACGAAGGTGTCCAGGCCTTTCGGAAGCTTCGCGATATCGTGCTTCAGCTGGGAAACGCGGATGGCCGTGTCGACCGCGCCCCCGGGAAGGTCTTTCCTGCCCAGGGTTATATTGTTCAGCACCGTGTCCGTCATGATGAACGGGTCCTGGGTCACCAGCCCGAGCTTTTCCCTGACCGCCGCCGGCGCGAACTGGCGGATGTCCGTCCCGTTCAGCCGGATGTCCCCGGCCGAAAATTCCGAGAACCGGGTCAGCACGGCCAGCAGGCTGCTCTTGCCGGAGCCTATCTTGCCGACGACCGAGACCAGCTGCCCGCGCTTTGCGGAGAAAGAGATGCCTTTGAGCAGGTGCACGTTCTCCTTTCCGGCCGTCACCGAGACCCCTCGGCATTCCAGCCTTTCCACGATGGCCGGGGCCGGCGCGGGCGCGGCCGGCTTCTTCACGGCGGACCGGGCCTGCAGCAGCTCGTCCACGCGCTTTATTGAGGCGCCCGCCTGGTTGCCTTTGACGAAGAACTGGCTTATGTCCATCAGCGGCATGATGATCATGCCGGCGTAGAAATAGAAGGCTATAAGGTCGCCCAGGCTGGCTTTGCCGCTTATTACCATCAGCCCTCCGGCCAGGAACACCAGGGAGGTGGAGATGAAACTGGCGGAGTGGTAGAAATAGGAGAAGATGATGTCCATCCTCGTGGCGGCGATCTCGGCGTCCCTCTGTCCGTCCGCTTTGGCCGCGAAGAAAGCGCACTGCGCGTTCTCCTTTGCGTTGGCCTTTATCAGCTTTATGCCGGTGAAACAGGTCTCCAGGAAATCGTAGATCAGCGAGATGCTCTTCTGCAGGGCGTCGTAGCGCGCGTGCAGCTTCTTCCCGGTCCGGATGGAGGCGGCCAGCAGCAGCGGCGCCGGCGCCAGCACCCACAGCGTCAGCCAGGGGTTAAGCAGAACCATCATCGTGATGGCGGCGGTCAGCGTCAGGACCGACTGGATGAAGCGGAACACGCCGGAGCAGGAGAACCAGGAGATCTTGTTGGAGATGTCGTCCACCAGGCGCGTGAGCAGGTCGCCGGTGGTGTACTTGTGGAAGAAGGACTGGTCCAGCTTCAGGATGTGCGCGAAGGTCAGTTGGCGCATCTCCCATTCCAGGCGCATGTTCATATAGGCGCGGTTGCGCTGGGCCGCGATATTGACGAGGACGCCGCCGCAGCCGACGCCGAGTATGATGTAGATGTCGCGGCGCAGGATCTCTTTCGTTATGCCGCTCTGCAGGCCGTTTATTATCTCCTTGATGATGTACGGGAAGAGCGCGTTCAGCGCGGCGCTGGCCAGGCCGAGCAGGACGATGGCCAGCATCCGGTATTTATGCCGTTTCCAGTGGGGCGCCAGCCATTTTAATGTGAACAGCATATTTCAGTTATGAGTTATAAGTTAAAAGTTATGAGTTGGCGGCGTTCAGCGGACTCATAACTCCAAACTTCCTCTTCAGCGACTCACTTCCGCCATGGACGGCGGACTAATTATCTCCAAATTGGAGCCTATAGAACTTAGAATATATCCCGCCCTGGGCCAGCAGGGCGTCGTGCGTGCCGCGCTCCTTCACCTCGCCTTCCGAGATCAGCATTATCTCGTCGGCGTGCTTGATGGTGGAGAGGCGGTGGGCTATCACTATCATCGTCTTGCGCTTCAGCAGGTGCTGCATCGCCGTGTTGATCAGGCGCTCCGTGTACGGGTCTATGTGCGAGGTCGCTTCGTCCAGCGCCAGCACGTCCTGGTTCAGGACCATCGCCCGCACCAGCGAGACCACCTGCTTCTCCCCCGCCGAAAGGTTCACGCCTTTTTCCACCACCTGCTTCGCGAGGCTGTGGTGCCTGAAGAAGGCGTCCAGCCCGATGGTCTTTATCGCGTCGTGGACCATCGCGTCCGGGATGGAATCGTCCATCAGCTTCAGGTTCTGCATTATCGTGCCGGGGAAAAGGTAGATGTCCTGCTGCACCAGGCCTATGGCGGTGCGCAGCGAGTTCAGGCTGATCTCGGTTATATCGGTGCCGTCTATCAGTATGCGCCCTTTCTGCGGCGTGTAGAACTTGAACAGGAGGTTGGTCAGGGTGGTCTTTCCCCCGCCGGTCTCCCCCACTATCGCCAGGCTTTTTCCCTTCTGCAGCGTAAAGGAGACGCCTTTTATGATCCACGGCGCGTCCGGGGCGTATTTCATCCAGACGTCGCGGAACTCGATGCTTTCCCTGACAGAATGGATGAAGTGCGGCTTCGGCACGTCGACTATGCCGGGGCGGCGCTCCATTATCCTGGCTATGCGGTGTCCCGCCGAGAACGATTTCTGTATTATGCTGATGTGCTCGGAAAGGCGGAAGATCGGCTCGAACAGCTTGTCGATATAGAGTATGAACAGCACCAGCGTGCCGATGGATATCTTGTTATCAATGGCCCAGCCGCCGCCGATGCCCAGTATCATCGCTATGGAGACCGGGTCCAGCAGGATGATGGTCAGGAAAAAGACTATCGCCATCATCTCGGCGTTCAGTTCCGCCCGGAACTTGCGCTGGTTGATCTCGTTGAGCTTGTCCGCGGCCATCTCCTCGCGGTTATACGCCTGGAGCAGCCCGATGGCGCTGACGTGTTCGCTCAGGAAGCCGGAGATCTCGCTGGCGATCTTCCTGACCGTCACGAAGAGCGTGGAGCTCTTGTGCAGGAACACCGAGCAGACTATCGCGACGAAAGGCAGGACGGTAAGCAGGATCAGCGTCAGGCGCAGGTTGAAATAAGCCATGATGCCGAAAGTGACCACGAACATCAGCACGTCGCGGAAGATGGTGATGGCGGTCTCGGTGAAGAGCTCGTAGAGGCTGGCCGTGTCCGACTGCACGCGGGCCATCAGCCGCCCTACAGGGTATTCCGCGTAGAAAGGCAGGTCCAGGGCCAGCATGTGGCTCAGCATCTTTTTCTTCAGGTCTGTCATTATCTGCTGGCCGGTCTTCACCAGGCGCATGCGCAGGAGATAATTGAAGGCCAGGAACAGCGCGGAGGTCAGGAACAGCGCGGTGACCGACAGGATAACGAGGCGGTAATCCTTCGCCGGTATGGCCGCGTCTATGATGTGCTTGGCGATTATCGGCGAGAGCAGGCTCAGCCCGGAGGAAAGCAGCAGCCAGGCCATGGCTACGGCGAAGCCCTTTTTTTCCGGCTTCATCAGGCCGAAGAGCATCCGGAAGGTGGAGTTGTAGTTGATCTTCTCCTTCTGGTCCTGGCTTTCGTCGTAATGAGCGTCGCTTCCGCCGTGCATAAGTATATTCTATAAAATTGGGAAGCCAGGAAGCAGCGTCACCTGGAGCACGCTCAAATGCCGCCAACCGGCCGCATTTTTTGATATTATACCTTTGATGGCCGTCCCCGGCAAAAAGATCCCGGCGTTCCCAGCCGCGGCGCGCCCGGGACTTCGGGCGGGGACGGCGATCGGGAGGACAGCATGACGGCGACGACCAGGAAGCTTTCCGGGGGCTCCATGCTGGAGAAAGTGATAGACCTGGTGGAGACCCGCACCGCGCAGAGACGTTCGACGATAGCCATCTTCGACCTCGACGGCACCCTTTTCGACAACCGTACGCGCACCATGTTCATACTGCGCGAGATCTCCGAGAAGTTCGACCGGCGCGCGCCGGAACTGGCGGCGGGCTTCGCGCGCTTCCGAGCGCTTTCCATAGTGGATTACAGCCTGGATGTGACGCTGCGGCGGCTGGGCGTGAAAAGCCGGGCCGAGACCGCGTTCATCAAGCAGGAATGGGCGAAGCGCTTCTTCTCCGACGAGTACCAGAAGTTCGACATGCCGCTTCCCGGCGCGAAGGCTTACGTGGAACGGGTCCACAGGGCCGGGGCCACGGTGATCTATCTCACCGGCCGCGACCTGGGCCGGATGCTCGTGGGCACCACCGAGGTGCTGCGCCTGTACGGCTTCCCGGTGGGCGTGGCCGGCACGATGACCATAGTCAAGAAGAAGTTCGAACAGGACGACGAGCTTTTCAAAAAGGAGGTCAGCGACTACATCGACCGCCTGGGGGAAGTGGCGGCCGTCTTCGAGAACGAGCCCGCCAACTCCAACATCCTCCAGGCCCGCTTCCCCGGCGCCGCCTCCTTCTTCGTGGAGACCCAGCACCGCCCGGGGGCGCCGGCGCTGGCAAAGAGCATAACCCGCATCAGGGATTTCCAGGCGGCCGCTAAGTAACGTCCAGAGGGACCATCATGACCACAAAGCGTATCGGTCTTTTACTTGCTATCCTGGCGGCCTTGTCGATGGTCCGGGGGTTTGGAGGCCAATCCGCGGAGCAAACCCCGCCGGCCGCGGAACAGGCGCGGCAGGGGGCGGGACCGGATACGTGGGCGGCACTTGACGGGTTCCGCCATAATCCGGAGGACAACCCGGTATTCCAGGCGCTTTCCCTCGCCAACGAATCTATAGACATTGAAATCTACGAAATGGCGGACCTGGATATCCGCGCCGCGCTCAGGAACGCCATAAACCGCAAGCCCCCGATAAGGGTCCGCGTCGTAAAGGAGCCCAATCCCGTCGGCGAGCCCTGCCGTTATTTCGAGCCGGCCGCATATAAGGATACGGAGGATTGCAAGGACCAGAAAAACCTTGTCGCCGAGATCCGCGCTTCTCCCGAAGGAGAATTCGTCCCTTTTAACAAGAAGGAACTGTGCAAGGGACTTACCAAAAAAGGCAAGCCGCCGAACTGTTTCCAGCACGGCAAGCTGATATTGATAGACGGCAGGCACGCGCTTCTGGGCACCGGCAACCTGAACTCGAGCAACCTCTGCAATCTCAGGCGGGACCCGTCGGTCTGCAACCGGGATTTCTTCTATGTTACGTCAGATCCCAATACGGTGGGCACGCTCAAGGAGATCTTCGAGAACGACCTTACCGGGAGATGGTACGACCTGGGGCCTTATCTCACGGAAAGCATATCCGAGAAACTGACCATCAGCGGCTACTCGCTGGACAATCTGATGTCCTTCATAAGCCGGGCCCGGAAAAGCATCCGCATAGAGAACCAGTACCTGAAGGAAAAGACGGTCATCGAACTGCTGAAGGAAAAGGCCATCGAAGGCGTCAAGGTCCAGGCGATGGTCAGCAGCCTGTGCAGTTTCGGGAAGCCGAGGGATGCGAAGTCTTCACGGGCCCTGTTCGAGGGGTTTGACGACGCGGGCGTCAATGTCAGGATGTTCACCTCTTCCATGAAGGTGGGCGGGAAGCCGGGCTATCTGCACGCAAAGGCCATCGTGGTGGACGACAAGGAGGCCTGGGTAGGGTCCATCAACGTCTCCGATACCGCGATGAAGTCCAACCGCGAGTTCGGGATCTTTTTCAGCGAACCGGCCGATGTGCAGCGCCTGAAAAAGATCCTGGACGCCGACTATTCGGACCCCATGTCGGAAACCTGGGAAGAAAGCCTGAGATGCGCCAAGGATACCGTGCGTAAATAACCTGAAAATTGCAATGGCAATTTTCCGCATAGGGGTTTTGCGCGACCCCGCCCCGGCGCCAGCCCGCCGTGCTGTGTTGGCGGGGCCCGCTATTCCCGGAAACCCGCGAACTCCCGCAGGACAACCGCATTTTTTGATATTATACTTTTGATGGCCGTTCCCGGCAAAATATTTTAGGCGATTTTCGCCGCACAACTGCTGATAAACTTATGTTTCCTGCAATCCTGGATTATCGTGGGCTATCTAAGGGTTTGGTCTCATTAACACCATCTGAGGACGTTAAGCGTATATGACAACTGCATGAACCGTCAATTTCCAGGAGACGCTCTGGATTGGTGGAAAGGCGGCCTCCTGACATGGCTTCGGAAAGGTGCCTATTTGCGAGAAATGCTTATTACTTTAAATCCGGTTCGGCGCATTTGCTGCTGGTGGCCTTTCGTACCCTGCTGGAGAATCTATCCAAAAGAAACCAGTTCCCTAGTCAAACTTATGCGGCCGGAGTCAAAGTAATAAGCATTTTGCGAGATATGGTCGTAGTCCCATGTTTCACGGATTCCAAAGAATGGTCGAAGGAAGACTTCGCTCTCTATTCACAACTCTTGGGCGTGGACAAATCTTCAATTCATGATGAGGAGGGCGCTTCGGAGTATTCAGACATTTTCTTCGATCCGGACACAGGCGTGAAAACTGGAAGGGTTAAGAAGGAAGCGCAGTACATCACACCGAATCGCTTACTCTCGGTACTCAGAGGCAATCCGAATTGCGTGGCCGCTGTCTATCAGCACGTGAGCCGTCAAAGCACACATTCCCGCCTGAATCGAGTTGTCGAAGTTTTGAGGCAGAACGACAAGGAGGTCTGCTTTTGTTCGTTGGAGTCCGGCAACGTCGCAATGTTATTTGCCTCGCGCCACTGCGGCCGAATTGAGTCAATATACAACGGCCTTACCACCTTTTACCGCAGCAAGGCTTCAGAGCGGGTGCACTTATGGAAATGCGTCTAACAGCACGCTCCAGCCGACGCGCAACCGCGCGCGGTTAATTGCTGACGTTCGATCCTTTGGTTGGTTCGGAATGAGAACACGATTGTCCAAGGACGATATCGATGCTGCGAAATCAACTACAGCGAAAGATAAGGAATGTAATATGAGATCTGAACGGATCAAGAACTGGCCCGCAAAGGAACGCCCGCGCGAACGACTCCTTGCTGAGGGCCCCGAACGGCTGACAGATGCCGATCTGCTGGCAATCATCCTTCGCGTTGGAATCGGGACGTTCAAGGAGGGCATTCCCGGGAAGAACGTCTACGATTCCGCCCTCTCGATTCTGAAGGATTTCCGAGGACTTAAAGGGCTCGATCGCGCCCACGTCCAAGACCTGCTGAAGGTGCCCGGTCTTGGGCCCGCGAAAGTTTCGCAGATCAAGGCCGCCTTTGAACTCGGCAAGCGCGTGTGCGCGGGAAAACTCACGGCCCCCGCTTTCGGATCCTCAAAGGCTATCGCCGCTCATTTCCGCCCGCTTTTCACCGGCAAGCGTCAGGAGATCGTCATTGCCGTCTTCCTGAACGGACAGAACCAGCCACTGGGCGAGAAGGACATCACCGAGGGCACTCCGACCCAGGCCACCGTGTACGTCCGCCGCGTCCTCGAGGAGGCTCTCCACCTCTCAGCCGCGGCGGTGGTTTTGGTCCATAATCATCCATCCGGAAACCCGGAACCTTCGACCGGCGACGACGACACGACCCGACATCTGCTGAAAGCGTGCAAACTGGTCGGGCTGGTCCTGCTCGACCATGTTATTGTCGGCGAGACCGAGCATTACAGTTACTCCGACTCCGGCCGGCTTCAGGAACCTGAGGGCGAATAGAAGGAGGCCGTATGGCCAAAAAGAAACCAGCGCCGCAACCCTATGCTAAACCGGACCAAATCCGGATCCGGGGCAACGAGATATTCAGTCCGCTCCGTCAGAAGTGGGTTCGACTCACCCCCGAGGAGCGAGTGCGCCAGGAGTACCTGCGCGTTCTGATCGAAGAGTATGGGTACAAGCCCGGGCAGATTGAAGAGGAAGTGTCCGTAACGGGGCGCGGCAGCGGTGATGCCCGCGCCGACTTCCTGATTTGGCGTACACCCGAAGCCAGGAATCGACAGGAACACGCCTTGATTGTGGTCGAATGCAAAGCCGACAACGTGACCATCTCCTTGAAGGACTACGCGCAAGGAGCCAACTACGCGCAGTACGAACACGCACGCTTCTTTGTAACCCATAACCATCGCGAAACCAGGTACTGGAAAGTTGACGCCACACGGCGGATGCCAAACTATGACGAGATCGCCAACATTCCCCCTGCCGACGCCACAGACAAGGAGATCGACGAGTTGCTGGCGCGCCTTAAAGTATTCAAGGAGGACGAGTTCGCAAAACTGCTCCACGATTGCCACAACGTCATCCGCAATCGCGAAAAGCTCGACCCCGCCGCCGCCTTTGACGAAATCGCCAAGATTCTTTTCGTGAAAGTCTATGTCGAACGGGAGCTGCGGGCCAAGCGCTCGCGGAAGAACCTCTTCACCGTCGAATATCTTGACGACCAGCTTGGCGCGTACCCGCTCAACACGCTCTTTGGGCAGACCAGGGAGGCCTACGCGGATGACAAGATCTTCGAGAAGGAAGAGGAAATCCGGCTCAAGCCGGCCACGGGCCGTGAGATCGTCAAGCTGCTGGAGCGCTACAATCTTTCCGACACCAGCGAAGATATCAAGGGTATTGCCTTCGAGCGATTCCTTGGCCGCACCTTCCGGGGCGAGATCGGGCAATTCTTCACCCCGCGCACCATTGTCGAGTTCATGATTCGGATGGTGGATCCCAAAGAGGAAGACGTGATTTGCGACCCGGCCAGCGGTTCCGGGGGTTTCTTGATCCGCTTCTTCGAGATCGTGCGCCAGCAGATTCTGGCTGATGCCGACCGCCAGTACCGGGCATACAAGGCCCAGATCGAAGCGGACAAAAAGTTCTCCCCGGACAAGAAGGCCGCCATGCTCCGGGAGAAGTTTGACGCCATACAGGCAACCCTCGACCACGACAAGCCCGGCTCGCGCCTGTGGAAACTGGCCAACCGCTGTATCTACGGCGCCGACGCCAACGACCGCATGGCGCGCACGAGCAAGATGAACATGATCATGCACGGCGACGGTCACGGCGGCGTGCACCACCACGACGGATTTCTGAACGTCAACGGCATCTTCGAAGGCCGCTTCGACATTATCCTCACCAATCCGCCCTTCGGCGCGAACGTCGAGCCTTCCGACGTGGTGCATGACTCCGATGTGGCGGTCAGCCGCGAGGCCGAGAAACGCTACGGCGACGAGTACGGCGGCCTCTACACTGACGCGCTGGCCCGCGTTCGCGCCGCCGTGAACAAGCCCATAGCCAGCCTCTTTGAACTGCCCAAGAACGAGAAAAGCAAAATCAAAACCGAAATCCTCTTTATCGAGCGGTGTCTTTCCCTGTTGAAGCCAGGCGGGCGGCTCGGCATCGTCCTGCCCGAAGGCATTTTCAACAACCCCTCGCTCGCTTACGTGCGCGAGTTCTGCGAAAACCGGGCCTTCATCCGGGCTGTTGTCAGCTTGCCCCAGGAGGCATTCTATTCCTCCGGCGCGAGCGTAAAGGCATCGCTGCTGTTCCTGCAAAAGTTCACCGGGAAAGAGCAGGCCGATTTCGACGGCAAGCAGGCCAAAGCCAACGTTGAGGTGAAGGCGAAGCGCGCCGACGCCATCGCGACGGAAACCGCGCGGCTTGAGTCGGCGATAGCGGCGGCCAAAGCAGGGCAGGACACCGATCAACGGAAAGCGCTTCAAAAAGAATTGGCCGACTATGAGAAACGGATGGCGGAGACCATTACAAAGGAAACCCGCGCTTTGCTCAAAGAGCGCTTCCCGTATCCCATCTTCCTCTACGAAGCCGGGAAAATGGGCATCACCGCCACGGGCGAACAGGACCAAAACGAGCTGGTTCCAAATAACAACCAGCCGCCGGGCATCACGAAGACGTGCCTGGAGCTTAATCAGGAGTTCCGGCGCAACCCACAAAGCCGTTCTTTCTGACGGAGGCGGTGTAATGACGGTGGCGACTACACCTCGGAAGCGGGCCTTTGCTGCCTGGTGGAGGGATTTCGAGCGCTGGGACGTAAAGTTTTTTTCGGCCCGCGTTCGTAGCTCTTTTCCTGTCGTTCGACTTGGTCCCTTAATTCATGAACACAGCGAGCGCGTAAAGCCTTTCGATAACCCCGAAACGATATTCCGCATTTTAGGTGTCACGAACACAGGTGGAATTTTTCACGCTTATGATGCACTCGGGAAGGAAATCAATCAGCCATACCAAAGGGTAGACGCCGGCGACTTCGCCTACAATCCCTACCGTGTTAATATTGGTTCAATCGGCGTTGTGTCTACAGCACTGGGAGGGAACTACATCAGCCCCGCCTACGTGGTCTTTGCCACTGACAAGGCAAGGCTACTTCCCGAATACCTTATTTTGATTCTGAAGGCTGATTGGTTTAATCCGATGGTCAGGGCTGCAACAGCAGGCTCAGTCCGACAGAATCTTACTTTCGACCTGCTATGCACGCTGGAGATTCCGCTTCCGCCGCTGGCTGAGCAAAAGGCCATCGTCGCCCGCTGGCGCAAGGCGCAAGACGAAATCGCCGCCGCCCGTGACCGGGTGGAAAAGCGGAAAGCAACGATTGATGCCCGGTTCTTCGCCGACTTGGGTTTGAAGTCGCCGGATCAACATTCCATGCCCAAAGCCTTCGCTGTTTGGTGGCAGGACTTTCTGCGGTGGGGAGTCGGTTTCAATTACCTAAACCAAAGTGGTGCCGATCTTGCGCGGGGAAAATATCCAGTTGTCGAGTTGGGCACACTCCTCAAATTGGTTCAATATGGGACAAGCGAAAAGGCAAACACAAACTCCGATGGCGTGGCTGTAATCCGCATGAACAACATCGTGGACGGTCAGCTTGACCTTGGCAATTTGAAGCATCTACGTCTTCCAAAATCCGATCTGGAAAAGTTGCTGTTGAAAGATGGGGACATTCTTTTCAACCGCACGAACAGTAAGGAACTCGTCGGGAAATGCGCCGTATTTCATGGGCACGGAGAATACGTCTTCGCTTCCTACCTGATACGTATTCGGGCGGACTCTGCCAAAGCCGACGCACAGTTTGTGGCCTACGTCGTTAATTGTTCAATTGGTCGCCAACAAATTGATGCTTTGAGCCGACAGATTATTGGCCAAGCGAACATCAATAGCGTAGAGATGCGAGGGTTGCAAATCCCGCTGCCACCGCTGGCCGTGCAAAAGCAAATCATGGAACGCGTGGCGGCTGGCCGCGAAGAAATCGCCCGCGAACGGGAAACCGCCGACCGCCTCGCCCGCGACATCAACGCCGAAGTCGAAGCCTTGATCTTAGGCACGAAGAAGGTGAGTGAGCTATGAACCGTGGACGACAGAAGGTGTCATTGCGAAAGAAATGGCCAGGAAAAAAGCGGCATATCAGTCCTGCGGATTTCTTTTCGACAAATGAGGATAAGACCAAGCTGAACTGGTTTCTGTTCGAATATGCCCTCGAACTGGAAGCATCGGTCTGGCGGGACAAGGAACTCCGAGAACGACTAAAAGACAAAGACATCGGTGATAGGGAGATCGCGGCATTCTGTGTCAGTCATGCGAGACTCATGAAGCGCGAGATACTGGACCGCGTCTCCGGTAAGACTGAGAATGTCCGCATCGGATATGAGGAGATCGAGGCATATTTCCCGACTATCGGGGACGCACTTGTCGATCGGCTGTTAACAAAAGCGGCAGAGGCGTGGGACTCCCAGACTAAGGCATGCGTAGTCTGCCCCACGCGGTGCATTTCGGAGAAAGAACAGAGAGCGCCCATGTTTGATGATCCGTACTACTGGGAATAAGGAAGCCGAACAATCGGGTGCAGGCGACGCGCTGCCCGCGCGCGCCTGCCCCGAAGCGTTCGGTCAGAGAGGTGAGATATGGCGGAATACGGCGAGTGGAATCGCAAAGGGGCAACCCTTAGCGATGTAACGGCCAAGAAGGAATATGGAGTGATCCGGGCCTTTATTGTGAAGGGCATCCGTGCCGGCAAACTTGAATACCGGGAAGGAGTGATATGGGGCAATCCATATCTCAGGGTCTTAAGAAGTCAGCTCGAGCAATACATCGCTGAAGAACTTGGCGAGGATTGTTTGTCGAGCGGAAAGAACCAGACAGAGTTGCGCAAGATCAAGAAAGAAACAGCCGCCCTGAAAAAGAGACTGGACGAACTTCAGGCTCGAAGGACAGAAATCGAGAAGGCCATAAGGAAGTCGCCACCAGCGGGTGCAGGCGACGGCGCCAAAGCGCGCCGCGCCTGACCCGAAGTGTTAGACCTTGAAAAGATGATAAAATAAGACATGGAATACGAATGTGAGGGCTCATTCATCAACAATTCATTTACGGTGAAGTCCGAGGAATTATAATGCCCACAGAATTATGCAATGCCATTTATGCGCTGTTCCTGTCAGGCATCAAAGGAACTAGCCGGGAGCTTTTTGATAGTAGCTCCAAACTTTTGAGCTACTTTGTGCGATATCCTGCGACTCCGGACTCGATTGAGTCGGTGTTTGAACTGGAACGAAAACTAATCACGGCAAGGGGGCCTCATAAGCAGTTCATTGAAGAACGCATCTTTCAGTCTCTCTCCGCCAGCGCCTTTCATTGTGCCCCAGAACCCTCCGGCAAGAAAAGTCTGACCTTAAATACTGCGCTGCTTGAAAGGACAACTGCTGTCAAGGAAAAACAGAAAATCATAATCGCGCTCAAGTTGGTTGGCTTTTCTGAAGGGATTTTCCAACTACGGAACCCCAGAGATGCTTTCAACAGCAAACGAAAGAGTTTGGCGCTGGATCTTCTGGGCAGGATTGCGGCCTATTATGATGTTCCAGAGGCCATCGATTTGTGCAGGGTGGCGCTTGCCAGCCATAAGAAACCTCTTGTGTTGGCGGCGGTTGATTTCTACGAGAACTACACGCGTAATCGTCACGTCTCCCTGCCGCCCGAGATAATTAGGCTGCTCAACGAGGTTATAACGAAAACCAAGAACCGGTCCGTTGCGGTAGCGGCCCTAAATGTCCAAGTTGTATCGGGCGCCATTAGCGAAATGGGCGCGCTATCAATGATTGATGACTGGAAAGACAGGAACCGTTATTGAAGTCTGCGCGCTGCTCATCGATGTGGCACATAACGAGCGCATGCAGTCGTGGGGGGATGTGGATAGGGGACGTAGCGTAGTTAGTTGACTAATTATGCAAAACGCAGGCTGACTCCGGCGTTAGGCGGGAATGATGATGAGAAAAAAAGATATTTTAGCGGCTCTCAGCCCGGAGGAAGCTTTGGCGGTGCTGAATGAATTGGCGAAGGAACCTCAAATCCGCAAGAAAGCGGAAGAGGTGACGCTTGCGATGATGGAAGACGTTGACATTGACTCGGTTGCCGAAGAGGTCTTCTATCAGTTGGACTCTATCGCCGTTGAGGATGTATGGGACAACTCAGGCTCCACTCGTGACGGATATGTTGAGCCGGGGGAATACGCCTGGGAGTTGTTTAAAGACGCACTAAAACCGTTTGAAAAACACCTTCAGAAATGCCGCAAACTTTCATTGGAGAAGCAAGCTAAACTCCAGTGCATGGGTATACTGAAGGGAATTTGGCGGTTTGAATCGGAATCAAAGTCCGAGTTCAAGGATTGGGCAACCGATGCTCCCGCCGGGAACAGCGCAAGAGTATTTGACGAGTGGAAAAAAAGAAGCAAGAATCCCAAAGATATAGCAGATATCAAAAGCTTTATGGATTCCCTGCGCCGTAAAACCGCCTAATCAAGCGCTGAAATCTACGGGCGACCGGGGAACATTGCGCCAATGGCCCGGCAGTTCGTTATGAGGGAAAAATGAATGATAAAAATTTAAAATGGGTTGAAGCGAAAAAGAAATTTCACCTGTCTGATACGCACATTCAAATGGCACGGGAATTAGGAATGAATCCCAGGAAGTTTGGCGGGCTTGCTAATCATAAACAAGAAAGGTGGAAGTCGCCCCTGGCGGATTTTATCGGGGAATTATATTTCAAGAGGTTCAAAAAAGAGAAACCGGATGTCGTTAAGATATTGAAATAGAACTTATAATAACCCAGTCCGGCCGACGCCGTTGGCGGCCAGCCCGCGCAAACGACCTCGGCCTTGCGGGAAAAGAAACAGAGCCAGTAATGGAAAGTCCAACTGCGGGGAAAAAGAGAATTCAGCGACCTCGCCGCGAATGTCGCAAAGTAGCGCTTTTGCGACACCGGGGGAAGGCAGGGCGGGGGTAGCTACTGTATTTTGTGGCCCAGAAGAAACGCCCTCGGAGTCAGGATTGGAATTCCTTCGATCATTTTTAGGACCGCCAGGTCTTTGTTTCCGGAGACAAGCGCCTGGACCCGGCCGCCGGCGGCCGCTTCCAGATACTTCTGGTCCCCGGCATCGCGACAAATCACTGCAACCGGCAGCGGTTCGACAAACTCGCTCAACTCCGTCAGATAATGATTCCACTTCGCGAAGAGGTCGGCGCCTTCGTCGCCCGTCATCCTGCGGAGAACGTCCTGGTACTCGGACAAGATCGGGGCAGACATTACGAGGGTCAGCTTTCCCGCAAGCCATCGCTTTAATATCTGCTGTGGCGGGCCGCCCCAGAATATCCCGGAAATTACCACATTAGCATCAAGGACGATTCTCATTTGTCAGTGCGGGATTTCTGAATAGTCTTTTTAACGTCCGCCTTTTTCAGGCCGGCCCGCTTCGCAAACTTCCGGCTTGCTCCAAAAAGCCTATTAGCTTCTTCCAGCGCCGGCCTGCCAATCTTCCTAAGAATAACCGTATCCCCCTCGCCGGCGACAACAAACTTCGTTCCTGCAACCAGTCCCAGGGCCTGTCGGATATCTCCCGGGATAACCACCTGGCCTTTTACGGACATCCGCGTTACATCCAGATTTTGCATAACTCCTCCGTCTTACTTGTCCTACTAATAAGATACACCATAAAACCCGCCTTGTCAAGACTAGGCCTGTTCGGTGCCTGGCCGCGGGATCCGGCAACCCAGCCGCACCGTTCGCCTTCTTCGTATATAAGGGAGTAAAAGGTAGCAGGTACCTTTTGTTTTCCTGCAATCTGGAAGGATAACGGGATTATTTTTCGTTTAAAAGACGGCGGACCTGCTTTCTGAGGGTTGGAAGCTTATTGTTGACTATATCCCACACGACGTCGACATCAATACCGAAATACTCATGCGCCAGGATATCTCTGAGCCCGGCGATCTTTTTCCATTCTATCTCGGGGTGTTTCTTCCTGATTTGAACGGGGATATGTTTGATGGCTTCGCCGATAATTTCCAGATTGCGAACGACGGCGTCTACAACAAGCGTATTCTTTTTAAACCTGGCGATGGAGAAGCCTTCGGCATAAGAATCTATCCTTTTTGCCGCTTCCCGGATATCGTCGAGATACAGCCGATGATCACGCATATTTCACTTCCGAAAGAACCCGGCTTTTGATCCGCGCTTTCAGGGCGCTTTTGAGAACAATATCCACTTTTCTCCGGAAAAGCCTTTCCAGAAAAAATTTCAGGTCCATATAATTATCGAATGTTTTACTTCCCCGGTTGAACTCTACAAGGATATCGATATCGCTCTTGTCGTTCCAGTCCGTCCGCCTGAAAGAACCGAAAAGGCCGACTTTCCTGACCCCATACGCGTTCAGATCGGAAGTGTGCCGGCGCAGCGTGGACAATATCTCATTTTCAGGCGACATGACTATATATTACAAAATCCGGTCCGGAAAAATGCAAAAAAGAACTGGTCCCGGTAGCAGTGAGATTCAATGACCGCGAACTTATACGCATCTTAAAGCATTTCGGCTTGCCGACTGATTTTCCCCGGTTCCCGCCTGTCCCCCGGGAAACAGCCTGTAAATACTCTCACCAGGCTAACGGCCCGCCGGACGACGGCTGCCAGTTGGTGCCGGCGGCGGACTTATCCCGAATCCTGCTTTAGCAGGATTCCCCGTCCGCTTGA
>JBDRIB010000011.1:0-9168 GCA_043816375.1 Planctomycetota bacterium | reverse complement strand
CCTTCGCGGAGGGCGCAGAGAAGACTTGAAACCACAGATGAACACGGATGCACACCGATAAGCAAGCCGAAAAAACCACAATCCACAAATGCTTTGACCATTCACCCCCTACAGGCGGCCCTGAATGGCCGCTTTCACCTTCGGAGCGAAGCCCCGACGGGTCGGGGACCCTTCGGGATGACCTGATTTAACAGGGACTTTAATCGGACCTGGAGGGGACTGGAGAAGGGGGACCGGCTGCGGACAGAGAGCGCGGTGCTAATCGAGGGTGAATGTCTCGGTACAATGACCGCTTTCGTCAAACACAATATAAATTCTTACATACCAGTCGCGGAAGATGGGGTCGTAGTAAGCTTCTATGCAATAGACATATAAGGTGTGAGCCTCTCCTTTAATTGGATAGATCATATTTAAAGGTGTGTCAGGGTCAGATGTCTCCATAAGTTCCGGTTCGCCCAGCAGGTCGATTATTTCTTGCCCGGTCTTGCCGATGAGGATTCCCGATTTCCGGAGGTCCTGCCACATCCTTCCTCTTGTTGCCTTGTCTCCTTCTTTCCATTTCTCGGATGAAAACCTGATTGGCCTGTGGGTTATAGAGTCATACGCGACATAACCGCCCAGGCCCAGAGCCCCCAGCAAGGGGATGCCGAATATGACGATGATTGCGATGATGATAATTTTGCGAGAACGTTTCACGGTTTTAATGCTTTGTTTTGGCTCGCAGGTTTTCAGGCTCCGGCGACTCCGCGCACGTGCCAGAGATTTATACGAGTGAACACCACGATTGGTTTCTCGGTTCGGCAGGGTTTAAACGTGTTCCGACGGTTTTTGTCGGGATTGCCTTTCTATTCTGCCTTTGGAGCGAAGCCCCGACGTGTCGGGGACGCCTTTTGTCGGGGCCGCCTTCTGCCTCTTTCTTGGCGGCAGTCACCGAAAAAAAGCCCTCCGCTATTATACGATTGCGGAGGGCGAGTTTCCACATTTTAACACCTTGCCCCTGACACGGCCGGGGCGAAGTGAGGAACGGTTCTAATTGCATGCCCGCTCGGGTCAGACCCCATTCTACGAGCTGGGTGCCTGAGGCACATCTAATCAGAAGTTTCACCAGATTGCGAACAGTATTTCTCCGCCAAAAGAGTTAGTTCTCGCTTGCCTGCGGGCGTTGCCCGTCTGCGCTCCGTAAATGGGGTACGACCCGTCGCTAACCGTACGCCGGGCGGGGCGGTCTGAGGAACGGTTCTAATCTTCGCCCCGACTTTCGCATTATTTTTATATGACTGTCGGGGCCGCCCGTTCCGGGTCGCATTGCAAAAGGATGACAGTCACTAATCTACGAATCTCCCCCGACAAAGTCGGGGTCGATTCCGTAATTAGTGACAGTCACCTTTTGCTCCATGATTGGCGACAGTCACTGAAGGTAATCTTTGAGTGCGTCCTGCCAGGGGCGCAGTTTAATGCCGGCGTCGCGCTCAATCTTCGAACAGTCAAGCATGCAGTTCAGCGGGCGCTTTGCGGGCCGGTCGAGTTGGTCGGTCGTAACGGGCCGCATTTTAAGTTTCTTCCCCTTCAAATCGAGCGCCGTCTCGGCGAATTCATACCAGGTGCAGTAACCGGCGCCGGCAAGGTGGTAGATGCCCGTGATGTCGCTCTTGCAGACGCGGTAGATGCCCTCGGCCAGGTCAGGCGTGTATGTCGGCGCGCCGCGCTGGTCGTTTACCATTGTTATTTCATCTTTTTCGTCGGCAAGTTTCAGGACCGTGTCCACGAAGTTCTTTCCGTCCGGGCCGTACAGCCACGATGTGCGCAGGATGACGTGATTCCTGAGCCTTTTCACAATCGCGCGCTCGCCCGCGGCCTTGGATTTTCCGTATTCTGAAATCGGGTTCGCCGCGTCGTCTTCCACGTAGGGTTCGTCCTTCGCGCCGTCGAAGACGTATTCGGTGCTGATGTGGATGAGTCTCGCGTCGATGTTGTCGCAGGCCTCCGCGAGATACGCCGGCCCGTCGGCGTTGACCTGGCAGGCCAGCGTCGTGTTTGCCTCGGAGCCGTCAACGTCGGTGTATCCGGCGCAGTTGATGACTATGTGGGGCGCGACGGTCATTACGTGGAGGACGGCTTCGTCCTTCTCGGTGATGTCGCAGTCGATTTCCGGGGATTCAATCAGTTCGAACGAGCGGTCCTCGAAGCGCCGGTCCTTAAGGCACCGGGCCACCGCGCCGCCGAGCATTCCGTCCGCGCCGAAAAGAAGTATTCTTTGTTTGGGAAGTATTGACACGTGTGTCTTCCTTTACATCCGGTGAAAGTCACCGCGTTCAGCGATTGCCGTACTGTTTCTGATAATACTCCAGATACTCGCCCGTCCTGATATTCTGCCACCATTCCTGGTTTGACCTGTACCAGTCGATGGTGTGCTTCAGGCCTTCTTCGAACCGGGTCTGCGGCTCCCAGCCGAGTTCCTTGCGGATTTTCGAGCAGTCTATTGCGTAGCGCCGGTCGTGGCCGGGGCGGTCCTTGACGTACTTTATCAGTTTTTCGCTCTTGCCGAGGTTCTCCAGAAGCAGTCTGGTCAGCGTGATGTTGGTCAATTCGTTCTCGCCGCCGACGTTGTAGACCTCGCCGGGGCGGCCCTTCTCGATGACCATCTCGATGGCACGGCTGTGGTCGTCGACGTATATCCAGTCGCGCACCTGCATCCCGTCGCCGTAAACGGGAATCTCCCTGTCTTCGAGAATGTTGGAGATGAACAGCGGGATAAGTTTTTCCGGGAACTGGTACGGGCCGTAATTGTTCGAGCACCGGGTGATGATGCCGGGGAAGCCGTGCGTCTTGAAGTATGCGCGAACGAGGAGGTCCGCCGCGGTCTTGCTTGCGGAATACGGGCTGTTCGGGGCGAGGTGCGTGGTTTCGGTAAATTTCCCGGTCGAGCCGAGGCTGCCGTAAACCTCGTCGGTCGATATCTGGACGAACCGCGGGGTTTTGGAATTCATCGCGGTCTTCAGCAGAATATTCGTTCCGACCACGTTTGTGCGAATGAACTCGTCGGCGCTGTGTATGCTCCTGTCCACATGCGTCTCGGCGGCGAAATTCACCACGACGTCGAACGGCGCTTCCCCGCCGCGTTTTTCGAACAGCGAAAGGACAAAATCCCCGTCGGCGATATCGCCCTTCACGAACTCGTAGCGGGCGTCGTTCTGCGCGTCCTTCAGGTTTTCCAGATTCCCGGCGTACGTGAGCGCGTCAAGATTGAGGATTTCCCAGTCCCGCCGCGTGCGGAGAATATAATGGATGAAATTCGAGCCGATGAACCCGCAGCCGCCCGTCACAAGTAATTTCATAAGGTGCCCCTTGTCTGTATTTTTTTGCCCTGTTCATATTCTATATCCCTGCGCGGCAAATTCCAGCATAATCCACGCCTTCTCAAGATCTCAAGTTGACTGGCTTTTTTCTGACAACAACCACATCTTACGGTGACAGTCACCTTTTGCGCCGTAATTGGTGACATTTATCCGCCACAGGCGGAGTCACCGATAGAAAAATCGGGATTTTTTTCCGGCACCAAAATCCGGCCAATGTGTTAAACTTATGGAGGCACTCCATGGATTGCAAGAAGATACATAAGATTATGGCGGATTACCTCTGCGACGCCCTGCCCCGGCAGGAGGCGGACGAGGTGCGCCGTCATATCGAGTCGTGCCCGGCCTGCCGTGCGGAGGCCTAGGCGTATGAGGCGACGTGGAAACTGGTCGGCGAAATCCGCGACGTAAAACCCGCGCCGGGATTCAGCCGGGCGGTGAGGGAACGGCTTGAGCGCGCGCCGCGCCCCATTCGCAGGCGCGCTGTCGCGAGACATCCGGCCGCCGTCAGGTTCGCCGTGGCCGCCGCCGCCTGTTTGCTTGTGGCGGTGGGTCTTTATCTCCTGTACCCAGGGGAAAAACCGCCGACGGGACCGGGGCCAGGGCAGAAACTGTCCGAAGCGGAGAAAAGCGAGATTATCCGCGACCTCGATTTGCTCGTCAATCTCGACACCCTCGGCGAAGAGAGCCTGGAACCGGATGACGTCGATATCCTCAAGGAAGAAGATTTCGAAAAGGTTGAGGAACTCACCCGCAGAGATATAGATATCGGCACGTTCGCGCTTACGAACTCCAACGGTCACAACTGACAGCAATGAGAGTACTGCCATACATACTGCTTGCATTAGTCGTCATCCTGCCCGGGACAATTCGGGCAACGGCCGACGAGGACAACGGCGAGTTTGAGAATAACAAAGAGCGCTGGGAGTCTATGACCGATGCCGAAAGAGAGACGGTCGTCCGGGCATACAGGCGCTGGAAGTCGCTTCCCGAGCAGGACCGGCAGACACTCCGGGCGAAATACGACAAGTTCAAGGCGCTCCCCGCCGAGCAAAAACTGGCCGTTGCGGTCAACGCAAGGCACTGGAAGAGATTCGACCCCGACAAGCGCAGGCGGGTCAGGCAGTACTTCTCCGGGGTGCACGGCGACGGGCCGCACCCGCCCCTGCCGGTTTTCTTTCGAATAACCGGCCATTTGCTGGAACAAGACAAGCCGGTCACAAAACAGGAGGTAATGGCCCTGTTCAGGAAACGCCTCGACGAATGCATTATCGAGCGACTTACTCCCGAACAGAAGCAGGATTACGCCGACCTCGAAAACGAAAGGGAAAAAATGTGGTTCGTATTCGGCCTGCTCCGCGAGGAAGTCGTCGAGTCGAATCCGGAGGAACTGAGCGGCCTGACTGCGAACACCGGAGAATACCTGCGCACTCTGCACGGGCTGACGATGCGCCTGTTCCACGAAAAGATGACCGAAAATCTTCCGCCAAGTCAGCTGGAAATGGCCCTGTTCATAAGGGCGAATGTAATGCGGCAATTGCGGCCGGATATCCTGGCTTTCGTCGCTTCACGCTCTCCCGAGGAGCGGGAAAATCTCGTCAAACGGATTGCCCAATGCCGGGAGATGGATGAGATAATCGCCTCGATGCCGACGGATATGAAGGAACGATATGACTCTTTTGATGAGGGGAAGAAACTCGCCACGCTGAGAATGGTTTTTGACCCGCTGCGAAACCTCAAGCCGATGCAGTTGAGGATGGCCAACCACCATCACCCTCCCGGCCCCCCGCCCCCTGGGGCTCGCGGGCCGCATCACCCTCCTTTTTCCGGACCATAACAACTGACGAGACTGACTTCGCGCTAACATCGGTGACACATTGGCAACTGTCACTGTAAGATGCTGTTTGGCAAAGTTATGTAGGGCACGGTCTGAATTTATCCCGAGGTTGGTTCGAGGGAGACCGTGCCGGGACCGGAAGGGTCTCCCGACCGAGTCGGGACAAGTTCAGACCCTTCCCTACATTTTTTTGCCGATGTCTCTGCGGAAGTGCATTCCTTCGAAGTGAATCCTGCCGACGGCCTTGTATGCGCGGTCGTGAGCCGAATTGATGTCGCGGCCCAGCGCGGTCACGCCGAGCACCCTGCCGCCGTTGGTCAGCCAGTCGCCGTTTTCGCGCCTGGTGCCGGAATGAAACACCATGACGTCGTCCATATCGCCCGCCGCGTCAAGCCCCGTTATCTTCTTGCCCTTTTCATACTCCTTCGGGTAGCCGCCCGAGGCCAGAATGACGCACATTGACGCGCCTTCCTTCCACTGAAGCGGCGCCTCCGACAGATTGTCCCCGAGCGCGGACTCTATGAGGTCAACAAGGTCGACATCGAGGCGCATCATAAGCGGTTGCGTTTCGGGGTCGCCGAAGCGGCAGTTGTACTCAAGCACCTTCGGGCCGTCCTCCGTAATCATCAGCCCGACATATAACACTCCGGCATAAGGACGGTCTTCGCGCGACATGCCGTGAACGGTCGGGATGATAACGTCGCGCTCTATCCTCCGCATCATCTGCTCGTCGATGAAAGGCACCGGCGAATATGCGCCCATGCCGCCGGTGTTGGGGCCTTCGTCGTTGTCGAAAGCGCGCTTGTGGTCCTGCGAGGTCTCCAGCATGACTATCGCATCTCCGGAAACCAGCGCCTGTATGGACGCCTCCCGTCCGACGAGGCACTCCTCGACCACGACAAGATGGCCGGCTCGTCCGAACGCCTTCTCCTCCATTATCAGCCTCGCGGCCGCAAGAGCCGACTCCCTGTTCCTGCACACGATAACGCCCTTGCCCGCCGCCAGGCCGTCGGCCTTCAGGACAACCGGCATTTCCGCCTGTTTCAGGTGGCTTTCGATAAGTCTGAAATCGTTGAACACGCGGTATGAAGCGGTGGGGATTGCGTTCTGGTGCATCAGGTTTTTGGCGAAGACCTTGCTGCTTTCGATTTCCGCCGCGCGCGCGGTGGGACCGAAAATCGGCGCCTTTGCCTTGCGGAAGGCGTCAACGATGCCTTCGGCAAGCGGGGCCTCCGGGCCGACGACGGTCAAATCAATCGCGTTGCCGGTGACGAATTTCAACAGCCCCCCGGTATCCGCAACCGAAATGTCGACGCATTCAGCCTCCTGCGCGATACCGGCGTTGCCCGGAGCGGCGAAGACTTTTTTAACGCGCGGCGACCGGGCTATCTTCCAGGCGAGCGCGTGCTCCCTGCCGCCGGAACCCACCACCAAAACCTTCATATATGCCTCTCTCTCACGAAATGAAGTCAGGCCTGGTTCAGTTTTACGGTCCCGATGATGTCGGAGACTTTCGATTCGTTCTGTGATTTCAGATATGCGCGCAGGCCCTCGGCGATATCGGAGCAGATGTGCGTGTTCGAGAAAAGCGCCGTTCCCACGCCGACGGCGCTCGCCCCGGCGAGCATCATTTCAATTGCGTCGTTCGCGGTCGCCACTCCGCCGAACGCGATAATCGGCACCGCGTCCTTGTGAGTCCCCTGCCAGACGCGGAAGACGCTGAACACCGTGAGCGGACGAATCGCGGGGCCCGACAGGCCGCCGGTGTTGTTGCCCAGCAGCGGCCGCCTCCGGCGCGTGTCGATGACCATACCGGAGTATGTGTTGCCCATCGAGATGGCGTCGGCGTGCGCGGATACGCAGGCGCTGGCGACGTTTTGTATGTCGGTAACGGCGGGGGCGAGTTTCACGAAGACCGGCTTGTCGCAGACCGATTTGACGCCGCTGACCACCGAGAACACGTCGCCGGGATTCACGCCGACGCAGCAGCCCCACTCCACGTTCGGGCAGGAAACGTTCACCTCGATTGCCCTGATGCTGTCGCTGTCGGCGAGGATGCGCGCCACCTGCACGTACTCGTCAATGTTTTCGCCCGCGATGTTTGCGATGAAGTTGGTGGGGATTTTTTTCAGTTGCGGCAGGTAGTTTTTCGCGACGAACTCGACGCCGGGGTTTTGCATTCCGATTGAATTAAGCACGCCCGATGGCGTCTCGGCGATGCGCGGCGGGGGATTGCCCTGCCGGGGCCTGAGCGTCACCGACTTCAGGACAACCGCGCCGACGTCGTTGAAATCAAATCCCTCGACGCGCGGTATCTCAAAGCCGTAGCCGAACACGCCCGAGGCGAGCACCAGCGGCGTCTTCATATCGATGCCGGCGATGCTCACGCCGAGGTCGGGTTCACCTGCTGATTTTTTTTCCGGCATTTCAGTATCAGTCCCATATAATCTGTTCAGCGTCGAAAACGGGCCCTTCCGTGCAGACCCGCTTGTATCCGTCCTTTGTTTTGCAGACGCACGCCTGGCACGCGCCGAGCGCGCAGCCCATTCGTCCTTCCATTATCAGGCGGCAGTTCACGTTGTTTTCGCGCGCCATCTTCGTAATCGCCTTGAGCATCGGCGGCGGCCCGCAGCAGATTATCTCGACGCCGCCGTCGTATTTTTCCTTCATATATTTTTCAAGCGGGACGGTAATCAGCCCGGTCAGGAAACCCTCCGCGGCGTTATCCAGCGTAACAACGCAATCCATTCCCAAATCAACGAACGGCTTCAGTCCGGCCGCCTCTTTGATATTTCCGAGCGGTCTTTTTAGCGCGCACTTTGCGGAATCCATTATCAACAGGTTCTCGGCGCGTGCTCCGACGACGGCGATGACCTCCAGGCCGGCCTTCAGCAGCGCCGGCGCGAGGTGGTAGAGCGGCGGCAGCCCGAGTCCCCCGCCGGCCAGTATCACCGCTTTCGCCTTGAAGTCATCGGGCATCAGCGGTATGCCCAGCGGCCCGAGTATTCGGACGCTGTCGCCGGGTTTCAGCGCAGCAAGCAACTTCGTTCCGCGCCCGACGACCTGGTAAATCGCGTCGAAGCGTCCCTCTTCCGGACGCACGTCGGAGAAGCCCAGGGGCCTGCGCAGCAGCGGGTCCAGGGCGGGATTGTCGGCGGTCCCATCGTCGGTAAGGGGTTGCGGAGAAATTGTGAAGAACTGGATGGGCCTGGCCGCACGCGCAATCTCCCCGCATTCGAGGGTGATTGTGTAGGCGATTGACCCGCTGGGTTTCTGGGAGATGACACGGGCGGTGGTATCGTAGATACCGGGGAAGGCTTTCTCGCTCAAGCGCAGTCCTCCGAAACGTTAGCAAAAGGGCGTGATTTTAGCAGATGCCGGTCCAATGTCAACAACTCAAGATCGTCAGGCAAGGGGTCAGACCCCTTATTGCTCTTGGAAAGGTGACAGTCACCAATCTCGGCACAGGGGGCTGTCCCCCGATCATCCCAGGATATGTTCTATTCTACGCCCCGAGTTTCGAATTGCAAAAGGATGACAGTCACCAATCTACGAGTCTCGGTTGCAGCGCACCCTCGACTCCGTAATTGGTGACAGTCACCTTTT
The DNA here is from genome assembly GCA_043816375.1 of Planctomycetota bacterium. Classification (GTDB taxonomy): domain Bacteria; phylum Planctomycetota; class B129-G9; order B129-G9; family B129-G9; genus JBDRIB01. The sequence continues at coordinate 372 of JBDRIB010000011.1, read as the reverse complement.
GCGTTGTCACCTTTTGCGTTGTGAATAGAACAGGTCCATTGTAATTTGTGACATTTATCCGCCGACGGTTTGTGGCCCCTACAGGCCACCCGCCCGGTACGGGCCTGTATGGGTAGGGGTGGCGGAGTCACCGATGCCGGCGCAAAATCAGTCGACTTGAGTGATTACGGGAGTTCTTCTTCCCAGTTTGCGAGTTCTCTCCGGACGTTGCCTTCAATGCCGTCGCCGTCCTTGTATATCTGTTTGTCCCTGATGTCCTTCAGCATTTCGATGGCTTCTTCGAGTTTGCCTTCGCCGTGAAGTTCCCTCGCCTGGCGGAGCATTTGTGTGCCGATCTTGTTGAGTGCGTTGAAGATTTTTTCTCCGGCGTTG
>JBDRIB010000010.1:0-4846 GCA_043816375.1 Planctomycetota bacterium | reverse complement strand
GTCGGCTCGGCGGGAGCATTTGTCGGGCTTCTGGCCGGCGCTTACGTCCTTTTACTCGTCTCGTTCAAAAAGCGAATTATCGTTCTTGCGGCGACGACGATATTGGTTGCCGCAGTGGGCGCCGTTTTCTGGGCGTGGCCTGAGAGCCACGACAGGCTGCTGGGGCGGCGGTTCGAATCCACCTCGTGGGTGCGACTCTACGTCTGGACCGGAGCGGCCGACATGCTCTCCGAGAAGCCGGTTCTGGGCCGGGGCGCGGGAACTTTCGGCCCGGTCAACGCAAGATACCAGCCGACTGAATCGTATCTGCACAAGGATTTGGAGAAGGCTTCGTATTATGCGCATTCGTTTCCGCTCGCCGTGGCTTGCGAAACAGGCCTGACGGGACTTATTATCATTGCGGGCGTCATTGTGTTTGTTCTCTGGCGCGCACAGACAGCGGTCTGGCGCGACGAGGGAGCCCGGTATTTTCTGGCGGCGGGTCTTGCGCCGTTAGGCGCGATGCTCGCGCACGGCGCGGTGGGTGTCTCGCTGTACCAGCCGCATATCCAGGTCTTTATGTGGGCGGCTATTGCGCTTGTTCTCGGTGAAAGCACAAGAGTGTTGCCGGTCCCCGTTTCGCCAAAACACACCCGGATGACGGCAGGTCGTGCGATAAGGGTAATAGCGGCGCTTGTTGTTGCATTCGGCGCGGTCGCATTGTGGGGGAGATATTTCACACGGGAGTTGCACAGGGAAGCGGCCTTTTCGCGCGGGTACTTCCTCTGGAAAGACGTCCTCGGGCAGAGGAACGGACACCTGGAACTCGAGCGCGCGAAAGGGGATTTTGCAGTCGCAATGCGCTCGCCATACATCACGATTTATTCCCTTGAGGCACAGATTCACAGCGCGCAGGTGCTGAACAGGCTTGGTGAACAGTGCGCCGAGACAGCGGATTCCGTCGAGGCGGAATTGAATGATGCGCACGGGGACATGCGCCGTCTTCTGGAGAATTTCGGCGTAGAGAAAATAGAAGACTTCAGGAATGGCATTGAAGATACGAGAAGCCAGGCGAGACTTTCTTTTGAAGAGGCCGTCAGGCAACTGGAGTCGGTCGAAGACACGGCGCATGCCTTTGGAGACGCGGACGAGAAACTCGGCTTCGCGCTGATAGAGTTGGGCAGGTTCAACAAAGACCGGGCACTTGTCCCGACCGAAGCGGAGGGGCAGATTCGGCGCGGGTGCGGGTATCTGGTCGGCTGCTTCGAGCGAAATCCTTTCGGCTTTCCGAGAGAATCCGGAACTTCACCGCCCATACAGGCTTCTGCCGGGGGAGGGCGCGGTGAAATGGTCCTTCAAGCGCTGGATGAACATCTGACGGACCCGGAACTCCTGCACCGTCTTGTCAGGGCGCTGGATGATGCCGTCGACATTATGGGCGCGCGGTTCGACGAACTTTCGCGGAAGCAGATTGAATACTTCCGCATCCTTGCTCACTATCGTGACAAACTGTCCGAAAGACTTTGGGCCGGAGAGGCCTGACCTTCCTTGTCGGCAATTTTTTTTGGGAACTGCATGAGCGGGAGAAAACAGGTTATATTTATAGCGGGGGCAATTGTATTGCTCTCGGTCGGTTTTTTCTGGAAGGTCTGGTTGCGGCCGGGGGAGATGATGTCGCCGGGTCGGGGTGATTTGGCGGAACTGTTTGCACCGCGCAAGGCATACCAGGTGGAGAACACGCTCGCGACCGGCGAATTGACGATGTGGGACCCGTATTCCGACAGCGGCGCTCCGGTCGTCGGCAACATACAGAACGGCACGTTCTACCCGCTGTACATTCTCTTCTATCTGCTTCCCACCAATTCCGCCTTCGGATATATTTTCTGGGCAAATATGGCGCTGGGCGGGCTCTTCTGCTATGCGTTTCTGCGGTCGCTCGAACGGGAGCGGCCCGCGGCGTTTTTCGGCGCGTGCGTGTATATGTTCGCGGGCGTCTGGGCGACGAAACTGCTGCCGGGCCACGTGATGGTATACAACAACTTTCCCTGGATTCCGCTCGCGTTTTTCTGTGCCAGGAAGAGCATCACATCGGTCAGTGCGAGTTTCCGCCGCGGCCTGTTCTATGCACTGCTCGGCTCCATTGTGTTGATGGTGCAGTTTTTCGGCGGGCACACGCAGTTCTTCCTGTATTCGACTTTCTTTCTCGGTCTGTATTGCGCCTTTGAGATACTGCGTAATTACGTGGTGCGCGAGTCGTCCCGGCCGTTTGCGGCGATTGCGCTGATTGTGCTGATGCTTGCGGTGTTTGTGCCGCTTGTCGCGATACAGTTGCTGCCCGCACTTGAGTTCGCGTCGCTTGTGATGCCGGAAGGCGGGATGGATTTCAGCGAGGCGGCGCGGGGGATATTCAGCAGGGACAGATGGGTTATGTTTGCCTGGCCGGAGTTTTTCGGCTCTCCTGCAAAGGACAACTATTTGCTGGGCGACCCGTACTGGGAGATTTGTCCCTACATCGGAATAATTCCGCTGCTGTTGATGTGGGCCGGGCTCTGGTTGAGGCGCGGCGCGGAGAGATGGTTCTTCCTGTTTATGGCTGTCGTGACTGTGCTGTTTGCGATGGGAAATACGGGGCCCGTTTATCCGATTCTGGGTCCAATGCCGGGCTTCAGCGCGTTCCGTGTCCCGGCCAGGATGCTATCGATGTTTCTGCTGCCGGCGGCGGTGCTTGCGAGCGCGGGAATGGAGGGGCTGCTCCGGCAAAGTAAACGACTGGCCTCGACTGTTGCCGCGGCCGCTCCGGCGTTGTTTCTGTGCGCCCTCGCCGTGGCCCTGAGCCTCGACGGCAGCGCGGGGCTTATGAGAATGAGCAGTTCCGTATGGACCGTTTTTCTCGCCGCCGTCACAGTTGCGGCGCTGTTTGTCAGCGTCTTCGGGCAACGGCTCCGGCGGGTCGCTTTTTGCGTGCTCTTTCTATCGGTGCTTTTTGACCTTTTCATATTTTCGGAGCCGTATCTGCAAACTTCCCCTCCGTCAGAAGTGTATCACGAAGGAGACGCGGTACTCGATTACCTGAAAGAGCGCGGGGACGGAATTGACTTCCGCGTTTACGAGTTCAAAGCAGGTCTCGACTACAAGCAGTTCCGTTATGCGCGGATGAATATGGTCACCGGCGACATCGACAGGAGTAAGTTGACCTATATGCTCGACTACTGGGACCATATGAACATTCTGACCAATTCTATGTACAGGGCGCTCAACGTACATTATATCGTGACAACCAGAAACCTGGAGCAGTACGGGCTGGACTCGCGGCAGGTCGGCGGGGTCTATGTAACCGAAAACCCCGGGGCAATGCCGAGGGCATTTGTGGTCGGATGCGTGAGGTCGTTCGAAAACGTGCCGGATGAGGAAATCCTCGTCGCGATATCCGGCGTCAGGAAGGGCCAGCCGGAAGGCAAACCGATGAACCTCAGGCGTTGCGCGGCGATTGAAGAGAAGGGCGAGTTCGCGCTCGACAGGGACGAGGAGGCGCGGCCCGCGAAGGTCGTCAAGGAGAAGTATCGCCCGAATCGCATCGTTGTGGAGATGGAACTGGATAAGCCGGGATTTCTTGTGCTCAGTGAAGTGTGGTATCCCGGCTGGAAAGCACAGGACACCGTCGGCGGAGCGACGCGCAGCAAAAAGGTGTACAAAACGAATGTGCTGCTGCGCGGCGTGTTTCTGGAGGAGGGGAAGCACAAGGTGGAATTCTACTTTGACTCGGAATCTTTCAGGACGGGACGGACGATTACTTTTATTGCGCTGCCTGCGCTGCTGGTATTGCTGCTTGTAGTTGGAGTGAAGGCTTTTAGAAAACAAGCCTGTTCGCGCTGAAAAGCCCGCTCGGGTCAGACCCCATTTGAGCATCCCAGGACCTGTTCTATTCTACGAATGCAAAAGGATGACAGTCACCAATCTACGAGTCTCGGTCGCAGCGCTCCCTCGACTCCGTAATTGGTGACAGTCACCTTTTGCGCTGTAAATAGAACAGGTCCACCGTAATTGGTAACATTATCCGCCCAGGGCAAGTCACCGAAGCCGGCGCAAAGCCGGTCAACCTGGAGGGGGGGGCGGTTCAGGATTTCAGGTTCACCTCGACGAGGTCCTTGCCGTCGAAGGAGAGGAGTTTGGGCTTTTCCTCGAGGACGGTTTCGATGTGCACGGGGCGCTTCCATATTTTCCCGAGTTTCTTCAGGGTCTCGACGGTATCGCTGTGCTTCAGGTCAACGCTTTCGTGCCTGTGCTTGAGGTAAAGTTCGCCTCGGTTCTTGTAGTTCGCATCGATTATGGTGATGTACGGCTGTCCGAAGTTTGTGAGCAAAAAGAGCAACTTCTCTTTCACGACCCCGAAGTCCCTGTCAACGATGACGTAGTTCCCGGATGACTTGTCGAAGGCATAGACGAACATTTTCTGTTCTTCGCAGAATTCGGGCGTGATAAACGTGTCGATGAATGTAACATCGTTGTAAATACGGCGCACCTCGAAGATCTTTTCGCGGCCCAGGCCCAGGTTTTTGTTCCACCTTTGCTTCATTTCGCGGTCGGTGCAGTTTTCGTACTCTCCTCCGAACTTTCCCTTGTTCCAGCGGTCTTCGATATCGCGGAACAACTCGATGCCGAGTTTATAGGGATTCAACTGGCCGGGGCGGGTGCTCAGCGTGCCGGAGTGGTGGTCGGCGAAATCAATGACCTCGGCATCGGTGAGGGATTTCTCGGTCATAATCCTCGCGTGCCAGTATGCGGCCCAGCCCTCGTTCATAATCTTCGTCTGTGCCTGGGGCGCGAAGTAGTATGCTTCCTCCCGAAGCATTGAAAGGATGTTGCGCTG
>JBDRIB010000009.1:0-18649 GCA_043816375.1 Planctomycetota bacterium | reverse complement strand
GACACGCCCCTTCGGGGGTAGCGCCACTGGAACGCGAATCCGATGGCGTCGCCGACCGCGCAGCCGAGCAGGGTGCCGATGAATCTGTTTTCTTTTCCGGAAAGCATAATGGTTACGGTACTATCGTAACAAAAAAAGGAGCCGGATTCGAGTCGTAGTGCCCGACTCGAATCCGGCCGATTTACTTTGAAGACACCTCTCAGACTTTCGCGCGGGTACTTTAACGCATAAGCGTAATACAATCCTTTGCGAATATTCCCGCTGCAAGAATCACCGCTGGTATGCTGAGGAAATTGAAAGCGACCGCCGTTTCAACGTCACAGTGCAGGAGCGCGCAAACACCGCGAGTAATGCCCGTCGACGGACTCCAGCCGAACAACCTCTCCCAGATGGAAACCGATGGCAGCGACTCGAGCACGTAAAGGGGCACGACGGTCAATGCCAATCCAAGAAACCCCAGGACGAGCACACGATGCACCGGCCTGGAAAGGCTGAGCACCGACAACGCTGAGACAGCAAACTTCTTAATCCTAGTCTCTTTGTAACGGCATCCCATTCGCGTCCAGTGTCTTGTTCATCAAAAGCATAATGAAATCAATGAGAGTCCAGACGCCGCAGCCTCCAAACGTGACCAGTTTCAAGACTCCCAGACCCGTGTAACCCAGATAGAACCTGTCAGCTCCCAGTGCACCGAGGAAGAACGACAGCAACACGGCAACCATCCAGCTCTTCTGCTCGCCCTTCGGTGGTGTTCCCGGCGGAGGAGGCTGCTGCCCGCCCGGAGGGGGAGGCTGTTGCGGCGGTGGTTGGCTTTGCATATGGTTTCTCCTTAATAAATCCCGCTATGTTTTGAAAAAATACGCGATTGACGCACCTTGTGCGTTTGAATGTGCAGGAAAAGGAATCACAGAACTGACAGGGATGAGACAGGACAAGACACGAAAAGCACTGAAGACCGGCTGCCGGTAAAGTGCATCGGCCGTTGAAATGAAATGCCGTCTCCGCTTTGAGATTAACAGATGCACCCCCTCTTTCTCCCGAATATTAACGAATGATATTCACAACGTTCTCGCCAATTGCCATTTAACGACAATACGCTGCATATGTCAAATAGAAATTTCCGCTTCACAACGCCGGACGGCAAAAAGCGGGAGGATTGTCAGGCCTCCCGCTTTCACAGCAGCATCTTACGGTGACTGTCACCGTTCGCTTGCCGGATTAGTTTACTTCCAGTTCTATCGGCCTGCTCTCTCCCTTCTCCTCCGGGTTGTAGTACCTGTAAACTTTCGACTTGGGCGACTTGGCCTTCAGGACGAACTTCGCCTTCATCCGGTAGGAGAACTCCATCCCCTGGCTGCCGTCCAGTTTCTCGACGTAGAGGATAATCTGCCTGCCGGTCGTCTCGAAACGCGTAATCAGGCCCTTCTCGACGAGGGCGGCCAGGTCTCCGGTCTGCACCTCGAAGCCCGGCGGGATGCCCAAATCAATCATTACCATATCGTAGATTACCGGGCGCGAACAGGTGACCTTTACGTTCGCCGTAATCATATCGTTCACTGTCAGGCTGGTCTTGTCGTATTTGACCGCGATGCTCATCGGCTCTTCCATCGGCGTGGGCTCATTGCCCCACGGCGTGTAGTAGCGGCCGACTATCTGGTACATCGTCGCGCCCTCGCCCTTGAACGACAGCTTCACCTTGTTGTCGCCAATCTTCGTGTCTTCCTGCAAATCGAAGATACGGAAGATGTCGCTGGTTTCCTTTGTAATTGCGAAGGTCTGCGATTCGGAGCCGACGGTGATTGTCACATCGCCCCGGACCTTCTCGGTCTGTTTTTCAGCGGACATAACCAGCGCGCGCAGGCTCAGGATTGTCGCCTGCGTCCCGGGCCAGTTGCCGTCGGGCGATTTCTTGTCGATGATGAAGTTCAGGGCCTTGCTGACAAGGCTCTGCTGCGTTTCCGCGGTCAGAAGTCCCGAGACGACCAGCGCGGTCGCCTCGATGTCGGCCGTGCCGCCGCGCGAGTAGGAGATGGTATTCGTGCCGGACTCCCACCATACCTTGTCGCCTTCGCTCTTTTTCATCGCGTCGAGTTTCTCGATGACGGTCTTGAGCGCCGCGTCGTGCTTGCCCTCGAGGGCGAGCGCGTTGAGGATAATCGCCAGCGTGTATGCGTTGTCGGCCGCGTCGAGGTTCTTGACGAGATAGTTGATGCCTTTCGCGACTTCGGGGCCTTTGTAGCCGCTGTAGGCCAGGCCCCACGCGACATAGGCCGTCGGCAGGATGTTGGACTTCTGTATCTCGCCCCACATTTCCGCGTGGCAGAAGGACTTGTCGGCCACCCAGGAGCCGTCTTCGAGTTGCTGCTTTCCGAGCCAGCGCTGCGTGCGGCTGATGATGTCCGGGTCGATGCTATAGACGCGCGACATATCGTGGAATTCCATCAGCCCGTACGCGGTCAGCACCCTGTTCGCGGGCTTGCTGCCGAATACGCTGAAGCCGCCGCCCTTCTCGACCTCGAAGGAGACAAGCCGCTGGTAGCCGAGATTGATGTACTGCTCGGCCTTCAGTTGCAACTCCGGATTAATCTTCTTCGTGCGCTTCATATAGTCGAGCGCGAGGATGTTCGGGTGCGTGCTCGATGAAGTCTGCTCGAAGCAGCCATACGGCATCCGGAAGATGCGGTCCATCCCGTCCTGCAACTGACTGAAGACGCCCGGATAGATGCTCACGATAACCTTGTATGCGCCGTCGATGGAGCCTTCCGGTATCGTGATTACCTTCTCAACGTCGCCTTTCAACTTGCCGTTGAAGGCGATTTCGTGCATCTGCCCGTCCGGCTCGACGTCGGCGCCCTTCCTGATGTAGTCCTTCTTGCCGGACGAACTCTCCGCGAGGACCGTGAACGTGTGCCGCCCGACGTCTTTAACCTTCACGGCGAAGTGCGTAACGCCGACCTCGCTCGGGTCGAGTTCGAGCGTCTGCTTTGCATCGCCGGTCAATTCGTACCAGTCGCCCTTCTCAAGCGTCAGCGTGATTGTCTGCTTCTCTTTCAGGTAGTTGTAAGCCGCGACCGGCACCTCGACGTAGTCGTTCTGCGTGAAGGCAACCGGCAGGTCCAGGTCGATGAAGAAATCCATAAACACGCGTATCGGCGTGGTCATACTGCCCAGCGCGCCGTATGCGTCGCCGGCCATCGTGCTCATACGCCAGGTGGTGATGCTGTCGGCCATCGGGAAGGTCAGCGTGGCGCGGCCGTCCTTGTCGGTGATAATCTCCGGCCTGAACAGAAGCGTCTCTGGGAAGAACTGGCGCAGGCGGGGCTTTGCCCCTGCGGCCGCAGGCTTCTCTCCATCGGCCTCGGTTACTATGTCCTTCGCCCCATTAAGGCCCTCCGCCATCGGCGGCGGCATTGCTTCCATTCTCTCATGAAATTCATCTATGCCGCCTCCTGCTCCCGCTTTCCCGGCTTTAAACTCCCTATCCGGCAGAAATCCCCACTCGTCCTTCCGAGGGAAATTCATTATCCCGGCGGGGGGGAGGGACCGGACATCCCCGTCGTACTTCCGGAACCAGAAACCCTTGTCTCCCGGAAACACGTTTGTCTCGTTTACAAACACATCGTCCTGCGTGTACATCCTTCCGTCGGGACCGGGGCTGTAGAATCCTATCGCGCGATACTGGCCCGTGCGCGGGAATTTGAAGGCGTTGCCCCACGGGTCGAGCGTGTCTTTTTTGCCGAGTTTCTTTTGCTTGATAAGCATATCGAGCAATGTGTGCATACTCTCTATCTTCTGCAAATCATTCCTGCTTGCGGCCTTCGCGTAGGCCTGGACCGCCGCCGCGATTTTTATGGTTTTCGTTTTTAGTTTCTTCTCGAGCAATTTGTAGAACTCTTCGTACTGCGAGTCCTTCGTCGTCACGTCCAGCGAATAGGAGACTTCCGTGCTTACCGAAGCCGCCAGGACCTTCGCGGCGGTTTCCCGAATGGGCTGGTTCGGCCCGACGGGATTGACGATGAAGTTATCGACCGAGTAGCCGTGTATCTCGTAGCGCGGCGTCATTATCTCTCTCTCGAGCGTGAAGAATATCTTCTCCAGCCCGGGCTGCATCTCGGTGAGAGCGAAGACCGCCTCATCGACGATGACCACGCCGAGCGCCGCGAGCGCGGGGCGCTTCTGCGCGTCGGTCACGGTGAAGTGGAACGTCGCTTCCTCGCCGGGCAGGTAAACGTCCTTGTCCGGCTTGACGGTGATATGCAAATCATTCGCTGGCGCGACATACATACTCTTCGTGTCGCGGACTATCTGGCCGGAGCGGTTCACCTGGTATGCGCTGACGACGAGCGTGCCCGCGTAGTCCGCCGACAAATCGACGGAGACCGTGGCGCGGCCCTTTTCCAAATCAGCCGCAGTCGTCAGAACAATCTGTCCGTCGCGCATTACGTCGAAATACGCCGTCCCCGCGCCGAGCGACGAGAACGCGGTCATATTCAGCGTATCGCCGACCGACGTGAAGACCCTGTCCAACCTGAGGAGCACCTGCTCATTCTGACGGTCAATGTTGAACGTGAAATCCTTCGTTGTCGTAGCGCCCTTCTCGTCCTTCACGCCGACCTTCAGCGAGTAGGCGTTCTCTTCGGGCAGCGCCTTAATCGACGCGATGCCTATCTCATCCGCGCGGAATTTCTCATCGCCGATGGCGAACGTCGCGCGCGACGCGGGCGAGCCGTCGGGGTAGGTCGCCATCAGGTAAATGATGTTCTCGACGCCGTACACAAGGTTGCCGCTTTCGGGAATTGCGTAGATTTCAATCGGTTCCTTCGAGACGGTAACGGTGTGCGATTTCTCGACCTTCTGGTCTGCGGTATCGGTCGCCAGCACTCGCAGGAAGACCGGGGCGTTGCCCTTTGTGAGCGGGTGTCCGACGAAATAGTCCTTCAGTTTGTATTCGAATTCACAGTGGCCGTTCTTGTCGGTCTTTCCTTCGTATGTTCCCATTACCTCTTCGCCGGCCTCGAGGACGACGAAATCGACTTTCACCTCGCCGCCCGCAACGGGCTTGCCGAAGAAGTAGTCCGCCTGCACCGAGCCTTTAACCGTGTCGCCGGGCATATAGAAAGAGCGGTCGGTTTCAACCTTGACGTTGAATTTGGGCAGGACGTAGCGCTTTACCTCAACTTTCTTCTCCTGGCTCTCCTTTCCGTCGAGGATTGCGCGGACGGTGTAAACGCCCATATTGATTTCACCGGCGAGTTGGAAATCCGCCGAGGCGATGCCGAACCGGCTGACTTCCATTTCGCGCTTGAACATCTTGTTGCCCTTCGGGTCTTCCACCTCGACCAGCATCTTTTTGCCCGCGGCGGGCAGTTTGGCCGGATGTTGGAGCGAAAGGGTACGGATGTGGATAATCTGGCCGGGCTGATAGAGCGGCTTGTCCGTTGTCATCAAAATCTTGAACTCGCGCCTGACGGCCAGTTCCTGCATTATCTTCTGATGTCCGAGCGGGCTGGCTACGATGATTTCCAGTTTCAGCGAGTCGCTCTTTACGTCTTTGATTTTGAACGGCGCGTTGATTGTGCCCCTGTCGTCCGTCGTGGTGGAGCACTCGGTGATGAGTGTCTCGCCGTCGTAGAGTTTTATCTGTACCTTTGCGTTCGGCATCGGCGAGTTGTCGCGCTGGTTGAGCGCCATTATTCGCACGGTCGAGACCGAGTTGTCGAAAACCTCGTTCTGGCCGAGGACGCGCACGTTCATAACGCCGATGATGTCGGCGAGCGTCTTGTCCAGCGCGAGCGTGAACTCCGGGTGTTCGTAATTGATTTCCACCCGGTAGGCATACGTGTTCTCGATTTTCGTGTCGCCGGTGTTGAATTCGATTGTCGTTTCGGCATCCCCGCCGTCGAATCTCAGCGTGCAGCGGGTTGTAACAAGTTTGCGGTTGTCCAGGTCGTAGATGCGAAGGGTCAGTTTCGCTTCTTTCTCTTCGCCGAAGCGCATTCCTTTCGCCTTTATTGTCAGGCTTTTCTCTCCGATGGCTCCTGCGAGTAGCAACGGCGGCTTTTCCAGTTTCCTTACCATTCCGCCGTTCTTCAGCACGTGTTCGAGCACGTTCGATGAAAGCGTGTTGGCGTTCTGAGTATCGAGGGAAAATGACCTGTCCACCGAGGTCCGTTCGCTGACCATAACAAGTCGAACCGTTCCGCCGACCTTTGCCGCCTTGATAACCTTGCCGCGTTTTTCGGCGGAACCCCCGACTCCGTTGACCAGCGGGTCTTCGTCGGGCATCGCGTAAGGCGCGTCGGCGCCGAACTTTTTCGCCGTCGTCTCGAAGTCTTTGACATTCAGGGCAAACACGACGCCTTTGTTTTTCGCGAGGTAGTCCTTCACGGCCTTCGCCGTGGCGTCGTCAATCTGCCGTCCATCCAGGATTACAAGAGGCAGCGTCGCCATCCTGTCAGTGCCTTCCGGTGTCAGAGAAACGATCCTCGGGCGAATGTTGTGCCTTTTTGCGAAGGTGCTCGGCGCGGCGCTGAATACCCAGTAGTTGGGGTAGTAGCGCTGCGTTTCCGAGTTAAGCAGGCCGATTTCGAAATCGCCGCTGCTTAAGGCCTTCGCGTCTGATGCGACCACAAACGTGCTGGGGTTCGTCTCGTAGGTGGGAGTAAAGGAAGTGTTCGTCCCGTCTTCGCCTTTGACATCCCCGGTGAATACCTGTAACATACCGACGATAAGCACCGTGCCGAGCACGAAAGCAACAAGTAGATAATGTTTCATTGCAGTTCCTCCTTGTGAGAGTTTTTTTGTCGCCGTCGAACCGTAATCTTCCGGTTTCCAGGGAGATGAAATAACATCCTAAAGCATTAGACGCGGTCGGCAACAAAAAGTTCCCGGGAAAGTTCTGCCATGCCCGGTATATTACCCCGGAAATTAACCCGGGTTTGATTTTTCGGAAGTGCCGACAAAGCAGTCAGCATATGCCTTCAAAGCAGGCAATCCCGGCCGGTGTCGGAACATCCCTGTGGAAGATAACGTCCTGTAAAATAAAGCGTTAACCGCCCGAAAAGGCCGGGGGGATATGGCATATTATTTGCCCTATAATCTTTGTTGCTTTGGCCTTATGCCGCATAAGAGGGTAATGTAGTGTCTTGCTGGAAGCCGCGATTGAGGGGGCTTCTTCCTGCGGGTGTCTTTTCCTTTATATGTGTCATAGTGTATTTCGAGGACGAAGAGGAGGCCGCATGCCGATGAGCAGTTTCGCCTTCCAGCCGAATTTCCCGGACAGGTGTCCCCGGTCTGCCTGCAACACTCCGGCTCGCTGTTTCAAGATGAGCATTGAAGAGATGCCTTCGAGAATATTTTCGAGACGGAGCGGCGTGGTCGTCGCCATGGCGGCGGAGACAGGCGATATAACCGGCGAACATCTTTAAGGGATAGTTGACACGGGCGGGCCTGTTCTGGTAAAAAGCCGCTCCAAAATGGTGTTGTCCGGAATAGAAGCCGCGGCGAGGCGGCATTGTTTGCCGCGGAGAGGATATGTTCTTGTTCAAGACGTGATATTTGGAGCAATAAAATTACCTTTTTCCAGGGGAGGTTGTCATGGCCAAAGAAGATGTAACAGGCAAGGGCGCGCAGCCTATGAATGAGGAGGACCTTCGCGCAGTTGACCGTTTGAAGGACGGCTACGCCAAAATACGCAAGGAACTCAGCAAGGTCATCGTCGGAATGGACACGGTGGTAGAGCAGTTGCTCATCGCCATCTTCAGCCGCGGTCACTGCATCCTTGAAGGAGTGCCGGGTCTGGCGAAGACTCTTCTTATTTCTTCGCTGGCTCAGACGCTGAAACTTTCCTTCAGCCGCATCCAGTTTACACCCGACCTGATGCCGTCCGACATCACCGGCACCGAAGTCATCCAGGAAAACAAGACTACCGGCGAGCGAACCTTCAAGTTCCTCCAGGGCCCCATTTTCGCAAACATTATTCTGGCCGACGAAATCAACCGGACGCCGCCCAAGACGCAGGCCGCCATGATGGAGGGTATGCAGGAGCGGCAGGTAACGGCGGGCGGCACAAGACACCCGCTCGAGGAGCCGTTCTTTGTTCTGGCAACACAGAACCCCATCGAGCAGGAAGGAACCTATCCGCTGCCCGAGGCGCAACTGGACCGGTTTATGTTCAAGATTTTCGTCGACTATCCCAGCGAGGTGGAAGAGATGGACATCATGAAGATGACCACCACCATCCAGGATATGTCGCTGGACGCCGTACTCACCGGGGAGGACATCATCGCGCTGCAGTCCATCGTGCGCAAGGTTCCCATCGCAGACCACGTAATCAACTACGCGATGAAGTTTGCGCGGATGACCCGCATCCACAAGGGCGAGGCTCCGGACTTCATTCGCGAGTGGGTCAGCTGGGGCGCGGGTCCGCGCGCGATTCAGTATCTCATTCTCGGCGGCAAGGCGCGCGCCATTCTGATGGGGCGCTACTATGTGAGCACCGAGGACATTCGCGCGGTCGCCCACCCGGTTCTCCGGCACCGCGTGTTGACGAACTTCAGCGCGGAGGCGGAAGGCATCACCTCCGACACGATTGTCGACAAACTTATCGAGATTATTTCTGACAGGCAAAGCGAGGTCATGAGCGATGGAAGACTACCAGATGTATTTGGATCCGGTAACGCTGAGTAAGATCCAGCGTCTGGACCTCAAGGCCAAACTCGTCGTCGAAGGCTTCATCGCGGGGCAGCACAAGAGCCCCTTCAAGGGCTACTCGGTGGAATTCGCCGAGCACCGCGAGTACTCTCCGGGTGACGACCTGAAGCACATGGACTGGAAGGTCTTCGGCAAGACCGACCGCTATTACATCAAGCAGTATGAGGAAGAGACGAATCTGCGCTGCCACATCCTGCTTGACACAAGCGAGTCGATGGCCTACGGCTCGGGCAAGGTAAACAAGATGCAATACGCCTGCTACGTCGCCGCGTCTCTCGCGTATATGATAATCGGCCAGCAGGACGCCGCGGGGCTTACGCTGTTCGACCGCGAAATTCGCACGCATCTGCCATCCCGCGCCAGCCAGGGCCACCTGAGGGCTTGCCTGCACGAACTGGCTCGCATAGTGCCGGAAAAAAAGACCGATATGGCGGGGCTGTTGCACGAAACCGCGGAAATGGTAGGCCGCAGGGGGCTGGTTGTCGTTATCTCGGACTTCTTCGACGACGTCGACCGCGTCATCAGCGCGCTGCAACACTTCCGGCACAAAAAACACGAGGTCGTCGTCTTTCACGTGCTGGACAACTGCGAGATGACCTTCCCCTTCGAACAACTTACGCTGTTCGACGGGCTTGAGGAGTATCCCAAACTGCGCGTGGACCCGAAGCCTCTCCGAAAGGCGTACCTGGAGATACTCGAAGACTGGCTCGGCAGGTTCCGCCGCGGCTGCGCACGCAACCAGATTGACTACGTCCTGATGAACACGGACCAGCGTCTGGATGTGGCGCTTTCGGCGTATCTCGCCACCCGCGCGGCTACCTCGCGCAAAGATACCCGCAGGCAATAGCAGAGGAAAGAGATGTGATTGAGCGCCGGGCAACAGGGATTGATGCTTCTGGCAGGATTGCCTTCGAAACGTGCAGTCGGCTACGCCGGCAGGAACGAACTGACTGGAGAGCTGCGAATGAACTTCATATCATGGCCTCTGCTCTGGGGCGGCGCCGCCGCAATCAGTGCGCCTATCCTTATACATCTGCTTAACAGGCAGCGTTACAAAAGAATCCGCTGGGCGGCAATGGAATTCCTGCTGCTGGCGTTCAAGCGCACGCGCCGCAGGATTCGCATAGAGCACTTGATTATGCTGCTGATACGCTGCCTTATGCTGCTTATGCTCGGAATGGCTCTCGCCAGGCCCATCTTCGGCGGCTTTATCGTCTCCGGTCACCGGGATGTTTATGTCCTGCTGGACGATTCATATTCAATGGGATACCAGAGCGCCGACGGCAACGCCGCTTTCGAACGCGCGCGCAAGCGACTCAAGCAGATTCTGTCAGGCCTTCGACTCGAAGACCGCCTGCACGTCGTAAGGGTCTCCGACGCTATCAGGAGACAGTCGGCAAAACCCGAGGATGCCGACAAGAAGGCAGAGAAGGAAGACGATGCCGACAGGAGAAGCCTCGTGGTCGAAGTCGTCAGAGAAGACAAGCCCCTGAAGGATTTTATGGAGACGACCAGCCTGGACGTAAAAGAGAAGGAAAACTTTTTGCGCGAAGCGGACAGGATAGGCCCGAGCGATTTGCACACCGACATCTACGCCGGCCTTGAGCGCATGGACAAACTCATATCCGGGTCGTCCGACCCGACCCAGCCCGTGAAGGAATTATACGTCATCTCGGACTTTCAAGAATACGCCTGGCTCCCCGGCGAAGCCGAAACCCCGGCGACACCCGAAGGAGGGGACGCAAAGAAGGGTCCCGAAATTCCAACCAAACGTTACAAGGGAGCCAGAAGGCCTGATGAGTTTTCCGGACTTTTCGAGAAACTGACCGCGAAGAAAAGCGGCGGCAGTGAAACAAAGATATTTCTGATGGATGTGGGCGACGTGGACCTCCGCAAAAAGGGCGCAACCTCCGACATCCTCATCGACCTCGTCTGGGCGGACCCGAAAGAACTGGTCACCGGTTTCAGCCCCCGATTCAAGGCCAGGGTATGGAATAACAGCGACAATGAGGCGACGAACATCAAGTTAAGTTTCTACATTGACGACGCCACGACCCCTGTTGACGACAAAACCATTCTCTCCATCAAGCCTCGCCAGTCGGAGGAGGTCACGTTCCAAAAGAAGATATTCAAGGATAATGAGAGTGGCGCGCACTACGCCCGGATAGTACACAAGGACAACCTGACGGCGAACAGCACCTATTACTTCTCCTTCGAGATACGCAAGAGCATCCGTGTCCTTCTTGTCGACGGCGACTACAACGAAGACCTGATGAAGAGCGAGACCGGCGTGCTCCAGTTCATACTGCACCCCGCCTCTCGCTTCAGCAGAGACGGGGTTGACGGAAGCGCCAGCCGCGGGTCTGAATTCAAACTTCACACCTCGGTGCCCGTGATTGTCGACAAGCTGCTCAAGGAAAGCGACGGGATTCGATACGACAGTTTTGATATAGTGGCGATTGCCAACCTTAAAATCACGTCCCAGAATCCGGGCAAGGCCGAGTTGAACATGCTGAAAGATTACGTCAACTCAGGCGGAAGAGTGATGATGTTCCTGGGCGACAACGTGGATCCGGGCGAATACAACCCCCGCCTCTACGCAGGGGCGGGCATTCTGCCGGTTAAACTGGCAATCAAGACGCGCGGCAAGAAATACTACGAGGTCGACAAGATAGAAGAGACGTCCGTAATCAATTCCGATGGTCTGACTCACGAGATATTCCACCCCCTGGTTAAACTTGATATGCTCAAGACGGGCGACGCTCAGCCGCTGTTCTCGCGGTACTTTCCGATTGTCGAAGTTGCCGAGGGCAGCGAGGTCGTGGCATACCTGTTCGACAGGGACCCGGCACACAAGGAGGAGAAGATACCATTCCAGGTAATCAAGCGCTTCCCCAACGACGGGGTGGTGGCGGTATTCAACACGACCGCGGATTCCGCCTGGTCCAATCTCACATCCAGCGCCGGACCCGACACGGTCTATTTCGTTATGGTACACGAGACGATGCTTTATATGTTGAGAACGGGACCGGCCAACCTGGGTGTCGGCGATTTAATTTCAAAGACCATTGCCATTCCATCTAAAGCGCTTCCCGTGAATATGGAGGAGATTCCCTTCAGGGTAATGCCTCCGAAAGAGGACTCATACACCGTCCTGAAACTCAAGGACGAGGATGTTCGAAAGATCGACCGAAGCCGGGACAAACAGTATTTCCAGATCATATATCGCGACGCCTTCAGTGCGGGAAGATACAAGGTATGGTACGACAAGAAGAGCTGGGACAAGGCTGAACATCGTGAACTGTTCACGGTCAACGTCGATTTCGGCGAGGCCGATCTCAGATTTACCAATCCGGAAACGGTTAAGAAAAGGTATACCAGTCTCATAGACGCGAAAATCATAGAATGGAACAAATCAAAAGAGGACGGAGGCTCGGTCGAAAAAATCGGGGAGGAACGTTCCTCCTCCGACGCTTGGAAACTGCCTCTGTTCATACTGCTGGGTCTGCTGGTGCTGGAAAGCGGCCTGGCGCTGTGGTTCGGACACCGGGCTACCAGGTAACCCCCGACCCGTCGGGTGCGCAACACTTATTGTTGGTTGTATCGCCAATGAAACACGAAAGGTGACTGTCATCCTTTCACAACAAGTGTTTCTTTAACAGCGCAAAGAACAAAATAACGCTTTTATACTGCACAGGAGCACAAGAGATGAATTACTTGGCCGACCTGAAGGGATTCCTCGACAATTCCGTTGTCAGGTTCCTGCTCAATATCCCCGAGGAGACGCAACTGAGCGGGAAGGTTGAACCTGCTCTCGCCAGCCCTCTTCCGAACTGGCTGATACTCCTTATAGCCGTGGCGGCTGTGGCACTGGTGGGCCTTGTGTATTACAAGGAAGCCTCGAGCGCCGGAAAGCGGTCCAAGATATTTATGGCCGTTATGCGCCTGCTCATCATCGCGCTCGTGCTCATTATCCTTATGGAGCCCACCATCAACTCCATTCGGAGCGAAGAGGAACCATCCACGATCCTGGTGGTGATAGATACATCAAAGTCTATGACCTACCTCGATAAAAGCATGGATAAAGAAATGGCGGGCAAACTGGCCGATGCAATCAATGTCAACATTGACGACATTCGCGGCATGCAGCGAATTGACCTGGTCAAGAAATTCATCAACAACCCCGATCCCAATGCGAAATTCCTTGAAAGGCTGGTGGAAAAAGGCATCGTCAAAATCGTCACCTTCGATTATAAAATCAATTACGACTACAAGCTCAAAAAACCGGAAGGAGAAAAGGAAGAAGAGGATGATAAGCAGAAAAAGGGCAGCGAGGAATGTAAAGAGATAGTCAATATCCTGCCCGCCGAAGGCACTGAAACCAGACTCCCCTATTCCGTCAGGGCCATACTTGAGAAGGCTAAAGTCGAATATAATCTTGCCGCCGTCATACTTTTCACCGACGGCCGCACCACGTCGGAAGACACCGACGCACAAACCGGGCCGGGCGGCTCCCTGGCGGGCCTCAAGGCCGAGATAAAGAAGACCCTCTCTGACCCGATGAAGGCCGACCTGAAGATATACACCATCCTCGTCGGCGATACCACGCCGCTCAAAGATCTTAACGCAAGGAGCATCGAGGGCCCCCGTGATGTCAGCAAAGACAGCAATATCCGCATTGACGTGGATATCGCTCAGGAACAGTACGAGGAAGTGAAAGCCAAAATCCAGCTCTGGGTCAAGGATATGAGCAACCCCAAGGCAAGACCGTACAAAGTCAAGGACAAAAACGGCGAGGACGTATATGAAATCATCGAGTTCAAGCCGGTCAACGGCCGCGTGCAAAAGGTAAAGACGCTGACCTTTAACGTGAAGCCCGAAGGGAAGGGCTCCTGGCTCTACACCGCCAGAATAGAAGACGCGCCCGATGACGATTCGAACAAAGACAACAACGTAACCAAACCCGGTCATTACGTCGATGTCACCGACAGACGACTGAAGGTGCTTCTGGTCGAAGGCACTCCCCGATGGGAGTACAGGTTCATCAAAAACGTCCTTATTCGAATGGACAAGGAATTCGTGGTATGGTGCCTCCTCTTGAGCGCGGACGAGGGCTTTCCCCAGGAACACACACCGGGGGATTATGTCGACGAACACGGCAACACCGTGAAAATCAAATCACTCGAATCTTTCCCCTCCGCGGAGAAACTCAACAAGTTCGACGTAATCATCTGGGGAGACGTCAACCCCAAGACTACTGTTTACGGCGTTACTCCCGAAAGTCTTGAGCAGGTCGCATCCTGGGTGATGGCAGGCGACGCCGGGGCCCGCGGTGACAAGATAGAAGCCGCGGTCAGCGGGGGCGGCCTTATCGCCATCCTCGGCGAACAGTACTTCCCGCGTGCTTACAAGGACCTGCCGCGCTCCTCGTCCGAGAGGCGGACTATGAGTGACATTCTCCCCTTTACAATAGTGCCTCCGTCTATGCCCCTTGAAGAGCTCTACGGCGACCAGGAAGAACCCTTCAAATACAAAATAAGACCCGAAGCCATGCGAAGCGAGATATTACGCTTCTACGACGACCCCGAAAGGAATCGCAGATTCTGGGAAAAAGGTGCCGGCGAAGGTCAGTCCCAGGGACTTCCCGGTTCATTCTGGTTCTGGCCCATCGAAAGACCCAGCCCGACCGCCAGGATACTCGTTGAGCACCCCGACAAGAAAAGCAAAGACGAAAAACCTTATCCTCTAATCCTTGAGCACAGCCCGGGCAAAGGGCGCGTATTTACCATGGCCATCGACGACACGTGGCGCTGGCGCTACGAAGTAGGCGACAAGTTCTTCGCAAAGTTCTGGATAACGCTTATCAAAACCGCGGCGGAAAGCAGCGTCACGCAGAGACGGTTCAGCATTAAAACGGACCGCGACAAATACATCAAAGGCAAACATTCCGTTATCGTATACGCCACCGTGCTCGACAAACAGCTCCAGCCCATAGAAGAAAAACAAATAGAAGTCATCTTCCAGGGAGGAGGGGAAACCGAAGGGGAAGCCGGCGAAAAAATCAAGATAACCCTCGATGCCAAGACGGAGAGGAGTGGCGACAGAGAGGAAATGACAGGCAAATACGAGGGCGAGATAAAGCCCGAGCAACTAAAAGCCGGAACTTACAGAATATGGATTGACGAGAAATATACATCAACGGATGAAACCAAAAAGGAGAGCGTGTCCACCCATTTCTCCGTCATTGAAGTGGACGCGGAGAGTGCCAACCGCACCGCCTCAGCCGAATTCCTGACATGGCTGGCGGCCGCAGGCAGGACGGGAAGGGTGCGCACCCTTGATGAACTGGGCACGGTCCCGGGCGACTTCGAGAGCCCCAGAGTCATAAAACAGGTCGCTCCCGTTCCCACGGCGATTTGGGCCGCCTGGATTACCCTGTTCATCGCCCTGATAGTCCTGTGCGCCGAATGGATTGTCAGGAAACTGAGAAGACTCATTTAGAGCGTCCGGCGGAAACGCGCCGTCAGGCGGGTCCGGGGACCGAGCCTCCTCAAAATCGAAAATATTATGAACCTTTTTCAGCCAAATCTGTTGTACTGAAAGGGAAGGACGTCTGCCGAATGGTAACGTGCTTCACCCGGGCTATGAAAGCCAGAAAGCAATTTGCCTCCGACCCGGGCCGCGATGTGAAACTTATGCTCAGGGTCAAGCAGGGAAACCTTGAGGCCTTTGAAACCATCTACAACAACTACAAGGCATCACTGGGCGCTTTCTTCTACCATCTGGTCTGGGACAGAAGCCGAACGGAAGACTACATTCAGGAAGTCTTCATCAGACTGTGGAAGGCCGCCGGAAACTATCAGCCGACGGGCAAGTTCTCCACGTTCCTGTTTCAAATAGCGAAAAACTTCTGGCTCAACGAACGCCGGAAACTCGGGCACGACCTGGCCCGCTTCTCGCTCGACGCGAAGATTGCGGGCGACGACGGAAGCCGGTTCTCCTTGCAACCGCCCTCGCCGGGGCCGACGCCCAGCACCGTGGTCGCGCGCGCCGAACTCAAGGCCCGGGTACAGGAAGCACTGGATTCGCTGCCGGAAAAACAGAGCCTGGTCTTCGTGATGAGCGAGTTCCAGGGACTTAAATATCACGAAATCGCCGAGGTGCTAGATATCCCTATCGGCACGGTGAAATCGAGAATGGCCCGCGCCGAAAAACTGCTCCGAAAAAAACTGAGCCGCTACCTGGCCGACCATCGGCGGTAAACTCGTTACAGTCGGCAACAAACTATGGACTGCATTAAGACACTCGACAACATCGTGGCATACGTCCAGGGAGAAATCGCCGACGACTCCCTCAGGCGCGATATCGCCGCACATATCCAGGCCTGCGGGTCCTGCCGCCGCGAAGAGGGCGAAGTGCGCCGCACCCTCGACGTTATACAGGAGGCCGGCGAGGAGTTCGTCCCCTCAAACCGTGTCTGGATGCAACTGCTCGAGAGAATCAGAATCATAAAGGCGGGAATCACCGCGGGCGATAAGGGCGGTCCGGTCCAGACCGTCACGACGGTCGAAACCGAACAGGCCTATACCCCGAGGCTTATTGCGCGCAGAGTCACCGTGCCCCGCCCGCGAAGGGCTGTCGCCCTGCTGGCAAGTATCGCCGCGGCGGCCGCAGTGGCGATCGTCATCGTGTACATTGCCACGACCAGCAGATTCGCCGTAGAGTATATCGAGGGACCCGGCCTTGCGCTCATACGCGACGACGGGACTTCTGAGAAGACTGACATCGGCCACAAATTCGTGAAGGGCGACATTGTCGAGGCGCGCACCGTCGGCGGCAAAAACGCGATGCTGCGCTACCCCAACGGCAGCACTCTGACGCTGGAGCGAGGCGCGAAATTGGAGTTCGCCTCGGAAAATATGGTCAGACTGTATGCCGGAACGCTGCGCGCAAACATCACGCCCGAAGGCATAGGATTCAAGGTCTGGACGGAATTCGGCGAAGCCAGGGTCACCGGCACGGAATTCACTATTACGGTCAGAAAAGAAAAAAGACAGACAGAAATCAGGGTGATGACAGGCGAAGTCGCCTTTTCCAACGGGAACGAAACGCAGGTGGTCTCCGCAGGCTCACAGACCGTGGCAAGCGGCAATGCTTCTCCCAAGAAGCCGTTTCCGATTGAGATGGAGGAGGCACCGACGCCGGAACTCACAGGCGGACACAAAATAGAGTTGTTGATGGCGGTGTTCGATTCCTCTTTGGACAGGTATGTCAGTGAGTCCGAAAATACGCCCGTTGAACTGCCGCCCGGGGAGCCGCTGCGATTGCGCTTCCTTGTCCGGAATCTGGAAGACGAGGCGCTCAGGATACCCGGGGCCGCCGAGGTGGAACGCCTGTTCATCCGGGTTTCTCCGGCTGCGGAGCCGAAGGGCTATCAGTTACCCATAGGCGGAGAGTTTACGGAAGAAGAGCCACAGCCGGACGGAGGAGGTTTTGTCCGACTTGAAAGCAGACAAAGTTACAGGTTTGTCTGCCGGATTGAACCCGGGGCGATAGGGCTTGTGCCCGGCGGAACCCGCTATATCTACGGCGTATACAATCTTGCGTGGGAAAGCAAGATTGCAATCGCGGTCAAAAGGGCCGCCACACCCCGGCCGGACGCGGACCTTCCACCGGAAGCCCCGCCCGAGGGACACTGACAGGCAAGAGGTTTATGACAAGTCGAAGGGTTATGAATTTTGTTGTGAGTTATAACTAACCGGACCGTTTTTCGAATTCGAGGTTATTGTGCAATGGTATCGCAACTGACTCAACGCAAACTCTTCGGTCTGAAGTCAAAAGTTCGCGCGCTGTATGCCATGTTCGGCATCTCGGTGCTGATAACACTTCTGGCTGGAATCATCCTGATCACCTTCGGGCTCGACTGGTGGCTCAGGGGACCGTGGTTCTTCAGGCTTGTCGTCAACGTCGGGGCGCTTGCGGCGCTCGTGTACTGCTTTTACCGCTTCCTGTTCTATCCGCTTGCCGTAAAGATGCACCTTGACGATATGGCCCTGTGCGTCGAACGCGGCTACCCCGGCCTCAAGGACAGACTCATATCTTCTATTCAACTGGCGCGCCGCTACGACCCCAACGACACCTTCAACTCCAGCGCCATGGTCCGCGCACTGGTCAGCGAAACCGAGCAGGTCACCAGGGCGATGAGATTCGGTGCCGTCGCCCGCATGCACGGAAGGCTTGTCCTCTTTGCCGTAACCGCTCTGGCAGGGCTGGGAATACTCGTCGGGGGGTCCGTCCTGGACAGCAGGCTGCCGGGAATCTGGTTCAAGCGTATTGTCCTGCTCTCCGAGGGAGACCCCTATCCGAAGAAGTGGGAACTCGGGGTAGAAGAGGAAAACCTGAAGGAACTGAGTTCCGTACCCAAAGGCGACAGCGTGAGAATTGTGGTCAGGGTAACCCACGTCAGCGAAGATAAAAGCAGGATATACAGCGGCCGGCCTCCCCGCATTGAATACTACTACACCAGTGAAGACCGCCAGCACCGAGAGAAGGATCTTATGGAATTCGAGGGCGAACCCAACCGGTATTACATCGGACTTACCAGCGTCACCGGGAACGTCAGGTTCATTATCAAGGGGCCGTCCGGCACCGAGGAGCGCGATTTTATTCCCGTGGAAGGCGAGGTGATTGTTGTCCCGAGACCGGAGATAGTCGCCGTAATGCACCAGATAAAACTGCCGGCATACAGCAGGAAGACCGGTTTTACATCCAGCGACGGCGGCCATATGTCCGCTCCGCGTGGCAGCAAGATTCGCGTGATAGTTCACTCCAACCGCGACGTTCGCAAAGGCAAACTGGTCTTCGTCAGGTCCGGGGACAAAAGCAAGGGCAAAGGCGAATCCGAGGCCGAGCCCGATTCTATCGAACTTACACGCCC
>JBDRIB010000008.1:0-3305 GCA_043816375.1 Planctomycetota bacterium | reverse complement strand
CGGCATAACCCGCGAGATGCAGGACGAGTTCGCCTACCAGAGCCATATGAAAGCCGCCGCGGCGATGAAGGAAGGCAAGTTCAAGGCCGAAATCGTGCCCGTCGAAGTGCCGCAGAGGAGGGGCGAGCCCGTCATCGTCGACACCGACGAAGGCGTCCGTTCCGACACAACGGTCGAGAAAATGGCGAAACTCAGGCCCGCCTTTCGCAAGGACGGCACGGTGACCGCGGGCAACGCCAGCCAGATAAGCGACGGTGCGTCGGCCCTGGTCGTGATGAGCGACGCGAAGGCGGAAAAACTGGGCTTGGAACCGATGGCGCGCATCACCGGCTACGCAACCGGCGGAATGGACCCCGAGTGGGTGATGATGGCGCCGCTGGAGGCGGTTCGCAAACTGCTGGCCAGACTCAAGGTGAGCATCGACTATTTCGACCTGGTGGAGTTGAACGAGGCGTTCAGCGTTGCCAGCATAGCGCTTCGCAACGAGTTGAAGATAAACCCCGAGATATTGAACGTGCACGGCGGCGCGGTCGCGCTGGGCCACCCCATCGGCTGCTCGGGCGCGCGCGTCCTGACAACACTGCTCTATGGCCTGAAGGACCGCGGGCTGAAGAAGGGCCTCGCGGCACTCTGCCTCGGCGGCGGCAATGCCGTCGCGATGAGCGTGGAAATGCTTTGAGAGCGTGAAGGCTCAACCGGCGCGGGGTTAACCTGAAGGTTTTTTTCACTGAGAAAGGATTTCCCGGGAGAAACATATGGATATCAAGAAAGTCGGAGTTATCGGAGCGGGAACGATGGGCAACGGCATTGCCCAGGTCTTCGCCACTGCGGGATTCGACGTCACGATGGTCGACATCAAGCAGGAATTTCTCGACCGCGGCTTGAAGACCCTCGAGAAGAACCTCAACCGGATGAAGGACAAGGGCAAGATACCCGAAGACGTGGTCGCCGCCGCGCTCTCGCGCATCAATACTTCGCTCAAGATGGAAGATGTCAAGGACGCTCAAATCGTCATCGAGGCGGCCACCGAAAACGAAGCGCTCAAACTCGACATCTTCAGGAAAATCGACTCAATCTGCCCGCCCGAGACAATTCTTGCATCGAACACTTCCTCGATAAGCATAACCGTCATCGCCGCCGTCACGGGGCGGCCCGAGAAGGTAATCGGCATGCACTTTATGAACCCGGTGCCGATGATGCAACTCGTCGAGGTCATACGCGGGCTTGTAACCGACGACTACACTTTTATGACCGTGCACGACCTGTCGGTCAAACTGGGCAAGAAGCCGGTTGAGGTAAACGATTATCCCGCGTTCTGCGCAAACCGCATATTGATGCCTATGATAAATGAGGCAATCTACTGCCTGATGGAAAGCGTGGCGAGCGCGGAGGCGATTGACACCGTGATGAAACTTGGGATGAACCATCCGATGGGTCCGCTGGCGCTGGCCGATTTAATCGGGCTGGACGTGGTGCTGGAAGTACTGAACGTGTTACAGAGAGGCCTGGGCGACGACAAGTATCGTCCCTGTCCGCTGCTCAAGAAAATGGTCGCCGCCGGTCACCTGGGCCGCAAGACAGGCAATGGCTTCTACGATTACAATAAGTAGCAAGGAACAGTCGTAGATTAGAACTGTTTCAATACTTCGGGGATAGTCTCCTACACCAGATCGAGGAGAGACCAATGCCGGAAGTCGAACCGAGAGAAAGGTGGGCCAGTCGCGGCGCGTTCATAATGGCCGCGATAGGCAGCGCGGTAGGTCTGGGGAATCTTTGGCGCTTCCCCTATATCGCCTACAAATTCGGCGGCGGGGCCTTTCTGATACCGTACTTTATAGCGTTACTGACGGCGGGCATTCCGCTGATGATACTGGAGTACGGCATCGGGCAGATGTTCCAGGGCTCGGCCCCGAAGGCTTTGGGCACGGCAAACAAGAAATGGCGCTGGCTTGGATGGTGGGCCCTCGGCATAGGCTCCACAATAGCCATTTACTACACGGTGATAATGGCTTACTGCTGGAATTACCTGTGGCATTCCCTCTGGATATCCTGGGAAAGGCCAGGAGCACAGAAGTTTTTCGACGGGTTTCTGCAAAAATCTGGCGGTGTTGCCGAAATCGGCGGACTGGTACTGCCGATTGTCCTTGGGCTGGCGCTGACGTGGGTATGCGTGTATTTCATCATATGCAAGGGGGTGCTGCGGGTCGGCAAGGTCGTGATGATAACCGTGCCTCTGCCGGTGTTGCTGCTCGTGCTGATTGCCATCAAGTCTTTCACCCTGCCGGGGGCATGGGAAGGAATTAAGTACTATATAACTCCGAACTTCGCTGCGCTTATGAACCCGCAGGTATGGCTGGCCGCATATGGGCAGGTTTTCTTCTCATTGAGCATCGGCTTCGGCGTGCTCATTGCCTATGCCAGTTACCGCTCGAAAAAGGCGGAGGTAAACAACAGCGCGTTTATCACCTCGCTGGCAAACTGCGGATACAGTTTCTTCGCAGGCTTCGCCGTCTTCAGTATTGTCGGCTATGTTGCAGCAATCCAAAACATGGATGTCTCAAAGGCAGTAGATGCCGGTTTCGGGCTGGCCTTCGTGGTTTATCCAACAGCGATTGCAACACTGGGCAGTATCTGGGGTCCGATAGTCGGGGTGGCGTTTTTTATAACGCTGCTTTCGCTGGGCATCGACTCGGCATTCTCGCTGGTGGAAGGAGTCCTCACGGGTATTCACGAGCGGGTAAGAATGAACAGGAAACTACTGACTTTCCTGTTTTGCCTTTTCGGATTTGTCCTGGGGCTCATCTTTTGCACGCACGCGGGATTTTACTGGATTGATCTTGTGGACAACTGGATGAGTAACTACGGCCTGCCGGTTGTCGGGTTGTTGCAATGTATTGTAATCGGCTGGCTCTACAAGACACGCGAACTGAAGAATATGGTCAACGAGGTTTCCGAAATAAAAGTACGCGGCTGGTGGACTTTCTGTGTCCGCGTCTTAACGCCGCTAATACTCCTGGTGTCGCTCGGCCTGACCCTCGCAGGAGAATTCAACAATGCCTACGGGGGCAACCCGCGCTGGGCAACGATGGTCGGCGGCTGGTGCCTGCTCGGCCTGATAACCGCTGCGGCAACACTATTGAGCGGAAGAAAAAAGGTCGCGCTCGTCTTCCTGATAGGAACCGTTCTTCTGGGTGCTTCGTGGTGGCTTAACGACTGGCTGGCCGACGGCCAGGAATTTGCGCTGTTCGTCACACTAATCGTGGGTGCAACTTTCCTTGCCGCCTCGATAATCAGCAAAAACATTG
>JBDRIB010000007.1:0-2327 GCA_043816375.1 Planctomycetota bacterium | reverse complement strand
CTGAAGGATGAAGCGGCGCAGGAGTGCTCTGTAGAAGGCTGAAATAACACAAACGCAAGCAGGAACAAAATACGATTCCAACTCCATTGCGGTTTGGAAAGAGGCGAGGGATACGGGCCAAAAAAACAGGCCGGGCGGTTCATAATGAACCGCCCGGCTTTTCTTGCTTCTCAGGATTCCCGAAGGAATCCCTGGCCTT
Source organism: Planctomycetota bacterium (assembly GCA_043816375.1). Lineage (GTDB taxonomy): Bacteria > Planctomycetota > B129-G9 > B129-G9 > B129-G9 > JBDRIB01. Next base: position 2,128 of record JBDRIB010000007.1, on the reverse strand, counting down.
GACTCAAGCCTTAGCGCAGTTTTCTGCGCATAAAGCCTGCAACTACGGCCAGTCCGCTTGCGCTCCCGATCATCAGGAAGATGGTGGAAGGTTCGGGAATAATGCCTTCGCTGATAGCGATGTCAAGGGCATCGATATCGTAATAAGCGGAACCGCCCCACAGGGCAGCACCAGCTCCTCCAGATGATACCTGGCCGAAGAAGATGCCCGCCCCGGCGTCGAAGTACGTGGTGACACTCGTCCCGTCATACAGGAAGATGGTGTCGCCGTCGAAGTACTCGCCATCAAAGAACGCATTATTGTCCTGGTTGATGCCAGTACCCCACTGCTGGTACTTGTTGTACAGGCCGTCGTCAACAACTGAGAACAGGACGTAGTCGTCGCCGGCATCGAACTCGCCGTCGCCGTCGGCGTCTTCAACAACCAGCGCGTCTATGTCGAATACCCAGCGCATAAAGTCGTTGAGTTCGTCATAGCCGGCCACAGCACCGCCGACGCCGTCCTCGACCCTCATATCCGTGGGATCCCAGACATCGCCGCCGGTCCAGAACTCGTCGCCGAGCAATTCGCCGGCCAGTCTCCAGGAATCAACGAAGATGCCCTCGGAGACAAGGCCGTACCGGTTGTTACCTGGGGGGTCGGGGAGTCCCTGCTGGTTGCGCCAGATGTTACTGTCGCCGTAAGGCTGCACGGCCCACTCAAGCTCGGGACCCGTGTCGTCATCCACCCAGTACGGGTGGTTGCCGATGAGTTTGACGGCGCGCTCATTCTCCGTGTCACCCCCGCTGCCGCTGCCGTTGGTCGGGACGTACATATCGCCCGAGGCGTCGTAGAGCCACTCGTAGGGCGATTCCGGCCCGTCGGTGTTGCGCTGGGGGTTGTAGGTGCGGAACTCGACGATGATGTCGGCGTTGTGGGCGGCGGCTTCGTAGCCGTTGTAATAGTTGCCGCCGGTCATGCCAACTTTGCCCAATGCCGTGCCTGTCTGGTTGCCGCTGCCGTCGAGTTGGCACGTTGCGCCCACCGTGTAATAGAGGGTCTCATCATCCTGGCTGGCAAGTACGTGCATAATCGGAACATTGCCACTGTAATGCCCGTTCTCAACAGCGTTGCCGTGGTCAAAGATCAGATGCTCGTCGTCGAACTCGGTGCTCCATTCCAGACCCACTATGTCTTCCCCTTGACCAAGGCCAAGGTACGCGCCGCCGGGGGTGGAGCCGGGCATAACGAGCCACTCGTTTTCGTTGTCGAACAACTCGACGACGTCGTTGTTGTCAACCGAGCCGGTTCCGGAGTAGTCCTCACGAATGGTGTAGCGGATGACCGCGTTACCGGTGCCGATGGCATCCAGCCAGTCGCCGATGCCGTTGGTCGCCGAAAAGCTGTTTACCGTTGCGTACGAGGATACTCTGTCCCAGTACTTGCCGGAGTAATAAACACCGTCCGCACGTGACTGGGAGACGGCGCGGGGGAGGCCGGTAGAAACCCAGTCCCCGTTGATGTCCGCGGACGCGCTTCCCAATGGGAAGGCCCAGTCGAATCTGTACACAGGATACGGGTCGGCGAAGGTCTTCATCCAGTCAGGCCTTTCGCCAGTGTAGCCGTTAGTAGCGAAGGCTTCAGAAGAGATCCAGAGAAGTGAAAATACTACAATACTGGTGACGATAGTCAGTTGCTTTATCATTATCGTCTACCTCCCTGAAAAATAAGACGTGAACCATTTGGACGCCTGATGGCAGCGATCTCGCGAGAATAACACTTTCGCTGTCGGTCAGAACGCCCTACAACTTAGTAGTGTTTACCAAGCATTATTAAAAAAACCCATTACACCCTCTCGTTATTTATCACCTCCTTTCTTTAGGATAAATTACAGAGGTTGCATAGGCACATACTGCCCACAAAGCCCCTCTTCCCGGGGCTAATATTAGCGTTGTAATTCTAGCATAATATTCGGCAAAGTCAAGCGATAACGCAAAAAACCCGGCAATCTTGGCAAAGAACCGTTCATTTCCGCCATTCCTTGCAGATACCTTACGTAGAGCGGTCCCTGCCCTGCACAATCTCGCCGCGGAAAGCACCGGGCGCGCTGAATCTTCGCCCGACTTTCCAAGGGAAGTTCGGGTACAAT
>JBDRIB010000006.1:0-4779 GCA_043816375.1 Planctomycetota bacterium | reverse complement strand
GCCCCGGTATCCACGTTTTAGGGAAGGGTACCCGACGGCGGGTTTCTGCGGGAAAAAATCGAAAAAATTCCATCTTTTTCCCGTTGCTGGTTGTATAGAGGGCTTTAATTGAACGGGCATCATAAGCGAAGGCTTATGGTGCCCGTGTCTTATTTTGCCTAATCCCTTCCATCTCAAGCGGTTATCCTCTTCGGCCCGTCCGGGTTCACACATCAAACCTTGTCTCAACCCGCCCGAAAAAGCAGGAAAGTGCCGAAGTTAACAGGAAAAAACGGGCAACTTGAGGATTTTCAATTCGACCTCAGCCCTCTTCGAGTATCTTCTTTAGCGCGGCATAGTTTATTTGCCGGGCGCGGAGCGAGTAGCCGATATTCTCGCGCAGCAGCGCGTCTATCCTGCGCAGTTGCTCGGCATCGTCTCCGCCCGTCAGGATGTACAGCGCCAGATTGTTCAGCCACATATCAGTGCCGCCGGCGGCCTTTGCCTTTTCCGCGAAATCGAGATAGCGTTTCGGGTATCCGCGCAATGCGCCGCCGACCGCCGAGGCAAGCCGGGATGCAAGTTTGTCCTCCAGGTAATCCCGCATCTCATCGGTCGTCATCAACTCGTCCGGGTCGGTCCCCACTCCCGCTTTTTGGTGGCCCTGGACCACTCTGTCCGTATCGCTGTGTTCCGCCGCGACTGTTCCCGAGAAAATGACATTTCCCAGGAGCGTGTCAACCACGCGGTACGTTGCCGTCATTCGTCCTGTTATCCTGTTCGTGACAATATCGTATGTGTATGTCGCGTATTCCCTGATGGTAACGAGGCGGTATGACCTGTACGGGTCAGGCCCGTGCGGAACATGACGCGGCCCGCGATGCGGCTCGGGGTCGTGACGGGTCCGGTCGTCGTAACGCCGTCTGCTGCGATTGCGGTCATCGACTCCCGTGGAGGGGGGACGCTGCCCTCGGAGAGGCGAGGGGTGCGGCGGTCTGCCTGTGTAATAGGGCACTGCGACGGTTCGCGTGCTCGCAAGATAGCGCACCGACTTTCGCTGCACCCGGGGCGTGTGATGGTTGATAGACGCTGCGCCCTGAGATATGGTAAGCACTGCGTCCGGCACGAGACCGGGGTTGCGCTGTGTCAGGACCTTCGCCTCCTCCGGGCCGAACACCGACGCGCCCGTGCCCGAAAGCGCCCTTTGCGAACCGGTGAGCACGCGTCGGCCCAGGTTTCCGTCTTTGTCCTCTCCCGCCAGGAACACGGCGTAGGAACGATACGCGCTTATGCTCGTCTGCGCGGCCGAAAGCGCATCACCGAGCCCCGCAATTCCGGGGTCGAGTTCCCCGGCCATCCTGAAACAAAGATACGCCAGCGCGGGTGATTTTGTGCGCTCGTAGCGGCGTCCGCGTTCATAGAGTTGCCCGGCCAGGGAGCGCCGCGCTTTCCTCGCGTCCTCGGCCAGGCCCTCCATATCCGGCGCATATCCTGCCGCCTCGTTCAGCGCGGCGACTGCGGTGGCGAATCTCTTCTCCTTCAGCGCCGCCCGTCCCTCCCTGGACAGGATTTCCGCGCCGAGCCGCTTCGCGCGCGCCAGCCCGTCCGACGCCTTCGCATAGCCGGGCACGAGCAGCAGAGATGTCTGGAACTCCGCTATCGCGCGGCGAAAATCGCCGCCCTTGAGCAGCGCCTCGCCCGTCCTGTAGTTCTCAATCGCCCTGATGTGCCTGCGCGTCGAGTCTATCATTTTCACGACGCCCGCGTCTTTCGGCTTCAATTGCCGTGCGCGCGTGAATATTTCAAGCGCTTCGTCGAACCTCTCTTCCCGGTAGGCCTCTATCCCTTCGCTCATCAGGCTGTTGAACGCTCCGTCAACCGCCTCGTCGTAAGCCGCTCCGGCCTCGGGGAAATCGGCGGGGTAATTGCGGACTTTTGCGAGGCGCTCTATCGCGTCGAACCACTTCTTCTCCGCGAGGAGTTTTCGGCCGTTCTCGATATCGAGGGTGAGTTGCGTGAGCAGTCGGATTGCGGCGTCGTACGCTTCCTTCGCCTCGCTGTGGTCGGGCCGGTATTCAACGGCGGCGTAGAAAGCGGCCGCGGCGTCCTTCAGCCTGTTTTCGGTGAGCAGTTTTCGTCCGCGCTCGAAGTGATACTTTGCGGCGCGGCCGGTGGCGAGTTCGAGTTTCTCACGGTACTTCGCGCTGCCGGGTTTCTCGGCAAGCGCAAGTCTGTACTGCTCCACCGCGAGGTCGTAAAGTCCCTGCTGGAAATAATCGTCGCCTTTGCCTGCCGCGCCCCTTCCCGCGCACGAGGCTGCCAGAAGGGGAATTGTCAGGAGCGCAAGGAGGGTCAGGATTCGGCTTCGTAGCGGCGTTCCGGTGGGTTTTTTTCTGTTGTCGCACATTGCGGTCACCTCCAGCCTCAAAAACAGGGTCAGACCCTATTTATTGAGGATACGTTTTATCTCGGCCGGGAGGTCGCCTATCGGCAGGCTTTTCTGCCGGCCGGATTTCATATCTTTCAGCGTGACGCTGCCTTCTCTTACCTCGTCCGGTCCGAGGACGGCGACGGCCGGTATGTTGCGCTTGTCGGCGTATGCGAATTGTTTTTTGAGTTTGTCCGGCTGGGGGTATGTCATTACATTCAGGCCCGCCTCGCGCAGCGCGTTTGCGGCCTTCAGCGCGGCGCCGACACAGCCCTCGTCGAACAGGCATACCAGCACGTCGGTACTCGTGGTCGTCTTCGGCAGCAAATCAAGTTGCGACATCGCCGCGAATATTCTGTCGATGCCCACTGTCGTGCCCGTTGCAGGCACGGGTGAGCCCGCGTACATCTCGATAAGGTCGTCGTAACGCCCGCCGCCTGCGAGGCTGCCTATGTGCGGCTGCCCCGGCAGAACCGTCTCGAATATCGGGCCTGTGTAATAGTCCAGTCCGCGTGCGAGCGCGGGCTCGAACGTCCAGCGGCTTTCGTCGATTCCCGCCGCGCGCAGCGCCTCCGCGACCTGCCTTATCTCCGCGATGCCTTCCAGCGCCTGCGGCCGGTCGGAAAGCGCTTCCTCGAGCCGCGAGAGTTTCTCCTCAACACTGCCTTCAATCGAAATCATCCGCGCAATCGAATCGGCGACATCTTCCGCGTATCCGCACTTCACCAGTTCCCCGCGCACGCCGTCGATGCCGACCTTGTCAAGTTTGTCGATCGCGCGCGTGAATTCGCCCAGCCTCTCTTCGCTCGTCCCGAAATGCCGCGCCATTCCGAACAGCAGTTTGCGACTGCTCAGCCTTGTGACGAATTTTTCGATGCCGAGCGCGCGCAGGCATTCGTCGGTCATCACGATAATTTCCGCGTCCGCGAGCATGCTTGCGGTGCCCACGGTGTCCACGTCGCACTGGTAGAACTCGCGGAAGCGCCCCTGGCGTATCTGCGCCTTTTCCGCGCGCCACACCGGTTGTATCTGGTAGCGCTTGAAAGGCATCGGCAGTTCCGGGTGCATCGCGACCAGTCGCGCCAGCGGCACCGTCAAATCATATCGCAGCGCCAGCGTCTTGCCGTCCTTGTAGGCCAGCGGGTAGATGAGTTTCTCGCCCTCTTCGCCGTACTTGCCCATCAGGATGTCGCGGTATTCCATCGCGGGCGTCTCCACCGGCTCGAAACCGTAGCGCTCGAAGACCGTGCGGATTATTTCGGTCAGGGCCTGCTTTTTTATCATCTCTTCCGGCAGGAAGTCCTGTGTACCCTTGAACAGGCGCGGCTCGATTTGTTTCCTGCTATTGCTCATAAATACGATTATATCACGCCCCGTCCGCCGTTCAACTTCTATATTCCCCGAACCGTGAACTAAAGGGGTCTGACCCCTTTAGTTCACGGTTTGGGATTTTGAGGTCTTGAATTTTCCATCTTGAACCTTTATCCTGTGTGTATGGATACCTTGACACACGGCTTGCTGGCCGCGGTGACGACGCAACTGGGATTCAGACAGCGCATCGGCCGCGACGCAACGTGGGTCGCGTTTGCGTCGGCGATGGTGCCGGACCTGGATTCGTTTGTCAGCCCGCTGTTGTCTGTCGTCGGTGTGGAGCAGACGAGTTTTGACAGGCTTGTCATTCACCGCAGTCTCAGCCATTCCCTCCTGGTGCTTCCGTTTCTTGCTTTGCCGATTGCGCTGTTGTGGGGGCGCATCAAACGTTCCCGTGCGAAAACGAAGGGAGCAGGGCGGATTCGTCCTCCTTCGTTCTGGCTGTTATATACCTGCGTTTTGCTTGCCCTGCTCACGCAGCCGTTTCTGGACTTGTGCACGAGTTACGGCACGCAGATTTTCGCGCCGATTACGAGCACGCGTTACGCCATCGACGCGATGCCGATAGTTGACATCATTTTCACGCCCATTCTCATCTTCACGCTTCTGGCCTGCTTCATCGTTCGGAAAGCCAGGACGGATTCGCGCAGGGCGGCCTTGCGGATAGGGTGGGTCGGTTTTGCACTGTCCATCCTTTATATAGCCGCGGGCTTCGCGATTCACAATCTCGTGATACATCAGATGAAAGTGCATTTCGAAAAAAGCGGGAATGACCGCGAAACGCAGGCCGTCCAGGCGCAATACGACGCGTACCCGCAACTCGGCACCATCTTTGTCTGGCGCGCGACGCGGCGCACCCGGGATACCTGGCTCGCGCTCAGGGTAAACGTGCTTTTCGGCATCGACGTGGAAAACGCCGCGAAGAACGAAGCCCCGGTTCAGAACAACGAGTGGATTGAGCGCGCGCGCAAACTGCCCGACGCAAAGACCTTCGACTGGTT
>JBDRIB010000005.1:0-6465 GCA_043816375.1 Planctomycetota bacterium | reverse complement strand
GAGACTCGTAGATTGGTGACTCCACCACACACATTGGCGGATAAATGTCATCCTTTTGCAGCCATCCTTTTGCAATGCGAAAGTCGGGGCGTAGATTCAGTTATGTAGGGCACGGTCTTTAGACCGTGCCGGGGCCGGAAGGGTCTAAACTTGTCCCGACCTGTCGGGAATACCCTTCCCTACATTATTTCTTGGAAAGGAAAACAATGCTCAAAATACCAAAAGGCACGCCGACGGAAAAAGACATACTCGGATTCAATCTCCGCCTTGCGCGCGAGCGAACGCTTGAGATTCTGGAAGAAATCAAAAAATCCCGCGGGCTCGGCAAAGACGTGCTAACCGCCCGCCCGACGGGCGGCGACTGCATCGGCGTGCTGTTGTGCCGCATCGTCGCGCTCGAGTGGGACGTCGTGAACAGGCTTCACAAGATAGTGAAAAAACCGTCAATCCCCGGCGAAGAGGTATGGCCGCTCTTTCTCGGCGACAATCCGCCGACGGATGCGATACCCGACCCCGATGTGATTTTCAGCGCGATGGACGAAATCCGCGCGCACCTCATCGACGTCCTTCGCTCCTCGAGCAACGCCATAATGGACACCGTCCTTGTAGAAAAGGGGGCCGTCCCCCGGCCTTCTCTGGAAGGCACCGCGCGCTTCTACTTCATCCATCTTCCCCAGCACGAATCCGCCCTCAGCGCGCAGATACAACTCATCAACGGCGTGATGAAGTAGGAGAGCCACCGCTTCGCTTACAGGCACGGCAGGCGAGTAGGCAAGCAGGAGAGGGAACCGAAATTCACCGCGGAGACGCAGAGAGCGCAGAGAAGACTTAACAGGGATGCACAGGATGGACAGGATTATTGCCTCAGATAGACGCAGATAGACGCGGATATTTCAGTGACAAAGTAGCAAAGGAAAAGGTAGATTATCTCTTCCACCCTTGCAAAAATCGGGCTTCAGTGCTACATTTTTCCTTCAGATAGAGGCCTAGGCAGGCGGTACAGTCCGACAAAAGCCTCGCCGGACAAGTACGACACCATGCCTCCACACCAAACCGTCTTTTTCAAGCAGTGCGGCGTTGCTTTTTGAAAAGTTCCGAGGGACGCAAAGTTTCGCAAGCATTCTCGAATAGGCTCGTTTATCCTTGTTATGTCCTGTCCTTGGGCTATAATTCAGGTGGACGATAAGGGATGTCTTGTGGGATTTTAAATATGCGTGGACGAATACATATGCGAAGAATCGAAAGAAATCAACAGATGCTATTTCCGAATATGACAGCGGTATTCCCTTCTACCCGCTACCAAGGTAGTAAGGCGAAACTGGCAAATTGGATTTTCGAACAGTTGAAAGACCTGGACTTTACCACTTGTCTTGACGCTTTTGGTGGCACGGGTGCTGTTTCATACCGCCTGAAGAAGGCTGGCAAACAGGTCACTTACAATGATATTCTTCGCTTTAACTATTACATGGGTTTAGCACTTATTGAAAACCACTCTGTTCGCTTGAGGCCTGAAGAAGTTGATTGGCTTCTCCAGAGACATCCAAACGTAGAATACCAAAGTATTGTCCAAGAGAACTTTCCCAAAGTCTATTTCACTGATGAGGAAAATGCCTGGATTGATCAAACTATAGCTAATGTTCTCCATCTAAGGCACAGGTACAAGTCTGCTCTTGCATTTTTCGCCTTGTGTCAAGCCTGTGTTATAAAGCGACCTTATAACCTTTTCCACAGGAAAAACCTTTATATTCGCCTAGCAGACGTGAAGCGGTCTTTCGGGAATAAGACTACATGGGAGAGGCCGTTTGACGAGGTGTTTCGTATCTTCGTCGAGGAAGCAAACAGGGCCGTTTTTGACAATGGGCAGCGAAATTGTGCCCTGAACCACGATGCTATAAAAGTCCCCGGAAAATATGACTTGGTGTATGTTGATACGCCATATATTTCCAATCGTGGAGTTGCTGTCGATTACCACGAATTCTACCATTTCCTGGAAGGTCTGACAATATATGATGACTAAGAGATTCATATTGACTATGGCTCAAAACATCGTCGTTTAAAACCACAACGAAGCGAATGGACTGACCGGAATCGGACAAATGCTGCTTTTGATCGTCTGTTCGAGCGATATGAAGACAGCATAATCGTGGTTTCGTATCGAAGTGATGGCATTCCCTCCGAGTCAGATCTTGTATCGCTTCTGGAGAGGTACAAGCATTATGTTCGAGTCGAGCATTTTGGCCAATACAAGTATGTACTATCCACTAATTCCGACTCCAAGGAAATTCTTCTGATCGGCACATAAACTATATTTGAGTGCAATTGAAATGTGTGTTGAAGATTTCAGAAATAATTTGTTGGCATACTTTGACGACTTCCAATCAAGCCTCTCAACAGATGCTGGTGATTGGGCCGTAAAAGGATTTATTGACGTTTACAGGAACATTTACACGATATCAGTAGATACCAAGGTTGTTTCAAAAATCATAGAGTTAATCCTGTTTCCTCTCATTGCTAGGTTTGCAGAAGAGCAAAACTATGCAATGGTACTCAGCGAGCACCAGAACCATTACCCGGACATCACTTTCATAGCACCTGACCAAACAAAGATCGCTGTGGATCTTAAGAGCACATATCGAACTACTGACACGAGGGTAAATGGATTTACGTTAGGCGCGTTTACTGGATATTTTCGGCGCCGCAACCTTTCCAAGAACATTACGTATCCTTACCAGGAATACGCGGCGCACTTTGTGCTGGGGGTGATTTACAGTCGTACGGAGGAAGTACTTGATGAGCGTCGGATTTACACGCTGGATAACCTCGAGAATATCGTTTCTGTAGTGAGAGACTTTGTGTTCTTGCTTCAGGAGAAATGGCGAATTGCCAGTGATCACCCGGGGAGCGGAAATACCAAGAATATTGGATCTGTCAAGGACATCGAAGCCTTGATACAAGGTGGGGGAGCATTTGCTCCGTACGGCCAAGGGGTATTCGACGACTACTGGATGAATTATCTAACGGCTGATATGGCGGAGAAAATCGATTCAGACGTTCCTTATCGAAACCTTGAAGAATACCGGGAGTGGCGTGGCCCTAATCGCGCGCAACGCTAGAAATCTGAGGCGAAGCTATGGGGTAAGCGGTGGGTCGATGATTGATCTGTTGCAAGAGGAAGCTTTAGGGTCTTCTTGGCGGCCTTGGCGTTCCGCCACAAATCGTAGGCGAACAAGTCTTGGCGGTTTCAAAACAGGTAAAAGGTGAACGGTCAAAGGTCAAAGAATCTGTGTTCATCTGTGTGTACCTGCCCGGTACGGGCCTGTATGGGTGGTTTCAGGTCTTCTCTGCCCCTCGACTGCGCTCGGGGTAAACTACTTGGCGGTTCAAAATAAGTCCAGGGTGCAAGCATCGGTGTCTACCTGTGTGTATCTGCCCGGTACGGGCCTGTATGGGTGGTTTCAGGTCTTCTCTGCGCTCTCTGCGCCTCTGCGGCCACTACAGGCCGCCCGCCCGGTACGGGCCTGTATGGGTAGGGGCGGTGAAATACCGGATTTTTTCCGACGTAGTTCTTGACAATCCGGCCCGGCGGGACTATGCTCTGCGCGATTTTGTGCGGAGATTCGAGAGGGGATGCCCCGAAAACGCTTCAAAGACAACAAACCGTGTCACGCGCGGCTCGTTCTGGAAGACGGGTCGCAATGGCACGGTTTTTCTTTTGGCGCAAAGAAGGGCGTCGCCGGCGAGGTCGTCTTCAACACGGGAATGGTCGGCTACCCCGAAGCGCTTACCGACCCGTCGTACCACGGGCAAATCCTCTGCTTCACCTACCCGCTCATCGGGAATTACGGAGTGCCGAAAGGTGACTGTCACCTTTTACAACGTCAGAGCGCAGACACCGGCAAATCGGTGACAGTCACTAATCTACGAATCTCCCCCGACAAAGTCGGGGTCGATTCCGTAATTAGTGACAGTCACCTTTCCGGTAGATTCGAGTCGGACCGCGTTCACGTCAGCGGACTCATCGTCAGCGACTATTCCGAAAGCCCGTACCACTGGGACTGTGCGCGGACGCTGGGACAATGGCTGGCGGAAGAGGATGTGCCGGCCATCCACGGCATCGACACGCGCGCGCTCACGCGGAAGTTGCGCCATAGCGGCACGATGCTCGGGAAAATCGTCTTCGACACGGACATCGAGTTCTACGACCCGAACCGCGATGACCTCCTGCCGAAGGTCACCGTCGAACAGCCCGTTCTCTACGGCGACGGCGGCGCGCGAATCTGCCTCATCGACTGCGGCGCGAAACAAAACATCATCCGCTGTCTTCTCGCCCGCGGCGTGAGCGTCCTGAGAGTGCCGCACGATTTCTCCGTCTTCGAAGAGAACGAAAAGTTCGACGGAATCGTCATCTCGAACGGCCCGGGCGACCCCAAACGCGCCGCGAAGACAATCGAGACCGTGCGCGAGGCGCTGGAAAGAAAGGTGCCTCTGCTCGGAATCTGTCTCGGCAACCAGTTGCTCGCGCTGGCCGCGGGCGGCGACACATACAAATTGAAATACGGCCATCGCGGCCAGAACCAGCCCTGCGTGGAATCCGGCACGGAGCGCTGTTACATCACAAGCCAGAACCACGGCTTCGCCGTCAGGCGCGACGCGATGCCGCGCGGCTTCAAGGTCTGGTTCGAAAACGCCAACGACGACACCGTCGAGGGCATCCGCCACAAGAGCGGCAGGTTTATGTCCGTCCAGTTCCACCCCGAGGCGAGCGCCGGGCCGTATGACACGGAGTTCATCTTTGACCTCTTCCTCAAAAAAATCCGCAGGACAAACCGCGAAAGGTGACGCAAAAGGTGACTGTCACCTTTTGCAACATCCGAGTGCAGACACCGGCAAATCGGTGACAGTCACTAATCTACGAATCTCCCCCCGTACGGGGGGAGATTCCGTAATTAGTGACAGTCACCTTTTGCGAAGTCATTCTTCACCCAAATTAAAGAAAGTCCTCCTCCTCGGCAGCGGCGCGCTGAAAATCGGCCAGGCCGGCGAGTTCGACTACTCCGGCAGCCAGGCCATCAAAGCGCTGAACGAGGAAGGCATCAGGACCGTTCTCGTCAATCCGAACATCGCCACCGTCCAGACGAGCAAGGGAATGGCGTGGCGAAACTACTTTCTGCCGGTCGAACCAAACTTCGTCGCCGACGTCATCGCAAAAGAGAAACCGCAGGGAATACTTCTTTCATTCGGCGGCCAGACCGCGCTCGACTGCGGCGCCGAGTTGCACAGGCAGGGAATTCTCGAAAAATACGGCGTGAAGGTCCTGGGCACGCCCGTTGAGGGGATACTCGACACCGAGGACCGCTGGCGGTTCGTCGAGGCGCTGGGACGGATAAACGTCAAGGTTCCCAGAAGCAGGGCCGTGACGAACCTCCCGGCCGCCTTGAAGGCGGCGGACGAAATCGGCTATCCGGTTATGGTGCGCGCGGCGTTCTCGCTCGGCGGAAAGGGTTCCGGCGTTGCGCGCTCGGCCGCCGCGATGCGCGAACTCGCGGCGCAGGCGTTCTCATACAGCAAACAGATTCTCGTCGAGGAATACCTGGGCGGCTGGAAGGAGGTCGAATACGAAGTCGTGCGCGACTCGTTCGACAACTGCATCGTCGTTTGCAACATGGAAAACGTCGACCCGCTCGGAATCCATACCGGCGAGAGCATCGTCGTCGCGCCCTCCCAGACCCTGAACAACCGCGAGTACCACAAACTCCGCGACGTTTCGATACGCACCGTGCGGCATCTCGGCGTGGTCGGCGAGTGCAACATCCAGTTCGCGCTCGACCCGAAGAGCGAGGACTACCGGGTAATCGAGGTCAACGCGCGGCTGTCGCGTTCGTCGGCCCTCGCGAGCAAGGCGACGGGATACCCCATTGCGTTCGTCGCGTGCAAACTTGCGCTGGGGCGGTCGCTGGTGAAGTTGCGCAACTCCGTCACGCGCGCGACGACGGCCTGCTTCGAGCCGGCCCTCGATTACGTCGTGGTGAAGATACCGCGATGGGACCTGGCGAAGTTCAAGGGCGCGGTGCGGCACATCGGCACGGAGATGAAGAGCGTCGGCGAGATAATGGCCATCGGCCGAAAATTCGAGGAGGCCCTGCAAAAGGCGATACGGATGCTTGGCATCGGAATGAGCGGCCTCGCGGCCAACGGCCTTGTTGTCAAAAACCTCGCAAAGGAGTTGAGGAATCCCACCGACCAGAGAATCTTCTACCTCGCCGAAGCGATACGACGCGGGCATACGACGAAGCGCCTGTACCGGCAGACCGGCATCGACCCGTGGTTCCTCGAAAAGATTCGCAACATAGTCGAAACCGCAAAGCGCCTGAAAGGAAAATGCCTCGCGGTAATAGAGGATGATTTGCTGCGGGACGCAAAACAGAAAGGTTTTTCCGACGAACAGATTGCGCTGCTTGCGAACTC
>JBDRIB010000004.1:0-30233 GCA_043816375.1 Planctomycetota bacterium | reverse complement strand
CTGCGACAGAAGCCGACGATGCCGGTTGTGTCCGCACCGAGCAACAGGTAGGCGTGGGACAGCCTGCCCGAGGCGAGGCTTCTGTCAAAAAACTCTTCAGGAAAGGCCCGGGAATCAGGGGAGCATTTTCCCGACGATGTCTCTGATTTCTTGCTGGACGGCATTGACCGGTCTGGTGGAATCAATGATGAAGATTTTTTCGGGATTCTCTTTCGCAAGCGCAATGTAGCCGCGCATAACCCTGCGGTGAAATGCCTGCGCGCGGGATTCTATCCTGTCGGGAGTCTTGCGTCGGCGGCGCATTGCGACGGATAACGGGAGTTTCAGCACGACAGTGGCGTCGGGCCGCAGGCCCCCCGCCGCGAAGTTTCCGATGGTTTTGAGCGCTTCGATATCAAGGCCGCCGGCATATCCCTGATAGACCAGGCTGGAGAGGAGGAACCGGTCGCAGACGACGTCCCGCCCCGCCTTGAGCGCGGGAAGGATGACCTCGCGAACCAGTTGCGCGCGGCTTGCCATATAGAGCAGTAGTTCCGCCTCAAACGACATCTTGTTGCGCGGATTAAGAAGGACCCTGCGTATCCGCTCTCCCACTTCGGTGCCGCCCGGCTCGCGAAGCAGAAGCGCCCTGCGGCCGAGGCGTCCGAGGTAGTTCGCCAGGCGGCGGGCCTGAGTAGTCTTGCCGCAGCCGTCGGGTCCTTCGATTACGACGAACCCGCCGCGGCGGTGCCCTGTTTTTTTTGCCACTAAAACGCCCTCGTTTTGCCGATAAGTGGAATGGAGAGAAAATTATAGTGAATGCACACCGGCAGGTAAAGGAAATCCTTTATTCCACCTCTTGAAAAATGGGATGCACCGCATATCAGGTTATTTCTCAGCGCCGCTTGACACGAATTTGCACATCTGTTAGAATGGGCCGATTCGAGAGGGGTTTATTCTATCCTGGAAAGTAAGGGAAGAAAACGGGAGGCTGGCAATGTATTTTCAAGGTCTGCCTTGCACCAGGAGATGGCCCCATGGGCGAACGGTCAGCCGACAATGTTTTTGCTGTGGTCTTGCCCGAAATCACCGACGCCGATATTGTAGAATTGGTGAAAGACGAACTGGCAAAAACCTTCACACTGCTTAAGCGCACCGCCGCTACAATCATCGACTCCGCGCCGATTATCCTCATCGAGGACGCCACCCGCGAGGAGGCGGATTCTCTCCAGAAACACTTCAAGGACGTCACGGGCGCGACGCTCGGCATACACCTGCGCTGCGAACTCGACGGGCAGTGGCCGCGGCTTTCGTGGCCGAGACGACCGGCCGTGCTGAGAGAATTGCTGTCCGCCGCCGGGCAGACAGCGAACTCCGAAAACAGATTCGGGGAGGTAGAATATGTGGAGTCGAACGTTGGCGTCAGGGAAATGATTCTTGACGCCGAAGGCGGGAAGGAGGTTGCAACGCAGACGGCGGCCACGGCCGAAGTACCCGTCCCGCCGCCCAACCCCAAATCCGCCCCGAAGAAAAGGGGAATCCCCGATTTTATGAAGAAACAGGAAGACGAAAACGACACCTTTGCTTACAACGTGTTCCTCTCGGGCGTTCCCTCCGAAGCCAAAAAGCAGCGCGCGATCGAGTTGATTTGCGAACTCAAAGGCATAAGCGAACTCGAGGCAAGCGAACTTATGACGCGCACCATCATCCCGATTGCAAAAGACCTGACCAGGGCGCAGTCCGAGGAAATTGAGAAGTTGTTCCACGAAAGCCGCCTCAACGTCCGCGTGATGAAGAAGAATAAATAATCACAACCCGAAATAAAAAAGAGCGGCCCGCTTGGGCCGCTTTTTTTTTAGACAGGAACTGTTCTATGTAAAACCAAACAAATTCCATTCAGACCCTTCCCTACGTTACTTCACCAATGCAATTTGCTCATCTGAGAAACGGTTCTATTCTACGCCCCGACTTTAGCATTGCAAAAGGATGACAGTCACCAATCTACGAATCTCGGCACAGGGGACAGTCCCCTGTGCATTCCACAAAAGGATGACAGTCACTAATCTACGAATCTCCCCCGACAAAGTCGGGGTCGATTCCGTAATTAGTGACAGTCACCTTTTGCTCCGTAATTGGTGACATTTATCCGCCAATCTGTGTGGCGGAGTCACCTTTTGCTCCGTAATTGGTGACAGTTGCCGATGCTGACTCGACAACTTGACAACTCGACAACTTTACTACCTGTAGCGTTTCAGCAATATTTCGGCCCACTGGTGCCTGGCGTCGTGCGGGTCGGGAACGAGCCTTTTCACTTCAAGCAACGCCTCTCTCATCCCGGCCTTCTCCCTCAGGGAACGCGACTTCGTCAGGGACAGCCTCAGGGCCTTCCAGCGTTCCTTGACCTTTCCCCTGGCCAGTTCGAGTTTCTCTTCGATTGTTCTGGTAAGCGCGATGTCGTGCCTCGCATATTCGAGCGCGACATTGTATGCGTCGATTGCGTCCGCCGGGTTCTCGGACAGCATACTGTTGCCCTGTTCGAGATAACTGCTCGCCAGGTGTCTTCTTTTCTCTTCCAACGCTTGTGTATCCTGGGCCTCTTTGAGCCTCAGGAGCATTTCCCCGGGTTCCGTCTTGTTTCTCTTTACGATGACCGTTATCTGGTATACTTTACCGCTGCGCACCTTCACGATCAACCGCGCCCTGCCCTCTTCGTGAGTTTCGACGCGAACGAAATAATATCCCCTTGCGATGCGGGACAAATCTTCGTCATACGGTTGTCCATCGTCGGGCCAGCGCGCATCCACCGTAAGCACCTTGCCGTCGGATGGGTTGTCGACCGTCACGTTTGCGGTATAAGGTTTTTCGGGCACCGGTATCAGGACGAGTTGCCCGTATCCCAGGTCCAGTTCCACCAGGCCGCCGTCGCTGTATGTCTGGCCCGACAGGTTTAAAATGATAATCAGCCCCGTGACAGCGGCCACGACGATGCCGGCGCTCACGGCCACCGACCAGAAACGCCGCCTGCTCTCCTGCTCTTGCGCCATTATCTGCAGGCTCTTTCCGAGCAGGTCCTTCGGGGGCGTCACTTCCGCCGGCAGCCCGGCGCCCGCCCCGGGGCCTCCGTCAACCT
This sequence comes from Planctomycetota bacterium, assembly GCA_043816375.1. Classification (GTDB taxonomy): domain Bacteria; phylum Planctomycetota; class B129-G9; order B129-G9; family B129-G9; genus JBDRIB01. The sequence goes on along the minus strand of JBDRIB010000004.1, from coordinate 27,124 downwards.
CCGCGAGCATTAACTCTCCTCCAATGGAGGCCGCCCCGTACAGGCTGAACAGAATTTTCTTCGGGCCGATGGCGATAACGTCGCCGTTTTTCAGGGTGCGGTGCGTAACGCGCTCGTTATCGACGAAGGTGCCGTTGTGGCTGTTCTGGTCGCGCACCATATATTCGCCGTCCACCAGGAGCAGTTGTGCGTGTTTTTTGGAGATGGCCGGGTCGTCCAGCACAATGTCGCAGCCCGGGTCGCGCCCAATCATAAGCGGCCTGTCGCCCACGGGCACCTCGGCTTCGGTTTCTCCCGGTCCCAGGAGTTTCAATGTCGCGGTGACTTCGGTCATTCGTCTTGCTCTTCCATCAAAAGGGACTCCCCCACGCGAAGCCGGCCCAGGGCGGGCAGGTCCGCCCTGCATTCCACCACGGATTCCGCGGCCGGGCACGCCGATACGCGCCAGGGGGCAAGCCTGCGCACAATCTTCGCCACCCGTTTCCTTTTGTCAAGATATATAAGCCCGACGGGGAACTTCATCAGAAAGGTATGCACGAAACGGCATCCCTTGAGAAGAAGCCCCTCGCCCTGTTCCAGCCCGTTTCTCCCCAGCAGTCCCCGCCGCTTCTCGCGGCGCGAGAGCGCGCGACGGACGCGGGCCAGCACGACTTCGCCGTTATTTCTTTTCAGAACCACGAAGAGCCATCCTCGCTGAAAATCATCTGTATTACCTTTACCAGAAGCGGCGAGGCTATCGTGAACAGCGTGGCCGGGAAGATGAATATCACCAGCGGGAAAAGCATCTTTACCGGCGCCTGCTGTGCGCGTTTTTCGGCCAGTTCGAACCGCCTGCGGCGCACCTCTTCGGCCTGTATCCTGAGCACCTGTCCGAGGCCGGTGCCCAGTTCGTCGGCCTGTATCAGCGAACTGACGACCGTGTTCATCTCGAACATATTCGTGCGGTTTCTCATAGACCTCAGGGCGTCGGCGCGCTGGCGGCCCATATTAATTTCCTTGTAAACCTGGTCGAACTCGTGGGCGAGCGGGCTGTCCTTGAGTTTCTCGACAATACCGGCCATCGAGGCGGTGAAGTCCATTCCCGATTCGACCGAAAGCGTAAGCAGGTCGAGCGCAAAGGGCAACTCTTTTTTGATTCTGGTCTGCCGCCGCACCATCACGTCGTTCAGCCACATCGGCGGCAGCGCCGCGCCTACCAGCAGGAAGACCGGCATCAGCCACCACAAACCCGTCATCAGCCAGAGAGAGCAGCCCACCGCAATGCCCAGCACGACCCCGAAAATCCACAGGCCCAGAAAATCCGCCGCCTCATACCCCATCGGGGAGCCGGCGGCCGTCAGCCTCCGGTGCGCGCTGCGATACATCCAGTCCAGCGCGGAGGAAAACAGCCTGCGGCCCCCGACCTCGGTCTGGATTTCCCCGCCCCTTTTCTCTTCAGTCGGGGTGAAGCCGTGGTATCGCGTGAGCATCTTCGAGAAGGCCTTGACATACGGCATAATCATCCCGAACAGGAAGGACAGACGCTGCGCGTGGGCGTCGCCCGATGTCACAAACCTCTGGTGCGAACGCAGCAGCCCCCACGTCAGAAGCCCCGCGGCCGAGGCCGCGATGCCCGCTATAAGCCAGGTGGTTATTCCCTGCATGTTTTTTTGCCTTTCAAATCTCTACGCTGACTACCTTCCTGACGATGACCGCCCCCAGCGCCATCCAGGCGATTATGACGGCAATCAGGAGATAGCCGGCCCACGTCGTGAAAACGGGTCTGATGAAGTCCGGCCGCACAAGGTATATTATGAAGCCCAGCGCAAACGGCATCAGGCACATTACGATGCCCTGTATCCTGCCCTGCGCCGTAAGCGCCTTCACGCGGCCTTCCACGCGAAGCCGTTCGCGAATGGTCCCCGCGATGTTCTCCATTATCTCCGAGAGATTCCCGCCCACCTGGCGCGCTATGGCGACGGACGCGACGGTCAGGTCCATCTCCATACTTTCCATACGCTCCGCCAAATGTCCCAGCGCCTCTTCGAGCGGGGTGCCCAGTTGCATCTCCTGCGCGACCAGGCGGAACTCCTGCCGCGCCGGGTTGTCCATCTCGCGCGCCAGAAGATTGATTGCCTGCGGAACGGAGTAGCCCGTCTTCAGCGAGTTCGACAACGAAAGCAGCGCGTCCGCCAGTTGAACCAGGAAGCGCTCGTCGCGTTTCTTCTTGCCGCGGCCGATGACGATTCTGGGCAGTACGAACCCGACAATTGCAAAGCCGATGGCGATTACCGGGCTGCCGGAGATGAAATACATAAGCACGCCGATTGCAACGCCCAGCCCCAGAGAGAGGTACAGAATGTTGCGAACCGGGAGGCTGAGGAACATCCCGTCGAGCGTCTGCTCGGCGCCGGCCACGTATTTCCGCTCGTAAGGCACGACGACCTTTGCAATCAGGGTTATCACGCCGTAGGCCAGCAGCGCGACCGCCCCTCCGAAGATAATCGCAAGAAGAATCGGCAACATAACTCGGACCTCCGGAATCTACCTGAAAATAGCCAGGTCAATGTTTATGCCGCGTTTTTTCAGCCCGTGCACGAATTTGGGCACCGCCCTGGTCGGCTGCATCTCGCCCAGCACCGCTCCCTTCGGCGAGACGCCGGACTGCTCGAATTTGAATATTTCCTGCAGCGTTATCACGTCCCCTTCCATCCCGGTTATCTCGGAGATGGACACCACCTTTCTGGCGCCGTCGGTCAGGCGCGCGGTGTGTACGATTATGTTGATTGCGTTTGCAATCTGTTCGCGTATCGCGCGCGAGGGCAGTTCCGTGCCGGCCATCAGCACCATCGTCTCCAGGCGCGACGTTGCGTCGCGGGCCGAGTTCGAGTGCACGGTGGTAAGCGAGCCGTCGTGGCCGGTGTTCATCGCCTGGAGCATATCCAGCGCCTCTGCGCCGCGACACTCGCCCACGATTATCCTGTCGGGCCTCATTCGCAGGCTGTTCATCACGAGTTTGCGAATCGGTATGGCACCCTTGCCCTCGATGTTGGGCGGTTTTGCTTCGAGCGAGACGACGTGCTCCTGGTTGAGTTTCAACTCCGCCGAGTCCTCTATCGTAACGATTCGCTCATCCCCGGGTATGGACAGCGACAGGACGTTCAGGAGGGTCGTCTTTCCGGAGCCCGTGCCGCCGGAAACCAGGCAGTTCTGCTTGTGGAGAACGCACAGTTTGAGAAACTCCCCCATCTCGGGGCTTAATGTGCCAAAGCCTACCAAATCTTCCATCTTGAACGGCTCGCGGGAAAATTTCCGTATCGTCAGCGTCGGACCGGTCAGGCTCAGCGGATGTATGATGGCGTTTACGCGGCTGCCGTCCGGGAGCCGGGCGTCAACCATCGGCGAACTCTCGTCGATGCGACGGCCGATGGGCGCGATTATGCGCCGGATGATGGCCATCACCTGGTTGTTGTCGGTGAACTGCTCGTCGGTCTTTTGTATCTTGCCCTTTCTCTCGATGTAGATGCTGTCCCAGTTGTTGACCATAATCTCGGTGATGTCGTCCTGGGAGAGGAATTCTTCCAGCGGCCCCAGGCCGACGGCCTCCCGGACGATTTCGGTTACCAGTCTGGCCTTGTCGATGTCCGGGGGGATATCGACGGTGTCGGTGCGCAGCAGCGCTTCGACGGTGCTCCGGGTTTTTTTTCTGAGTCCTTCCTGCGACTGGGACGACAGGTCAATCTTCTTCAGGTCCACGCTGTCGAGGAGCAGTTTGTGAATGCGCGCCTTTTGCTTCGCGAGCCTTTCGGTGCGGGCGCGTTTTTCCGCAACGCCCGTCGCCCGGGTGTCCGGGGGCGGCGGCGCGGGTCTGTCGGTTTTGGTGGATGCGGCCCTGCTCGAGACGACGCCCGTCGCCCCGTCGTCCTTGAAAATTATAAGATAGTCCCCCACCCCGATGTTCGCGCCGTTTGCCAGCGGCGCGGTTCCCTGTATCCGCGTTCCTTCGAGGAAGACGCCGTTGGCGCTGTCGAGGTCTTCAAGACGGTAACCGCTCTTGTCCTTCACTATGCGGCAGTGCCTGCGCGAGACCTCGGCCTTGTTCAGGATAAGGTCGTTCTCGTTGCTTTTGCCGATAGTGAGGATATTCTTCTCGAACGGGAAGTGCGTCTGGTTCCCTTTTGAATCAATCACGATAAGTTTGGGCATTGCGTCGTCCTCCGAAACGCAAGGCAAGGGGAGCGGCCCCTTCGTTCGCGTTTTTTATGGAACCACCGGCAGCGTTTCGAAGCCATCTCCCGAAGCCGGGGTGTCTGCGGCCAGTAGTTCCGCCATTCTGTCAATTGCATCGACGAGGCTGGTCGAATACATAGTCATTTCAATCGACTCTTTGCCCGCCGGTTCGTGCCTGTTGCGCTGGAGCAGGACAAACGTCGCCCTGTTCTGTACCGCCGCAAGAATTATCGCCTGCGCGGTAGACAGGTCAACCGCGAACGTTGAGTAGTAACCGCCTTCGTCCCCGAACAGCCTGGACCTCTCTCCGACCAGTTCCCTGACAATCACGTTTCGCAGCACCGTTATCTTCAGGTCTTCGCCTCTCCCCTGTCCCCCACGGGGATCGACGGTCGGGCTCAGGCGCTGCACGACGACCAAATCAACGTGGTCGCCCTTGCGCATCAGGCCCGCGGCTCCGCTGGCGTAACTCACCTGTACCGGGACGTAGCGACGCCCCTCTTCGGGGGTGGGTCTTTCTATGGCCAGGGATTCCACGCTGGCCGCGTCGGCTATTGACAGGAAGTCGCCTTTTCTGTATTCGCGGATGAGTTTTTGCCCTTCCATAGCTCTGAATACCGACGGTGTTACATGGTGGCGCTTCGAATAGGCCTTGCTGGGGATTTCTTGCTCTTCGAAGTACGCCTTCTTGAGGATTGTCCCTTCCTTCAAATCTTTCACGGCCTTCAGCACCAGCACCGTCTCGTCTTCACCTCTTTGCAGGTACAGGTGAATGAGGACCACGGCGATAACGCCGACGATGATTGCGACGAGTATCGCTACCTTGCTTTGCATAGGGTTGCTCCTTTCATAATGTTCCAGGTCGCGGAGACACTTGCCCCGGTTTTTTTCGAGGGTCCGGAAAGGTGACAGTCACCATCTACGAATCCCGGCGCAGGGGACTGTCCCCGAGGCATTCTAGGACCTGTTCTATTCTACGAATTCAAAAGGATGACAGTCACCAATCTACGAGTCTCGGTCGCAACGCTCCCTCGACTCCGTAATTGGTGACAGTCACCTTTTGCGTTGTAAATAGAACAGGTCCAACGTAATTAGTGACACTTGTCCGCCAATGTGTGTGGCGGAGTCACCTTTTGCGTTATCACGTTTCCTGCGCCTTTCCTTCACCGAGGCCATTCGGCCTGCAGAGAAATTATATCCACGTCGGAGCCGCCGGAGGAAGGACGCGGACTCACCATTATCTCGCAATGAGTCCGGCCTTTCTGGAAGACGAGCATTCTTGCGGCGGCGCTACCGCTCATCAATTCGCTGTTCACACTGTCGTGGCGCCAGCCGTTTCCCTTCATCGAGGCCGTTATCTCTTCGGCAAGTTCGTCCGCGGGAACCTTCGAGACATAGTGAGCGTATGTCCTGCCGTCCTGCCGCCCGGGAATCGTTTCTACCAGTTCCGACTGCGGCGGGGGCGGCACCGGATGGCCGGCTGCGCCGGGCGGCCCGGAACTCCGTTCCCCCGGAGCGCGCAGCATAGAGGCCAGCGCGCCCATGACGTCCACGCCGCACAGCAGAAGGCCCGCGTAAACCGCCGGTATCGCAACTGCGACAATCACGGCTATGCCGAGCGGGTTTACCGCCCTCCCGTCCCGCGCGCGGGCGGATTTGCCTTTGTTGTCGCGTTGTGTCCCGGCTAGATTCATTCCTCAGGTTCCGGAGGTCCGAATACGGGGTAGTCCTGGTTCAGGCCCTGCGGGTTTTGAACCATATCCGAAGGTTCCAGTCGCCGGTACATCGGATTGGGCATCCTGCCGTTGTATGGTCCGTAGTCGAACCGTCCCGTGTTATTCACTTCATCCCTGTTGGTGATGTTTACTTCCATCAGGTGCCAGAACGTGCGTTCTTCCGCAATGAGGGCGGAAAAGCCCGGCCCGCCGCCGCGTGTGATGCGGTAACGCGCCCTCGCCCAGTACCATTGCCAGTATATTTCGTGCAGCGGCCTGTGTTCCCCCTCGGGCACGACGCCCGTGGTATCATATTCCAGCATTGCGGCCAGAGCCTCGGCCTCCGTGCCGTGCCGCGAGATGTGTCCGCCTATTGACAGGCCGCGGTCCGGGTCGAAACGGTTGTTGCCCCTGAGCGCGCGCCCCACGTCGTCCGGGACGCCGTCTCCGAGGGGGATGACGGTCATGTCCTCGACGTACTGCGAGTAGAAAGAATCGCCGCCGGACCACTGTTTCTCGTCCTGCAGGTCAAGGCTGTAAGGAAGGGCCGAGTACCCGGACATCTGGAACTCGTACATCCCCCTGTCGATAATGTCCTTCAGGTATGTTCCCACCGGCCAGCCGCCGCGGTTTTCGGCGTATGTGCGCGCGGATGAGCGCAGTTTATGCTTCGTCAGAAACCCGTTGCCGATGTAGTAAGTCGCCAGCAGCAGGATGATGTATATCGGCAGAAGCATCGCCAGTTCGACGGCCACGCTGCCGCTCTGCCTGCCGGTACGGTGCCTGCCGGTACGGTGACTGTCACCAATTACCCATTCGGACCCTGACCCGTAAGGGGCACGGGCGGAATCGCACGAGCCTGCGAGTGCGATTCGTAGATTGGTGACTGTCACCGTTGCTGTCTCGTTATTAGTGCTGGAGTACATCGTCCAGCGCCTCCTCGTCGTCGTGGTCAAAGGGATTTTCCATCTTCGGGTGCAGAAAACTCTCGCGCAACAGGCGCGGTATCTCGTCGTTGGACGCGGCATCCAGTTCGTCGTCGCTGCGCCAGAGAGAGTAGTTTATCAGCCTGTCGAAAATCATTTCCGAGGATGTGGCGTACTGAATGAAAAGGTCTTCCGGGAGCATCGTCTCCTTTACCGGCGCCAGCGCCCCGCGCCAGTATCCCTGCGAGCCGCTTGTGTTGACGCCCGCGAATCGTTCGTATGTGTCCTCGAAGAAGCGAACGTATCGGTATGGTTGATTTTCATAATAGTCGATTTGGCCCCCGGGCATATTCAGCACACGCAGGTTCTTGTCCGCGTCGCTGCCTTCTTCGAGTTGCTCTTGCGTCACCGACGTGTATTTGCCCAGCCTGGCGCAGGCCACGGCGAAGGAGCCGTGTTCGGGCGTTTTGAACAGCAGTTTGCCCGACTCCGGTCTGCCCCAGCAGCCGACGTTCACACCGTATTTCAAGAAATCTTCCGTGACGATAAGCGGCATCGGAAGGCGCAACAGGTCAATCGCCTGGTAGTCGGGCGCGCTGTCCCCCAGCGTTTCGCGCTGCAATACCATCCTGAGGCGAGTGCCGTCCTCCATAACGCCTGTGGAGTAATCGTCGCCCTGCCGCGTCCTGCCGAAGGCGGGGTCTATGCCGTATCCCGGAGTGGAAACACCCCTGTTCAGGAAACGCGCATAGTTGTCCTCGACGAAGAAGGGATAGTCGTCGACGAGGCGCCTTCGTTTTTCGTACTGGTAATAGCCGTCCTTGTATAACAGGCGCGCCTTCACGCCGCCGAGGTCGGCAAAACCCTCCGCCGGGTCATAGACGGTGCTGTTATTGAAACCGTCGATATCGATAAAGAGAGGGCCGACGGCGGGCTGCTCGTAGTAGTAGTCGGCGGACAGGCCGCCGCTGTTGCTTACTCTGCCCGTGACCTGCAGGTACCCGCCGGGCCTGCTGACGACTTCGGTGCCGCCGATGTCCACGTAAACACTATCGATGTCCGCCTGGGGTTTTCCGTCGTTCCAGTGCAGCGTGTAAGTGATGGTCACTCTGATTCCTGCGGCTCCAACCGAGACGCTGAATGGAACGTCGCCGGAGCCTTCGCTGATATATACCGGCGGGAGTTGATAAAGTACCGCTCCGTCCTCCCCGTCGCGTTTCAGCGTGACCTCGAAATAATCAACACCGTTAGCGTCCTGTGCCGGCCACCTGTCGTCCAGAAAAAAGACAGGGCCCGCATAAAATGTTATTGTATTGCCTCGGATGCCCGACGCCCGGGTCTGGCCCCTGGTGGAATCGCCCGAAATGTGGAAGGCGCGCGCTTCGCCCGCATTTACGCCGTTGGCCGCGTACTGCGGGTCGTGTATGCAGAACTCGAAATAGCGTCCCCCCCTGCCCGGACGGTCCACTTGCAGGACATAGTCGGTGTTCGACGCGATAAAGACGCCGCCGCCATACGGCCGGAAGACACAGTTCAGAGAATCGTTTCTGTCGAGAAAGTATTCGTATTCGGGAGCGTCCGGCCAAAGCGCCACATAGTCGGCCCCGTTGGCAAGCGCGGTGTCATATACCTCGTTGTGTATCATACGCGGCGCGGCATTGGCAATCGTTTCCTGCATCATAGCGAGCCGCTCCAGCCATTGATGCCCGCGTGCAATCCAGGTCCTTGACTGGGCGTATGCCTCGTCATAATTTGCGAGGTCAACCGCTTCTCCCGTGCGCGTCGTGCCGGAGAAGTACATATTGTCGAATGCATACTTCATCATATTGTTGTAGACATACACCATACATCCGCTCAACCACTCGACGTTATTCACGCAGACGGCCTTGATGGTCGCGCCGGAGTATGCGGCGGAGTCGGCGGCATCCTGCAACTCAATCTTGCGGTCAACGGCTATTCCGACCTGATAGACAAACAGCACCGAGGCGAGGACGAACAGCATCGTCAGCGCGCCCACCACTATCGCCTGGCCGTCTTCGCCGCGCATCCTGCGACGCCTGTATGTGTGTTGTTTCTTCACGAGTATTGTCCGTTGCTCACGGTGACAGTCACTAATCTACGCCCCGGCTTTCGCATTGCAAAAGGATGACAGTCACTAATCTACGAGTCTCGGTCGCAGCGCTCCCTCGACTCCGTAATTAGTGACAGTCACCTTTTGCGTTGTAATTGGAGACAGTCACCGTTCGACGTAGTCGGCCCTATTGTCCCGGCGGCGCTTGCCGTATGTCGGACGGCACTTCCCCGACCGGCTCTTCTACAATTTGCCGGTCTTCGATGCTATAAACCGGCAGGGTGCGGCGGAGGCGTCTGTCCCTGTTGGGCATCAGCCAGCGCTCTCTCAGGCTCATAAATGTCTCGCCGGTATCCCTGTCGTGCCAGAAGGTGCCTCCCTCGTCAATCCATTCGGCGTAGTTATCCAGTTCTCTGGCAGGGAAGATGATAGAGAGCAGCGACAGCGGCACCCTGAGCCGGTAGAGGAAGCGAACCTCGACGCCGATATTGTGCTGTACTATACTGTTGGCGTGGAATGGTTCCCATACTTCCTGCTGAATCGTGGAGCGGTTGAGCACGTCGCTGCTCGAGTCCACCAGGCGCGTAACAAACACGCGCTTGCGCGCATCTTCCCACTTGGCGACGTTGCCCCACCCGGGGAAGTTGAATCCCGTGCCGGGTTGCAGCGGTTCGCCCGTGATGTCGATGTCGGGTCCCGGATATTCGGTGGTTTCCGGCTCTTCGTCGCACAGGGGGATGAGCACGATTACGGCGGCCTCGGTCGGGTCCTGTCCCATCAACTCGGCGTGCGCCGCGCAGTATGCGGCGTAACTCACCATCAATCGTCCGACCTGGATGAGGGCGATTTCGAGTATGGCGAGTATGAAGAAGAGTTGAATCGGGAACAGCAGGGCGAACTCGACCATAGCCATACCGCCCTGACGCCGCTCGCTCGCGACTTGTTTGTGTCTTTTCCTTCTCATTGTGAGATTGATAATGGTGCGCATCTTCGTCCCGCCGTGTCGCGGCTGTTACAGGTTTCAGGTTTTCCCGACAAACGGCGTCGGGACTCCGCTTCGCTTCGCAGGTTTCAGGTAAAACAGTCAGCAGTTGCTTTGACCCGCCACACACATTGGCGGGCAAGCCTTTGACCCTTCACCTTTGACCTTGTTATCGCGGCATCATCATCAGAAACCAGGTGATAATGCTTCCCGCCGCGATTGCCACGCCGTACGGTATGGTCTGGCTTTCGGCGCCTTCTTTTCCGGGCTTTTTGAACAGGAAAAACAGTTTCAAACTTCCTTTCAGTCCTTCACCCAGTTGTTTTCTCAACAGAAGAAACACAATGGCCATCAGCGCGCCGACGACCGCAATCACCAGAAGGGCAGAGATGGTGAAGTCAAGCCCCATCAACGCGCCGACCGCGGCCATCAGTTTCACGTCGCCTCCCCCCACCGCGTCGAAGAGGAAGAAGAACCAGAAGATTCCCCCGCCGACAAGCGCGCCGAGAAAAACGTCCAGCAACGCGTCACTCAGGCCATAAGCGATAAAAGACAGCGCAAGGCCGATGAAAATCGCCGGCAGCGTCAGCCAGTTGTATACCTTCGACTTTGCGATGTCGGTGTATGCAGCCGTCGCCAGAACCGCAAAGAAGACTGCATGCCGTGCGATATCCAGCGCCTGCGCGACCTGTGGAGAAATGACGGAGCCCGCGAGAAGCACTATCAGCCTCCGCCGCCGGCGTCATCGTACGGTCCCTCGGAGTCCTCCCATTCGGTCTGCTCCAGTTCGGCGTCGCCCTGGCCGCCAAGTCTTTGAACGACATACTTGAAGACCTTGCTTATCTGGTCCTTCAAGAGCACGGCCGCCACGATGAGGCCTACGGAAATGATGGAGATGATAAGGATGTATTCCGTCATCGCCTGTCCGCGCCCGCCATTCGGGACGTTCAGAAAAGCCCAGAGGAATTTGAACATATACATCGTGCTGCTCCTGAAAAATTGTTGCGTTCCGTTGTTCAGCGCATCGAGGGCGCAAGACTCTTGAATTTCGGATCTTGAATATCAAGGCACCGGCAGCGAGACAAACGCCATAATCTCGTCGAAGAAATCCTGGAGCGCCTTGTGCAGGCCGCCCACCAGGGCCCAGGTAATCGCCACGGCGAGAATGAAAGCAATCAGGGCATACTCCACCGCCGCCTGACCCGACTGGTCTGCAAGAATGTTTTTCCGGCCGTATTGTTTCTTTCGGCGTCCGGTTGATTTTATGTTTTCCAGGCGCATCATAAGCATTTTACCACCCTGATATTATGTGTGCAATAGGAGTATTCGCAAATGCCATACCACAAATATTGCCGGCGAGAGGCACAGGCCGCTCTCTTGACACCTGCCGTAACCGTCACATTCACAACCAGATGCAAAGATCGTCAAGTAAAGGGGTCAGACCCCTTTAGTTGACGATCTGGCGGGGCGTAAATCGGCGTTTACAAAATGCTGTAAGCGGCGAGTTACAGGTTCCGCCTATTTGTTTTGGAGGAGAAATGTTTTCTGGTATAATCCAGAACTTTATGAGCCGCTGTGCGACTATATATACGGGGGTGCACACGCTTGAACGAATCAGCCTTCGAGAAAATTCAACGCCTTAAGCGGGAACGTAATGCGGTAATCCTCGCGCATAATTATCAGCGACCGGATGTGCAGGACATCGCCGATTTCCGCGGCGACTCGCTGGAACTGGCCCGCAGGGCGGCCGGCACGGATGCCGACGTCATCCTCTTTTGCGGGGTGCAGTTTATGGCGGAGACGGCGAAGATACTCTCCCCCCAAAAGACCGTGCTGATACCGGACACCGGGGCCGGATGCAGCCTGGCTAATATGATAAGCGCCGAAGCGCTGCGCGAACTCAAGGCGGAACATCCGGGCGCGGCGGTCGTCTGCTACATCAACAGCACCGTGGAAACCAAGGCCGAGTGCGACCTGTGCTGCACATCGACCAGCGCGCTCGATATAGTCAACTCGATTGACGAAGGGCGCGAAATCATTTTCGTGCCCGACCGGTCCCTGGGACGGTGGGTCGAGCAGCAATCGGGCCGGAAGATGATACTCTGGGACGGCTTCTGTCCGACCCACCATCGGATTCTCGCGGAGACCGTTAAACGGAAGAAGGCGGAACACCCCGACGCGCTTGTCGTGGTTCACCCGGAATGCACCGAAGACGTGAGGGAGATGGCCGACAGGGTCGCCGGGACCGGCGGGATGCTTCGGTTCTGCCGCGAGAGCCCGGCGGAGGAGTTCATCATCGGCACGGAACCCGGGATGGTTTACAGACTGGAGCAGGAGATTCCCGGCAAGAAGTTCTACGCGGCCATACCGCAGGTCGTGTGCCGGAACATGAAACGCACCGTCCTGGAAAAAGTGCTCTGGTCGCTTGAAGATATGAAGTACGAGATAACAGTGGAGCCGGACACAGCGCGGCGCGCCCGCAGGTGCATCGACCGAATGCTGGAAGTGACCGCGAAAGCACAAACAGGCTAGATACGGGAACGTATCCTGTTAAGAAAAGATGACCGCTCTACTGCGGTGATTCAACCGGCAGCGAACAATAATCGTTGTGCGTGTTTCAGGTTTCAAGTTTCAGGTTTCAGGTGGAGCACCTCTTCCGCCACCTGAAACCTGATACCTGGAACTTGAAACTCTCACCGGTGTCCGGCATGCGCGAAAAATTAATCTGCCCGGAATGCGAAAACGTCTTCCATCTGGAAGTCGATGAGACGCGTACCGAGGTGCCCTGTCCGCGCTGCGGGCACTCCTTCGTCCATATCACGAGCGGCGCCGACATCGACGCCGAGGCGGACACCGTTTTCATCCCCGAACAGCCGCAAAAGCCCCCCCCCGCCCCGCCCGCCGAAGAGAAGGCAACAGAGATAGAAGGCGACCCGGAGCCGGGAATGATCTTCGGCAATTACGAAATCATCGAGGAAATCGCCCGCGGCGCTTCCGGCATCGTTTACAAGGCGAAACAGAGGAACCTCGACAGGGTCGTCGCGCTGAAGGTGCTCATAGCAGGCGAGACGGCCAGCGAGGAACAGATAAAGCGCTTCCACCACGAGGCGAAGGCCGTCGCCCGTCTGCGCCACCCCAACATCGTGCCCATCTACGACGTCGGCGTGCACAAGGGCAAACACTACTTCGCAATGGAATACGTCGACGGGAAGCCCCTGCACAAGATGATGAAAAAGAAGCGCCTGCCCCCCAACGAGTCGCTCGACATCATCGTCAAAGTCGCCCAGGCCATCGCCGCCGCGCACGAGGCGCACATCATCCACCGCGACATCAAGCCCGCAAACGTTATGATAGACAATGCCGGCCGCGTCCAGGTGATGGACTTCGGCCTGGCAAAGCAGGTGGAGGCCGATACGCAGTACACCCGCAGCGGCACGACAATGGGCACGCCCAACTATATGCCGATTGAACAGGCACAGGGCGACGTGAAGAACATCGACGAGCGCAGCGACATCTATTCGCTCGGCGCCGTGCTATACGAGATGCTGACCGGCGTACCGCCCTTTGTCGCCGAGACAAACCTCAAAACCATACTCAAGGTAATCAACGAGGAACCCATCCTCCCGCGCCGGCGCAATCCCTACATCCACAAAGACATCGAAACAATCTGCATGAAGGCGATGTACAAAGACCGCGAGCGGCGCTACGCGACGGTGTTGGAGTTCATCGACGACATCCGCCGCTTCCGGGCGGGCGAGCCGATACTCGCGCGCCCCCCGAGTATGATATACCGCCTGTCCAAGAAGATTCGAAAACACAGGGCGGTAATCACGACCTCGCTTTCGACAATCGTCCTGGGCGTTCTTGTCGTCTGGGCTATTGGATATTTCTTTCCGCCGCAACCGCCCCCTCCCCCGAATGGACTGCACCCCCCCGCTGAAAAACGCCGTCTCATCGAGTACATATCGTTCACCGAAAAAGACGTAACCGCCCTTATCGGCCGCGCGACCCGCGAGCAGGCATTTCTGCCCGCGATCATACGTGACAGCGAACTGCCGGAGGACGTGGAGATAAAGATGGATATCGAAGTGAAACCGGATATCACGGACGATTCAAGGATAGGATTCTACCTTTACGGCGACAGCCCCGGCCCGGCAGGCAGCTATCTGAGAGGATACGCGCTGGTATTTTTCTTCGTCAACGGCCGTCTGAACAGGCTCGAATTCCAGCGCGGCGACTCCCCGCGCGGACCGGGCTGGGCAAACCTGGACATCGAGCCGAAGGACGGCAAAATACACTGCAGCGTTACCATAAAAAACGGCAGGATATCGCCCGTCATCGACGGGAGGAAACTGACGCCGTATTCAATTGACGACCAGGACATCGTTAAGGAAAACGAGCGGATGCCGGGAGCCGGCTTGCTGCTATACGGCAAGGGGCTGACCTTTGCCCCCGGCAGTCTCAAGTTAGAAGAGATTATTCCACCGCCCGAAAGACTGCTGGAAGACGCCTTCACCTACTACAACGCCCGCTCCTGGGAAAAGGCGCGCACCCGCTACTTCAAGTTTCTGAATGTGTACGGCGGCGAGCGCGGCAGCCCCGACAGCGATATAATCGAATGCGAAAGGCGTATCGCCTTCTCCTACGCCCTGGAATCAAGGGTGCTGGAAGACAGGGATTTCGATGGAAGACTCGCCGTCGGAGCCGTCAACGACCTGAACGATATAGCGAAGAAATACTACGGGAACGAGAAATATCGCGGCTACGCACAGGAAGCCGCCACCTGGGCGGCGGCGATACAACTGTGCCTCGACGACGAGGCCGACCTCGCCGGACTCGCCGGCAAACTTGCCCGAAAATACGGCATCTCGCAAATCGAGGCCGGCAGGGAAATCCTCGCAATCATCGGTGTCTCCAAAATCGAAACAATCCTGGGCCGAACAACCGATGTCGATGACTTTACGATTGAACTGTACAGGAGCCACGCCGAAAAAGTGCGGGGCCGGGGGGACTTCGCCGGCAGCGCCGGGATTTACCTGCTTTGCGCCTCCTACTACATAGAGTCACGTGAATGGGACAGGGCGCGCGAAATCTGCGAAAGGGTAAAAGAAATCGTGGAAGACCGCTATCCCCTTCGCTCTTTCGAGATAAAGGCCGACGTGCTGCTCGCGAGCATCTTCAGGGAGCAGGGCGACTTCCCCCAATACCGCAGGCATATGAGCGAAATACGCGTAAGGTACCGCGTGGTGGACCCGGAAACGGAGAAAGTTGTCTTCCAGCCCGAACTGGCCCGCGCGGTGCTGACATACGCCCGGGACGTCCTTCACGAATCGCTGAAAGACAGGCAAAGGCCTCTCCTCTCGCTGGAGTATTTCAGGGAATGTATCGACTGCCTCTGGGAGTTCTACTTTATCGCCAGCCCCGAGATAAAACACATACCTACCGAACCGGACGTTACGGGACTGGGGCCTGAAGAAAAAGCCCGCGTCCTCAACGAATACGAACTGCGCAAAAAGGAGGCCGGCGAGTGGCGGCAACTGCCGGGAAACGCGGACAAGGTCAAACTGTACAATCAGTGGCTGGAAATCGTCTTCGCCGCGCGCCGCACCCTTATACGCGTTCGCATGATTGAAACAGTACTGTACCCGGAAAACGCGCAGACCGCAGAGGATATTATCAGCCTGGCCGAAGACTACCCGGAAAAAGCAACCGTCCCCGCGCATATCAAGGCTGAACTGGCGCTGATGTCAGGCGAGGTGCTTCAGCACTTCAAGCGGCACGAAAAGGCAAGGCAGGTATTTGAAGACGTCAGAATTTCATTCGCAAATGAGCCACTGCTTTGCATCGAGGCCGTCAGCCGTATCGTGGAAAGTTACATCGTCGAAGGGTACTCCGGAAATGGCGACGCCGGCGACATCGATTTGCCGGCCGTCCTGGAAATACTCTATGAACTCAACCGCTACCCCGACCACCGCGAAGAATTCAGGGAAGCCCAACTGAACGCAAAGACCAGGGCCGTCCTCGCTATGATGCTGCAACATATCTCGCGCGGACGCGACCCCGACGGCACACCCAACGAGTACGGGGAGAAACTCCACAGGCAAATCGCCGACTCGCTCGCAGAAATCAGAAATGATATGGAGCGCCTCGCGCCGCTCTCTTACATTCGCATCATTTACGGCCTGCTCACCCTGCAGGAGCCCCTTGACCCGGAATTCGCGGAAGACTATCTCGAAGCCGCGCGGTCACTGGTCGCCGACGACAGGAAAAACGAGATAAAATTCTGGTTCGGCGTGCAACTGCTCTATTTCGACAGAAAGGAAGAGGCGCACAGGTATTTCGAAGAAATCCTGCGCGACGACGTGCTCCTGGAACACTGGTATTCCCGCTTCCTGAGTGTTTACCTGAAACCCCGGTGAAACCCAGGTGACTGTCACCGCAAGAACAATGTTCCTCGTAATAGACAACTACGATTCCTTCACCTATAACCTTGTCCAGCGGCTGGGAGAACTGGGCGTCGAGTGCCTGGTCAAACGCAACGACGAAGTAACGCCGGACGAGGTCGAAGCCCTCGCTCCAACCCACATCATCATCTCTCCGGGTCCCTGCACACCGGCCGAAAGCGGCGTCAGCGTGGATATCATCAGACGCTTCGCGCCGCATATCCCGATACTGGGCGTCTGCCTCGGCCACCAGTGCATCGCAACGGCGTTCGGCGGAAAAATCGTCCGCGCCGCGCGCCTTATGCACGGCAAGACCTCACAGATACATCACGACGGGATGTCGGTCTATCGCGGCCTGCCAGGCCCCTTCGTCGCAACGCGCTATCACTCGCTCACGGTCGAGGAAAACTCTCTCCCGGACTGCCTGCTCGTCGTTGCGCGCTCGGAGCGCGGGGAGTTGATGGGAATAAGGCACAGGGAATTTCCGGCGGAAGGCGTGCAGTTCCATCCCGAATCCTTCCTCACACCCGACGGCTACGCGCTTCTTGCCAATTTCCTCGGATAACAAAAAAAGGGGTCAGACCCCTTTTGTTGTTACATTCAGGGCGTTGATGACTTCGGCGGGGAGTCTGGTTATCTTTCTGTTTTTGTCAATGCAGGCGAGCGCCGTCGTTCCCTCGGCCAGGAGCACGTCTCCTTCCACCTTCCGCACCTCGTAATAGAATGTAACACGCACCGGAGAGGAGTCCTCGATTTTCGTCCTGATGACTATCTCGTCGTCGTACCGCGCGCCCGCGCGAAAGCGCACCGTCGCGTCCACTATCGCGAGGAAAAAGCCTCTCTTCTCCAAATCGCTGTATGCGTATCCTCGGGCACGCATATACTCGGTGCGGCCCAGTTCGAAATAGCGCAGGTAGTTGGAGTGGTACACCACGCCCATCTGGTCCGTCTCGCCGTAGCGCACGCGGGTTTTCACCTCGTCCTTGCTTATCACTTTGTTCTCCATTTCATACAGTATATGTAACAGGCCCCGATTGTCAACATCCCCTCAAGATCGTCAACTAAGGGGTCTGACCCCTTTACTTGACGGTCCCGGGGAGAACGTGCTTGCCTTTCCCGCTCCTGCGGTTATAATTCAAAACCTTGCGGTTGCGGTTCCTGACTGGTTTTTCCCCTCAAGAGGTGCGTCGAATATGATTGAAGCAGTACAGTTAAAGAAGGGCAACGTTATCCATGTTGACGGGAAGATGTTCAGGGTCGTCGACATACATCTGCTGACGCCGGGCAACAAGCGTTCTATCATCCAGACGAAACTCAAAAATCTGAAAGCCGGCAACGTCTTCGACAAGCGCTTTCGCAGCAACGACAAAGTCGAGGTCGCCTTCCTGGACCAGGTCAAGATGGAATACCTTTACTCCGCCGGCCACGAACACGTCTTTATGAACGAGAAAACCCTGGACCAGGTATCCCTTTCGGAGGAAATCCTCGAAGGGACAATGAACTTCCTCGTCCCGAACACCGAGGTGACGGTCCAGTTCTACGACAACAATCCCATTTCCGTCGAACTGCCGACGACGGTGAACCTCAAGGTCGTTCAGACCGACGCCATAGTCAAAGGCCAGACCGCGACCAACCAGTACAAAACGGCCGTACTCGAAACCGGCCTCAATATACAGGTGCCGCCCTTTATCAAGGAAGACGAACTCGTCAAGGTCGATACGCGCACCGGCGAATACCTCTCCCGTGCAAAGGAATAGCAGCCCCACGCCGCCGCCCATCACCGAAAACAAGAGTTCCGTCGTCTACTGCATCACCGGCAAATACGAAGTAACTTCATACAAATCCTTATTATCTTATTGAACAAAGTAGGGAAGGGTCTTCAGACCCTTCCGCTTCGCCCGAGCCGCCCTTACAGGCGGCCAGAAAGGTGGATTCGTATGCGACGGCACGGTCTAAAGACCGTGCCCTACATAGTTGGAACGCCACCGAAACGCGGGATAATGCCACCGAAAACAAGAGACGCCCCCAAAATCGGAGGCGTCCCGTCGCGTTCTGATATCGCGCGTCTTCCGTCTTTTACCTTTCGTATTCCACCATCCTGTCCTTCCTGCAAATCAGCCTTACCCGCAGGTTGCCGCTGGCGGCGAGAATGTGCTCACTGTCACTGGTTGCCGAAAGGATTTTCGACGGCCTGCACGTGTAGTTCATCTTTAAGGATTCGTCGATGAAGGTCAGTTCTATCGACAGCCTGAAGTCTCCGGACTTGCCGATTTGCTTGCTGATGCCTTCCACCGTAAATCGCCTTATTCCTTCAATTTCTATCGAGACGCCTTCGTGCTCTTCCATGTAACTCACATTCTCGCCCCGGTCCACTTCAATCTTGTCGCCTACCGCGAGGCTCTGCCGCACACTGTATATCACTATCTCAATCTCCCCGGGTACGGGAACGACCGGCTCCTCCCTTTCGGGTTCCACGGACGGCAGAGGCTCCTCTTCGCCGGGAGGAAGCAGATCTTCTTCGCCGGGCATAAGCGGCGGAGGAAGCGGCTCTTCCAACGGCGGTTCTCCTGTCCCCGGTCCCAACCCGGGTATCGGCTCAACGGGCGGCTTGGGCTGCAATATCATCGGACCATACGAAACGAATCCGGAACTTGATTCGTCCCGGCGCTCATCTAACAGCACAGGCTCAAGGAACGGGAACATTCCCGTATTCGTCTCCACTCCCTCCGCAGCCGGCTCTGCAGGTTCCACCCGTATGAGCACGAACTCCAGTTCCACCGAGTACTCTTTGACCATAGTCGGCTCGTAGGTCGGTGGAGGTTGCGTCTGGCATCCGGCAAGCACTGTTATAACTGCAAGCGCTGCCGCCAGTCCAAAAACACCTCTGGTCATATCTTGCTCCTTATTGATTGTCCTGTCCTGTAAAATCCCGGCGGCCGATTCAGCCGCGAAATATTTTATTCTTTCGTTCCGGCGCGCGCCGATTTTATCAGTTCGCCCGCGCCCTTTTCAATCAATATCTCCGCCGCGCGCCTTCCAATCTCCTCCGCGTCCGACGGAACGCCCTCCTGCCGAACCGCGCACCAGCGCTTTCCGTCGGCGTCCAGAACCACCGCCTTCAGCACGAGCCGTCCGCCGTCGATTCTTGCAAGCGCGCCGAGCGGCGCCCTGCATCCCGCGCCCGTCGCCCGCAGCAGCGCCCTTTCCGCCGTCACTTCATTCAACGAATCAGGATGATTTATGGCGCGAACAATTTCCAGAACGTGCCCGTCGTCGCTCCTCGCCTCGACCGCCAGCGCACCCTGGCCGGGCGCGGGCAGCATAAATTCGCCAATCAGAATTTCCGACGCCTCCGACGCGCGTCCGAGTCTCATCAGCCCCGCCATCGCGACCACCGCGCAGTCAATCTCGCCCTCGCTCACTTTTCGCAATCGCGTGTCGAGGTTCCCGCGAAGCGGCACAACCCGCAAATCCGCGCGGCGCGCCAGAATCTGCGCGCGCCTGCGGGGGCTGCCCGTTCCCGCAGTTGCGCCGGGCTTCAGTTCGTCAAGCCTCCCGCCGTCTCTCGCCACAAGCACGTCAAGCGGATTCAATCGCCCGGGCACCGCCCCTATGCAGAGCCCCTCGGCGAGCGTCGTCGGCAAATCCTTCATACTGTGCACGGCGAGGTCAATCCTGCCGCGCAGCAGCGCCTTCTCTATCTCCTTCGTGAAAACCCCCGTCGCGGCCGGCTTCGCTTTCGCGCGGTCGCCGCTCGTCTTTATCGTCACTATTTCAATTTCGGACGCAGCGCCCGCTTTCTTCAGCAGACTTGCAATCGATTTCGCCTGTGCCAGCGCAAGCGTGCTCCCGCGCGTCCCTATGCGCAATTTATTGCTCATCTGGTTTTGTTTTTCTTGAGAAATTACTGTAAGCCGCAGCAATCTTACTCACCATTTCCCTGCGGTCAAACATCTTTTCGCATTCTTTCCCATAATGCAATTCTGCCAGAAGACTCACCCTTCGCAGGCGAGGCGAAAATTCAACGCGGAATAACGCGGATAAAACCGCGGAGACGCAGAGGACGCAGAGAAGACTTGAAACCACAGACTTGTCCGGCGAGGTGTGTGTCGGATGCACACGAATAAACATTTATCCCGAGGAATTATCGAGGGGCAAATGCTTTGACCATTGACCCGCCACACACATCGGCGGGCAGGCCTTTGACCTCTTTTGAACCGCGGAGACGCAGAGGACGCAGAGAAGACCTGATATCAATTCTAACAGGGACTTTTATCGGACTACATCGGACACCCAGATAAACCGCAGAGCCGCAGAGAGCGCAGAGAAAACCAAATTCGAACCGAAGGAAGAAACAGAGAAGAAACAAGGACTTTTGTCGCCTTTTTACCTAATCAGAGGGCCACGGCAGCGAAACAACATCGCATCCACCTCCAACGTATCGTTCTCCTTCCTTGTGAAAAGCCTCAAAATATGCGCCGTACATTAGAACCTGCATCTTTGCAAGTTTCTCCCAATCTGAAAGTGTGCTCGGAATCTCGTCCGGAAGAAATTGATGCAAGAGTTTAAAAGCCTCTTTCAGGAACTTACTGAACACATTGAACCTAATCAAGCCAAGTGCCTGATGGAACCAAAATGGCTCTATCTCCCCTGCCATTGCCTTCAAATAATTCCGAATGTCCTTTGCTCCAATGTTGGGAAAATACTTCCAAAATTCTTCACTGCAAGTGAAATCCTTGTCGAAGTTGGTATATTCCCCCGTCCGTTTGTCTATGCCGTGCACATTCCTTATATACCATACAAATGGGACAATGTGCTCCTCTCTACGTTCATAACCTCCTACATGTATGATAAGACCTTCGGGATTTCCGTCACCGAAGTCTGACCGTATCTGCTTGTCAATATGGAACTTTAATTCCATCGACAACTCTTTTAAGGAAACAAAGTCTTCATTTGAGAGCAAGAAGTGATTCAGCCATTTGTCCATATCTTGCCCTTCAATCTCCGCCAGGCCACAATAGCCAACAATCGCGCGTTTGTTTGGAGAAAATAAAACCTTTGGTTTGTTTGCCACCTGTTTACTACCAAGTGTTATCGCTCTGTCAGCGGCAAAGATGATTCCATTGTCGACCACGTTTACAATTAGTATGGACATCTGCCTGTCTCTGTCTAACAGGTTGGACATAGCACACTCACCGGCATTCTTTTCTTGCTTTGAAGTTTATAGGAAATTAGTAGTTAAGGCAATATTGAATCAGGAACTCGCGTTTATCCGCTCTAATTTGCGAGAAATCCGCGGTGGGTTTTCGTTTCGGTTCGGGTTTGATTTTCTCTGCGTCCTCTGCGTCTCCGCGGTGAATTTATCTGTGGAAAGAGGGGTTCAGGTGTTTTCTGTGTCATTCAGCGACTTTCTGCGCCTTCTGCGTTGAATCACTGTTCCTCTCTACTATCCTACTCCCTGCTTGCCTACTTTCACAAACAAGATATAATCTGCGGCGTCGAATTTTCTTATGGAGAAGTTTTATGAGCAAGAGAGTCGCCGTTGTCGGCGCGACGGGCGCCGTGGGCGCGGAGATGCTGAAGGCGCTGGAAAGGCGGAAGTTCCCCGTCGGGGAAATCCGCGCGCTCGCGTCGGAGCGCTCCGCCGAAACAAAAATCGGGTTCGGCGGCGCGGAAATCACCGTCGAGGAACTCCGCGAGGATGCAATTCCCGATGTCGATATCGCGCTGTTCTCGGCGGGCGCGGCGGTGAGCCGGAAGTTCGCGCCGCTCTTCGCCGGGCACGGCTGCGTGGTCATCGACAACTCGTCGGCCTTCCGAATGGACCCCCGCGTTCCGCTGGTTGTGCCGGAGGTTAACCCGCACGCGGCGAAAAGGCACAACGGCATCATCGCAAACCCGAACTGCTCGACGATACAGATGGTCCTCGTCCTCAAGCCGATTCACGACGCGGCTAAAATAAAACGCGTCGTCGTCTCGACATACCAGAGCGTTTCCGGCGCGGGCTGGGCTGCAATGGAAGAGTTGATAGCGCAGACGCGCGACGTCCTCGACGGGATGCCCGCGAGGCCCAGGGTATTCCCGCACCAGATTGCGTTCAACTGCATACCGCACATCGGCGCGTTTCTGGAAAACGGCTACACCGAGGAAGAGATGAAGATGGTCAACGAGACGCGCAAGATACTCGAAGACGATTCAATCGCCATAACCGCCACGACGGTGCGCGTGCCGGTGATGCGCGGCCACGGCGAGGCGGTAAATATACAGACGGAGAGGAAACTGACCGCCGCGCACGCGCGGGAGTTGCTTTCCGGAATGCCGAATCTGAAGGTCATCGACGAGCCGGGAAAGGCGCTCTATCCGCTGGCCGTCGATGCGGAGGGCGACGAGGCGACGTTCGTCGGGAGGATTCGCGAGGACGTATCGGTCGAGTGCGGGCTTGATTTGTGGATAGTGTCGGACAATCTGCTCAAGGGCGCGGCGACCAACGCGGTGCAGATAGCGGAGTTGCTCGGGTGACTGTCACTAATTACGGAATCGAGCGAGCCCGCCGAGCGAGATTCGTAGATTAGTGACTGTCACCGTAGAAGTCTATATGCAATTTGCTCGTCTGAGGACCGGTTCTATTCTACGAATCGCGCTCGCACACTCGCGCGATTCCGTAAATAGAACCGGTCCGGTCGCAAATTGCGTTATGGCGTAAGCGCGGCGATTACGCCGATGCGGCCCGCCTTCGTTCCTTCCGCGCGGTAACTGAAGAACTCATCGACGCGGCACTTCGTGCATATCTCCGACACCTCGATGTTCTCCGGACGCAGGCCCTGTTTTTCCAATGCACGCGACACGGCCGCGCGAAGGTCGAGGAACGCCCTGCCTTCCCGTTCCGCAACGCAATCGCTTCGGGGGAAGGCCACGCGGAATCTTTCCGCAACGTCACGCCCCACTTCGTAGCAGCACGGCCCGATTGAGGGCGCGCAGCAGGCGAGAAGCGAACCGGGCCTTGTGCCGAAGGCATCGCTCATCGTAGTTATGGTGCTGGAAATTATTCCATCCAGAATTCCCCGCCAGCCGCAGTGGCATACGCCCACCGCGCGGTTTTCCCCGTCCCACAGAATTACCACGGGACAGTCCGCGCTAAGTATCATCATCGCAGCGGGCGCTGTGTTTGAGACCAGCGCATCGCAATCCGCCACCGCGCTCTCCGGGTCCAGGCCTCCCGAGCCGGCGTTCCCGCCGGTGACTACCGCCGCGCGCGAGCCGTGGACCTGGCGACATACGGTGAGCGTCGCGATGTCGATTCCGAGGGCTTCGCAAAGCGTTCTTCTGTTCGCGAGGACCTGTTCGGGAGCGTCTGCCGCGTTGAAGGACAGATTATTCGGACGACCCGCTTCGGTGAGGCGCGTCGTGAAGGCGTGGGTAAATCCGGGGATGCCCGACAGGCGCGGAAACGCGTACAGCGGGACGCCCCCTTCGACTTGTCTGACGGGCCGGACGGGACTGGTCATTGGAAGGCTGCTTATTCATTCGGCACGGTCTAAAGACCGTGCCCTACAGAAAAAAAGGTGACTGTCACCAATTACGGAATCGAGTGAGCCTGTCGAGCGAGATTTGTAGATTGGTGACTGTCACCTTTTTATTAAAAGCGGTTATTCGCCTACTTTCCATTCGCTGAGATACAGGTTTTCCGACTCGAATGCCCTGTCGAAATCGTAACTGTTCCTGAAATCGTCGATGGTGTCCGTCTCCGTCTTGTGCATAAGTTGCGCGCCGACCAGGTCGAAGACTATCCTGCCGAAGTCTTCGGTGGTTTTGACGCCCCAGGTTTCGAAGACGGTCTTCGCCATATATCCGAATTCCCTGCGGGCGAGCCTGCGTATGCCCTCCAGCAGTTCCCGGCCCGATACGTGAAGTTCCGGGCCGTCGGGAGTGCGTTTGGCCGCAACTATTTTTTGCGCGACAGAGAGCGCTTCGAAAACAAAGAAGTACGCTTCGGGCGCGAAGAGCCTGTGTTTTTGCGCGACCGCGCGGACGATGTCTTCGTATGACTTTTTGCGTTGTCTCTGTTTCTTTTTTGGCATTTCAATAACAACCGTCATCTTACGGTGACAGTCACCTGAATCTATTCATTCGGCCCATACCCATACAGGCCCGTACCGGGCGGGCCGTCCGTATGGACGGCACGGTCTAAAGACCGTGCCCTACATCGCTGTCGCCGGGGAAGAAACGGTTCAAGATTCTCAAGTTGCCCGTTTTTTCCCTCGTTGTTCGTTGTATGGCAAGCGAGTGTTCCTGGGAAACCGTGCAACAACGCTCCAAACGGTGACAGTCACTAATCTACGAATCTCCCCCGCCCCATACAGGCCCGTACCGGGCAAAGTCGAGGTCGATTCCGTAATTAGTGACAGTCACCGAAGGCGCAAAAAAACGGGCAACTTGAGAAATTTACGGACACCCGCTTAGCGCCTGTTTGTGCGCTGCCTGTCCCCGGGTTTTTTTTCTTCGGGATTCCTTCCTTCGGGATTCCTTTCTTCGCGTTTTTTTTCTTCGCGTCCGATTACTTCGTCAATGCCGACGTTAATCCTGACCCTCGCGTCGGTCTCGATGGTGACCCTCTGGGCGAGGATGTCGTAGTTTATTACTTCTCCGACGCCCTGTTTTGTAATAATGCGGGAGCCTTTTTTGGGCAGTTTCCGCCTGAACTCATTGTAGATGTGGTCTTCATAACGGAGGCAGCACATCAGGCGGCCGCAGTGGCCGGAGATTTTGGCCGGGTCCAGGGTCGCCTTCTGGCTCTTGGCCATCTTCATCGTTACCGGCTCAAAATTCTTTATGTACCTGCGACAGCACAAATCCTGTCCGCAGTGTTCCCTGTCGCCCTTGAGCCTTGCCTCGTCGCGGACGCCGATTTGTTTCATTTCTATCCGCGTGTGATACTCGCGGGCGATGTCCTTGACGAGTTCTCTGAAGTCAACCCGGCCGTCGGCAAGGAAATAGAAGATGATTTTTTCACCGCCCAGCAGGTGTTCGACGTGGACCAGATTCATCGGCAGGTCGAAGTGCTTTATCCTGTCAACGCATAAAAGGAACTCGCGGGGCACGGTTTCGAGTTTCAATTCAAGGCATTTCTGCCGGTCCTCGCCTGTCGCTTTTCTCAAGACCTCGCCCACCGCCCCCTCCGGCCTGTCCTCGACTTCCCGCGACCGGGTTAGCACGACGCCTATCTCCGTGCCACGGTCGGTCTTGAGAACCACGTATTCCTCGGGCACCAGGCCGTCTATTTCGGACGTGAACTCGCCCGTTATCGGCATATCGCCGTATCTTGCTGCTATAACGTACATTGTTGTTGTTCCCTGTTAACGGTGACGGTTACGGCTCACTCCCCAGCAGGCGCTGCGCAAGGCAATCGCAGACGAGTTCCATACCCAGGTTGCGCTCAATCTTTTCCTGCAAATCCGCGATAAGCGCCAGCGCATCGAGGATTTCTTCAGTCGAATACGCCTCGCCGATTGCGCCTGCTTCTTCCGAATTTTCAACATTATAACCGCGAACGCCCCTGATGTCCAGCGAGGCGAGCAGCGCGTCTCGCAGCGCCATCGCCAGAATATCGAATTTTACGCGCAGCCACCAGCGCCTTTCGGACAGCGAGGCATCGGGATTCACGCCGAAGGTCAGCAGCCTCTCCGAAAATTCCGCCCACCCGGCCGGCTCCCTGCGCGAGAGAGCGCCGAGAATGTATCCGTTGAACTGCGCCGCGTCCCGCTCGAGCAGAAGGCGGGCGCGCTCCGCGCTGCCCGCGGCTGCGCGCGCCGCCCAGGCGATGTTTCCTTCCCGCTCGTCCTTCGACGCCAGCGTTTTGCCGATTTCCTCCGCCGCAGGCGCGGTGAACCGCACCGGAACACAGCGCGATATCACGGTGGGCAGCAGGCCGGCAGCCGTCGGCGCGACGAGCAGAAGGAGCGTGCCGTCGGGCGGTTCTTCAAGCGTTTTGAGCACCTGGTTCTGCGCCGCCTCGGTCATACGCTCGGCGTGTTCGATGACGACGACCTTGCAGGGCGCTTCGAAACACGACATATTCACCGCGCGCCGTATTTCGCGGGTCAGTTCTATTCGCACTTTTCCGCCGGGCGCTTTGGGCTGAAGGTGGTGGAAATCGGGGTGATTGCCGCTCTCGACGCGTTTGCAGGGCGCGCACCGCGCCCGGTCCGGGGGGCAGCCGGAGCGGCAGAAGAGTCTGCGGGCTAGCCTGCGACAGAAGCCGACGATGCCGGTTGTGTCCGCACCGAGCAACAGGTAGGCGTGGGACAGCCTGCCCGAGGCGAGGCTTCTGTCAAAAAACTCTTCAGGAAAGGCCCGGGAATCAGGGGAGCATTTTTCCGACGATGTCTCTGATTTCTTGCTGGACGGCATTGACCGGCCTGGTGGAATCAATAATAGAGATTTTTTCGGGATTCTCCTTCGCAAGCGCAATGTAGCCGTGCATAACCCTGCGGTGAAACGCCTGCGCGCGGGATTCTATCCTGTCGGGAGTCTTGCGGCGGCGCCGCATTGCGACGGAGAACGGGAGTTTCAGCACGAAAGTGGCGTCGGGCCGCAGGCCCCCAGCCGCGAAGTAACCGATGGTTTTGAGCGCTTCGATATCGAGGCCGCCGGCATATCCCTGGTAGACCAGGCTGGAGAGGAGGAACCGGTCGCAGACGACGTCCCGCCCCGCCTTGAGCGCGGGAAGGATGACCTCGCGAACCAGTTGCGCGCGGCTTGCCATATAGAGCAGTAGTTCC
>JBDRIB010000003.1:0-20205 GCA_043816375.1 Planctomycetota bacterium | reverse complement strand
CTATGACGGGAATGTTCCTGGTTTGTTCGCCGGCGCGGATTTTTTCAACCAGTTCCAGTCCGCTCATTCCCGGCAGCATAACGTCGGTCAGCACAAGGTCCGGCGTCTCCTGCGCAAGGTATTCCAGTGCCTCATCGCCGGTATGAACGGAATCAATTTTATGGCCGGATTTCTCCAGATGGAGTTTCCATATCCGGCATATCATCGTGTTGTCTTCGACTAACAGGATCTTTTTCATGCCATTTTCTTGAAGTGTACTTCAACTTTCTGTGTTCCACACCCATCACGTAACGGGGGGGAATAATCCTAACCTAGTCTCGGCATTCCGGAGCGGAAAATTTAGACCGAACCTGAAATGCGGAGTCCTCCGTCAGGGCGCCTGCCCGGCGCAGGCCGCGCCACAGTATCGCGCCCACCCCGGCCAGGCTCACCTCGGCCACAAGTTGCAGAAGCCTTACCACGAGACTCGCCGCAACGGCGACCGGAGGCTCGATGTTCTGCGTGCTGAGCAGAAACGCCAGCATCGCTTCCCTCACTCCCAGTCCGTTCGGCACCGGCAGGAACAGAAAGCCAACGCACCACGCCAATGCATATATCCCCGCCATCGTAAAGAAGTCCGGTGCCGTCCCCAAGAAACTTAAGAACACATACCGAAACACCAGTCCCGAAACAAGCCATACCACACACTGAGCGCATAGAACGCCCAGCAGGTGACGATAACGGAGATGAATCAGGACAGGCTGTTTTTTTATCAACCGCAGGCCCGCGTTCAGAAGCGAGAAGAAAAGCCGCGGGTGCAGGAGTACCAGGCCGAGGGGAACCACCAGAATCACAAGCAGCGAAATCCATCCGCCAGCCCACCCCACACCAACCGTGTAAACCGGCGATACCGCAAAGACTATCAACCCGGAGACGAGCCCGCACAGCATCACTATCATTGCCGCGCTCAGCGTGTCTTTCGCGTCGATGCCGCTGCGTTTCCCGAGCCAGGCCATTCCCAGAAAATTCCACACGCCGCCGGGGACGTTGCGGGAAAGTTGGGACATTGAATAAACCGAAAAGGCCTGCCTCAGTGAAACCCTTCTTCCCATCCACCTGAGGATTGCATACCACCCCCCGGCATTAACCAGGTTGTTTGCAACTACCAGCCCCAAAGCCGCCACAAGTAATCCGTACCGGAGTTGCAGGCCCTGTGCCGCAAGGCGGGACCAGTCGCTGCCGAACCGGTGGATGGTGAATCCAAGCACGCCCGCCAGCACGGTGACGCCCAAAGCGGCTCTGAGGATTTTCCACTTCTGCGGCCGTTTGACGTTGTCTGCCATCAGCGCCTCATCTCACGCAGAGCCAGCCCCGCGAGTCGCAGCGGATGGCGGCAATAGGATTTCAGGTTCTCGTACATATTCTTGTGAAATTCGACGAGGCAGTGCCCGCAGTGCTCCCGTCGTGTTGCGAGCACGTTCTTGCGCGCCTCGCCGCCGAACCATTTCGCCTCGATGTCTTCGTCGAGCAGGCTCCCTATCGGCCTCGCCGCGCCCTGCCAGCACGGCAGGACATTGAGCGCGTGGTCGATGTATATCGACGTGTAGCCGAATCTGCACACGTCCTCGCGCGACTCGCCGCCAAGTCTCTCGCGTATCACACGGTAGTACGGCATCCGCTTGAAATCGATGCGCGACATCTCATCAATGAATCCGCGTATTTTCCCCTCCGCGCCGTTGTCTGAGTGCAAAAGCGTGCCGCGATTCTTCAGAAAAATCTCGTCTTCGGTCACGTGCGAGAAGGAAACGTAGATGCCTCTCTTCCGGAAGTATTTCCAGATTTCCATCAACTGGTCGGCGTTTGCCGCCTGCATTACGGTATTCACGCGGACTCGCAGGCGCGGATATGTCTCGCGCATTCGCTCGATTTCGGCCAGTGTTTCCATCGCGCGCTCGTACGCGCCGGGCACGCCGCGTATCACGTCGTGCACATCGCCGATTCCGTCGATTGAGACAAGCACATATATTCCGCGCAGCCGCTCGTGGTAGCGCTCGCAAATCTCGCGTATTCGCCCGACGCACAACTCCGGCTTCAGGCCGTTGGTCGCAATCCCGAGTTTCGTGAACTTCAGGCATCCGTCGAGCATCCCGCCGATTATGTCCGCAACGTCGTCGCGCAGAATCGGCTCGCCGCCGGACAACTGCCCGTAACGAACATTCCTGAGAAGCGGCGAGCGAAAGGCGCGCCCGATGTCCTCCAGCGGAGAATCATCCCTGCCGCCCTCTTTCCAGATATTGCACATCGTGCAGCGCGAGTTGCAGCGCTTCGTTGCGATGAAAATCAACTGCGCGGGCAGGGCGGCGCGTCTCTTAATCGCCCTGCGGCCGTCGACCACCTCTCGACAGGCGTCGGCGATTTCGAACAATGTGCCTGAAAATTTCACGCCGTCGCCTCCTCTGTCGCCGCCTTGCGAAACCGCCGCGTCGTCCTGCGCCAGACGTAACGCAGCGGGTCCTTTAACATATAGTACGGCGACTTGAAGATGAACTGAGGCCGCCTGAGGAAATTGAACTTCACCGAGTTCAGCGTGTTCAAAACGTAGTAACGCGCGCGCATCTTCAGGAATTCGCGTATGAATGTCTTCCTGTCCGCATCGCAGTAGTTGTATGTCGTATCGGTCACCGTGTAACTTTCCCACGGCTGGTCCGGCATTCCGGCGGCCTTCAGGTCCTCGTACATCGGACAGCCCGGGTACGGCGTGAATTTGTTTACCGCCACGTAGTCGGGCTTTGTCCTCTTCAGGAACTTCTTTGTCTCGCGGATATCCTCGAGCGTCTCGCCGGGAACGCCGACGATAATGTTCGCAAGGGCGCGCAAGCCCGCCTTCTTCGTCATCGCAATTGCGGCCTCGTTCTGCTCGACCGTTACTCCCTTGCACATGATTTCCAGAGAACGCTGCGAGCCGCTCTCGATTCCGAATTCAATCTGCACGAACCCCGCCTCGCGTATCAGGCGGAGTTTTTCTTCGTCGATGAAATCGACGCGCGAGTTGATGCACGACATCACGCGCCTGTTGTAGCCGGAATCGATGAGCCAGTTGCAGACGGCCTCGAAGCGCTTGCGGTTTGCCATGAACATTTCTTCCGCGAAATAAATCGCCTGCGCGCCGTAATGGTCGACGAGATGCCTTATCTCCTCGATGATGTAGTCCGCGGAGTGCAGCCTGAGGCCCGGCCCGTTGACGCGATGCCCGGCGCAGAAGCGGCACTTGCCCGGACACCCGCGCCCGGAAAAGAGGTGCGTCGCGCGCGCCTCCACGCCGCGAACGACAATGCTCGTCGGCCTCAGATAGCGTTTCATATCAATGAGATGTCGCGCCGGATGCGGAAGCGAATCGAAGTCGCGCGTCATCTCGCGTTCGCCGGTTGTGCGTATTGCGCCGCCATCGCGGTAATAAATCCCGCGTACGCTCTCCCGTGAAGAACCGGAGGCGAGTTCCGAAAGGACGAATTCGCCCTCGCCCTTGC
This sequence comes from Planctomycetota bacterium, assembly GCA_043816375.1. GTDB lineage: Bacteria > Planctomycetota > B129-G9 > B129-G9 > B129-G9 > JBDRIB01. The sequence goes on along the minus strand of JBDRIB010000003.1, from coordinate 16,699 downwards.
AGACGATATCAATATCATTGCACTCTTCGAGCGTGCGCTCCGGCATAAGGCTCGCGTGCGCGCCGCCCATTATCACCGTCGCATCGGGAACAACTTCTTTCGCGAAGCCGGCGCACCTGTACGCATCCGGCACCAGCGGCGTCGGCGCGGTTATGCCGACAATCTGCGGCGCGAAATCCTCGAGCGCCCCGCGCGTCCCGGCGTCCGTGGGAGACATCGCTCCCTTGTGCCTGTTCAGCAGGACGTTGCGGTCAACAATCTCGACCTCATGCCCGTCCTTCTCGAGAAACGCCGCAAGGTGCGCCAGGCTGAGCGGCGGCCACGCCTCCCAGTTCCGCATCGTCGGATATATCAGGCTCACTCTCATATTTATCACAATCTTTCGGGCCGCCTTGCGGCGTACGTGATGACCGGACCGCGGCCGAGTTTCTCAATCAGAAACATCAGGGGCGCGGTCAGAACGCGGAAGAAGATACTGCGGGCGACAAACCTGACTGCTCTTGACGGGACTCCCGCGCCGGGTTTTTCGTCCAGCCAGAATTTCAAATCGTAATTGAGCGCGCTGAAACCGCCGAAGAACGTGCGGCGGTCTTCCATCACCAGGCCGGACGCCTCAACCATTCGCGCAATCGCCTTTTCGCTGAAGGCGAACAGATGCCTGGGCACGTCGTAGCCGGACCACAGTTCGCCGAAGACGCGCGCGTTGACCGACGCCGGGTTCGGCACGCAAAAGATGAACCGCCCGCCGGGCTTCAGCGCAACGGCGACTTTCTTCACCGCGCCCGCGGGGTCGCGAAGGTGCTCCAGCACATGCCACATCGTCACAACGTCAAAAGAAGCCCTGCCGATATCCGCCGCGTCGAAGTCGCACTGCTCTACGTTCAGCCCGCGCGCCCTGCACAGCCGGACGCCCTGCGGACTGCTCTCCACGCCGAATGCTTCAAATCCCCTGCGTTGCGCATCCTGAATAAAATCGCCCCTTCCGCAGCCGATGTCTAGCAGTTTCCCGCTCCCGCAGAAGCGCGCGACGTATTTTGCCTTTCTTCGCACACCGAGGCGAGCGGCGATGCGCTTGAAAATTCCCCCGTCGGTCGATGCAAGGTGAGCCTCGTAGGATTCCGGATAGTATCGCGCAAGTTCCTCCGCGTCCGGTTGTGGAAATACGAATGCCGTCCCGCAATCGGCGCACGCCGTCTGCGCGAAGACACCCGGCAATCCGTGTATCCGGTCCCTGCCTTCACACAGAAACTTTGTCGCGCCGGAGCCGCACAGCGGGCACCTTGCGCCGGGACTTCCGTCCGCTCCGACACAGGAGCGAATCGAATATTTCAATGTACTGGTCAATGACATTATCCCAGAGAAAATATTGCATCACGCGCGCCTTTCCCTTCTGGCCCATCTTTGCGCGGAGCCGCCTGTCCACCAGCAGGAGATACAGCGCCTGCTCGAACGCGCGCGGCGAGTTCGGGCGCACGGCAATGCCGCCGTCGCCGAGCGTCCAGGCCCTGTCGCCGACATCGCCCGTCAGTACGGCCCTGCCGAAGAACATACCGAGCCTCACGCGCGAGGAACATTTCGCCGCGTTCGCCGGCGAGTCGTCAACCGGGTCGACAATCACATCGGCAAGTGAGGCGTACGCGGACAAATCGCTCAGCGGAAAGCGCCCCGTGAAACGCACCTTGCCGAGGATGCCGACCTTGCGCGCGTAGTCCTCCATCGCCCCGATTTCTCCCGCGCCCGCCAGTACGAGAACGGCGGCCGGCACGCGCCGCGCGACGGCGGCGAATGAGTCGATGAGCATATCGACGCGGTGGCCGGACCGTCTGTCGATGCTTCCGAAGTAAAGCGCGACGGGCCTTCCTTCAATGTCGAGTTTCTCGCGCAGCGTTTCGGTCCGCGCTTCATTATATTTGTAACGCGACGGTTCCACCCCGGGGGGGATGAAAACCGCCTTGCGCTTTTTCCCTGAAAGGCGCGCGAATATTTCCGCAAGATTACTGCTGTGCGCGATAATTGCATCGCTCGCGCAGGCGCCGAAACGCTCGAAGACGCGAAAGAGGGTCTTGAAGCCGGAATTCCCAAGGTTGTTCGACTCGCTCTCGAGGTCGTCAACCATCAGCACGAGCGGCGTGCGACGGACGGCCTTTGCCGCAATGCCCGCAAAGAGCGACGGCGGCTGGGCCTTGTAGATGACGTTGATGTCGGCGCGGCTCTTCAGGATTTGCCTCAGCAGACCGGTCGACGAAGAGAGCGCCACGCGGAGCAATTTTGAAAACGGAAAATAGATTTTCCGCGAGCCGACTTTCTTCACGAACATCTGCCCGGCATAGACCGCGCGGACGCCTGGCTCGATTTCGATTTCCCTTTCATCCGCGGCCGCGAGATTATGGTGCAGCAATATCAGCGTAACGTCGCTGCCGCGCCGCGCGAGATGATGCGCAATCGGTATGCCGCCCATCATCGACGTGGGGCTAATCAGGCTTTGCGGTATGACAATGTTAACCTTCATCGTTCCACCACGCATCTACCAGACTTGATGCAGAGAGGGCTGCCCCCTTTGTTTCACGTTTGCGGGTCAGGACTTCCGGGATGACGGAAGCGCCGGAAGCGCCTGTCTCGCCCGTTTCGCAGAATTTCTCGTAGTCCTCTATCGGGACATAAAGTTCATCCCAGTAGCGCGCGAAAAAGCCGCGACGGTAGTGCGACAAATCGATACCGTCTTCGCCCAGGACGTAATTTCTTATTACCGCCTCGACCGCGTTGAAGCCGTATGCGGCGCGCTGGCCGTCGGTGCTGGAAAAGCGCGGATTGATTTCGAAGCACACCGGCCCGCGCGGAGTCCGGCGCAACTGCACGTTGCATACCCCGCAGGGCCGCATCTTGCGCGCGATTTCTTCGGCATACGACTGAACCTTCGGATACCTGTCGACGACCGCCGCAATCGTCAGGCCGTGCAGGAGCACGCGCTTCATCCCTATCGAGCCGAGCACGTCGCCGCTGCGTGAAACGACGACGCCCACCGTGTATTCCTCGTCTTCGCCCTGCAGGTATTCCTGAACGACGAGGCCCTCGGGATTTCGTGTGGCGAAACGCAAGTCCTCTTCATCGCGGGCGATGAAGAACCCCTTGGAGCCGGAGGACGAGCGCGGCTTGACAACTATCGGAAAACCCAACTCCCCCGTCATATTCCGCACGCCCCTGATGTCTTCTGCGAGCACGGTGCAGGGAAAGTCGAGGTTGTTCCTGCGCAGGAACTCGACGGTTACCCATTTGTCATAACCTATCGTCAAAGTCTCCGGGTCGCAGACGATGACCTTCGCGCCGGATTCGCGTTCGATGTCGTGCCGGTGGCGCGAGAGTTTCAATATTTCGTGGTCGGTGCCGACAAGAAGGACGTCGATGGAGCATTTCTTGCAGACGCCGATAATCGCCGGGATATAGCCGTCGTCTTTTGCCTGCGGCACCAGGAATCCCCGCTCTCCGACGTAGAGCGCCGCGCCCCAGGTCAGGCTGTTCGTGGTGAACAGGCGGAAGTCCAGCGACGACTGATTGAGCGCCTTGATGACCGTGTGCGCAAGGGCGCCGCCTGCGCCGGTAACGAGTATGTTTATTGTCATAGTTTCTCTTCCAGAACAACTGCCGCCGGATTGAGTGATTTCTTCCAGCGCGCAAGACCTTCCCTCAGGGTAATTGATGCCGCGAAGCCCAGTTCCCGCGCGGCCTTTTCAGGCGAGGGACTCATCTGACGACCGGCGCAGGGCTTTGATTCATCGTGCAGGACTCTTGTCGAGTCGTCGCCGAATATTTCGCGGACGAGGTTTGCAAGGTCCCACAGGGACGTTGCCTCGCCGGAGCAGGCGTTGAACAGGCCCGAGGCGTTTTCCTCAAGGGCGACTTCGAACGCGCGGGCCGCATCGTCAACGTACAGGTAGTCCATCGCGCTCGCGCCCTCGCCGTAAACGACCAGGTCTTCGCCCTGTAATGCCTGCCGGACGAAAACGGGCAAAACGTACGCCGCGCGCATTCCCGGACCATAAACGCCGCTCAGCCGCAGTATGACGACGCGCGAGCCGGCCTCGCTGAATTTCGCGCAGACTCTTTCGGCGACGAGTTTAGACGAAGCGTAATCATCGGACGGAGCGGGAGCGTCGCCTTCCCGAAGCACGCCGCTTCGACCATAAACGCCGACGGACGAGGCAAAGACAAAAGTGCCTATCCCCTTCTCGCGGCAGAAATCGACGACGTTTTCGGTGCCAACGATGTTGTCGCGCAGATATCGCACTGCCGGAACGCCCTCCGGAGAGGGAAGCGTGGCCGCCAGGTGGATAACCGCGGAAATGTCGGCCCACCTGAGCGCGTCGAAATCCGAACGGCGGGCGATGTCAAGCCTCACCGGAACGACACCGCTTTCGCCGTTGAGTTCGTACGGCGTGTTTCGACAGGCGGCAATGATTTCCGTTTCTTTTTTCGCGAGTCGCCGCACCAGTGCCGAGCCGATGAAGCCTGATGCACCTGTAATTAATATCATATGCATACCTTGACGGTGACAGTCACCGCGGTTCGAACATTTCTACTCTGCGTTCATTTTCGTCGTATATGACGTAACTGACCATCCCGGGAACGCGCCTCAGGTAGCCGGCGCTGCCGGCGTTGACGAGGTATTTGCAATTGTCCTCGATTGCGAACGAGCCGCCCTGGGTCATTTCGCATTCCTTTGCCCGTAAGCGTGCGACGGCGGGATAGTGCGTGTGGCCGATGAAGCAGATATTTGCGTCCATCTCTTCAAGCACTTCCCGCGCGAGTTCCGCGTCGCTGATGTACTTCCACCCGGCGGGGTCCACGGGCGAGGCATGCGCGGCGATGATGTCCTTCTCTTTCCACGTCAGTTGCAACTGTGAGAGATATCGCTTCGATTTTTCTCCGAGCATATCCCGCGTCCAGAGCACGCTCTTTGCGGCATCGGGGCGAAAGTTTTCGGTTCCTATTGTCCCGGAGCAGGCCTGGTCGTGATTTCCCGCAATCACCGTGCAGTTTTTCAGACCCGCAATGTATTCCACGCACTCGTTCGGCTGTGCGCCGTAGCCCACGATATCTCCCAGGCAGACCAGCGCATCGATCTCGTGGTTCCGCAGGCGCTCGACCACTTCGCGCGCGGCGGTCAAATCCGCGTGGACGTCCGAGAAGATGCCGTAGCGCATGCGGGTTTCTCCGTGTAGAAGGCGCAGACCGTGTCGATTACTCCGTCAACTTCCGCGTCGGTGAGGTCCGGATACATCGGGAGCGTGAGTATGCTCTGGAACACTCGCTCGGCCGTGGGCAGGCTCGGGACCTCACGGGTCGGAGAGCGGAAGCATTTTTCGTAGCAGCGATATAAATGAATCGGCTTGTAATGCACGCCGGTTGCGACGCCGTGGTCTTTGAGATAGACGCTGAGTTCGTCGCGGTTCGGAACCTTGATGCAGTATATGTGCCAGGACGAGCGGTATGCTTCGTCGTCACGCGGCGGCGTTTCTATCCACGGCGTTTTGCCGAACGCCTTTGTGTATCGCTCGGCGATTTCTCTGCGGCGGGCGTTCATCGCGTCGAGTTTTTTCAACTGCACGAGACCGATTGCGGCGGCGATGTCGTTCAGATGGCACTTGAGGCCGATTTCGTTCACGTAGTATTCCCACCAGTAGGAGCGGTCAACTTCGGTGCGGTCCCACGTGCCGCGGTCGATGCCGAGCCATCGCAGGCGTTTTGCGCGTTCGGCGAGCGATTTGTCGCGCGTGACGACCGCGCCGCCGTCGCCCATCGCGAGATTTTTGACGGCGTGGAAACTGAAGCAGGCGATATCGCCGAGCGTCCCGCAGCGTTTTCCCCTGTAAAGGGCTCCCGCGGCGTGAGCGGCGTCCTCTATGATGAATATGTCGGGACCGACCGCCTTTCTGAGCGCGTCGATATCGACGGGCCTGCCGCCGTAGTGAACGGGGATGACGGCTTTTGTCCGGGGGGAGATTTTGCGCTTTACGTCTTCGATGTCGATGGCGAGCGTTCGTTCGTCAATGTCGGCGAAGACGGGGAGGGCGTCGTTGTATGCGACGCAGTGGGCGGTCGAGACAAAGGTCATCGTCGGGACAATGACCTCGTCGCCGCTGCCGATGCCAAGCAGCCTCAGCGCCAAATCGAGCGCGGCCGTGCAGGAATTGACGGCGACGACATACGGGGCGCCGAGGTATTCGGCGAACTGCTTTTCGAACTGCGCCGTGCGCGGCCCCAGGCCTATCCAGCCGGAGCGGATGACTTCCGCGACCGCGTTGATTTCTTCGTCGCCCATCGACGGTTTGAAAACCTGTATCAACGATTTTACCTCATTAAGAAGTTCATTGACGGAGTTTCTTACGGTGACAGTCACTAATCTATGAATCTCGCTCACGCCGCTCGCTCGATTCCATAATTAGTGACAGTCACCTACGTCACCTATGCGCCAGCGATTGGAGCGCGGCGACGTATGAATCCCAGGAGAATTTCTCGCGCTCGGCCAGCGCACGCCGACTAAGAGCGGCCAGTGTTTCTTCCTCAAGGCAGCGCACGACCGCCCCGGCAAGGGCTTCGGGGTTTTCGGGCGGGACAAGGAAACCTGTTTCCCCGTCCCGGACGACCTCCGGCAGACAGCCCACAGCGCCCGCGACGACCGGCACGCCGAAGGAATAGGCCAGCGGCACAACGCCGGTGCCGGTCGCGCTGCGGTAGGGCAGGACGACGGCATCGGCCGCGGCGAAGTACACCGGTATCTCTTCGTTCCTGATGTAGCGGTCGTGAACGAGCACGTGCTCGCCCAGGCCGAGTTCCTCGATTCTTTGCAGATATTCGTCCCTGTCGCGCCAGAACTCACCGGCGACAAGAAGCGTCGCGTCGCACTTCTCACGGATTCGCGGCAGCGCCTCTATGAGAATGTCGAGGCCCTTGTAATGCCGCACAAAGCCGAAGAAAAGCAGGACCCGCCCGTTCGCGCCCAGTCCGAGTTTTTCGCGCGCTTCGCGGCGGTCCACCGCCGTGCTTTTGCAGAGTTCAAGCGCCGGCAGGCTGCACACTTTAATATCGGCACGGGGCAGGACTTGCTTGAGATTGCGGGCTTCGGGCGACGAATGAACGATGAAGGCGTGTCCGCGCCCGAGGACGCGTTTCGTGATGAACCTGCGAAACGCGGAGGTCTCGTGCTCGACGACATTGTGACAGATGAAGATTATCTGCGCCTTGCTGAAGAGGCGCATCAGCAGCGCGATTGCGAAGAACGGCGGCCCCCAGAAAGCGACCCACCACGGGATTACAAGTACGTCGGGGCGCGTGCGGCGGATTGCCAGGAACGTCCTTATCCAGGAAAACGGATTGAGCGGGTTGAGGATTCGCCGGGCGGAGTCGGCTTTCAGGGGCGCGTTGCTGCCGTCCCGTTCGTCAAGGCCGGGGAAGAGGAACCTGGGGTATTGTTTTTTGAAAGAGAAGAGAGACGCTTCGTGTCTTTTCAGCAGGGCCAGATAGAGCGCGGTGGTGTAGTGGGCTATACCGCCGCGGAAGGGATACGTGGGACCGAGGATAGCGATACGCATATACGGATTTTGTCCAAAAGATGTTACATAATTGGTTCTCCAGATATATCTTCGGCATTTAGATAGGGCGGGTTAAGCACAGAGGCGATGGAAAAATCATCTTACGGTGACTGTCACTAATCTACGAATCCTGGCGCGGGGGATTGTCCCCAGAGCATCCCAGGACCGATTCTATTCTATGAATGCAAAAGGATGACAGTCACCAATCTACGAGTCTCGGTCGCAATGGACTGTCACCGGAACATTCCAGGACCGGTTCTATTCTACGAGCTGGGCCCGATAAATCGGGCCTGCGCTCCGTAAATAGAACCGGTCCATTGTAATTAGTGACAGTCACCGATGTTTTCAGAATTTGCGGAAGAATTTGGCGAGCATGTCGGCGAAGAAGGCGGCGACGCCGATGACGACGCCGAGCATAAACAACATCAAATCGAACTCGCGTATGTCGGCGGGCATCGTGAAGCCGGCGGTGTTTATGATGAAGACTTTTATCAGGAAGACAAGAAATATCAGGAAGGAGACGGGCAGGAGCACCTTCATCGGCTTGAAGTACATCGTCGTGCGGAAGATGAGCAGGAAGAAGAATGCGCCGTCTTTTATCGGATGGAAGGACGATTTTCCCTTGCGGGGATAATAGTCGATGGACACGTTTTTGACGTCGAGATTGTTGGCCAGATATGCGAGCGTCATCGTGCTGACCCAGGAGTGCCGCTCGGGGAGCAGGTGGTAGAACCTGCGGATTGTGGAGCGCCGAAAGACCCTCATCCCGGTGTTCAGGTCGGGTATCTTGAAGGTGGTAACGAATTCGGCGAGTTTTCTCAGGAACCATTTGGCCGGGGCGCGAAGCCATTTCATCGTTCCGGCCTCGAGTTTTCGCGCGCCGATGACCAGGTCGTATTGTCCGATGTGGGAGACGAGTTCGGGGATGTCGGCGACGGGGTATGTGCCGTCGGCGTCTGCGATGGCGATGATGTCGTATTTTGCTTCTTCGATGCCTCGCTTGCGTGTGGCGCCGCCGCCTTTGTTGCGGCTGTGCCGGACCAGGCGTACCCAGGGTCGGGAGGCGGCGATTTCGGCGGTGCGGTCTCTGGAGGCGTCGTCAACGACGATGATTTCGTAAGGGCAGCCGTTTTTGTCCATCGCGGCTTTGATTGCATCGAGGTCATCGCCGATGGCGGCTTCTTCGTTGTATGCGGGTACGACGACGCTGACGCCTTCGGCGGACGGGGTGGGGTTTTCGTCTTTGTTCACTGCTCCCCTCTCTCAGTTGTGCAAGCAATTTTGGGAAAGCATCTTTATGCCGGCAGGGCAACAGTCGCCCTGCCTCCGCATCTTCCGCCTGTTTGCCTGGTTCGGCTGACGGATTTTAGCGGGGACGGTCCGGGCCTCAGTCCCTGCCAAGTTCATTATACAGTTTTCTCATTTCCGCCGCCATATCGTAGGCAGGCTCTAACCCGAGCGAACGCGCAATGGCCCGGCGGGCCCAGTCGATGTGCTCCTTCTGGTTATCGGGGTCGATATCGAGCGCTGCGGCCTTTGCACGAGCCTTTGCCAGGCATCCCCAGGCAATGGCATTCTTGTGAGCACCCCTGTCTTTGTTCCAGACCTGCTCTTCAATCTTCCCGATGCCCTTGATTAGTTTCTCGAGTTTTTCCTCTGTCTTGTCCAGCGAATCGGCGTCGAGAACATCCATCCAGCCCAGGAGCCACTTTGCCTCCGAGCTATCGGGGTCCAGTTCCAGCGCTTTGTTTGCGTGCTCTGAGGCTTTTTGCATATCGAGGCTTTCGGGGTCGAACAGGTGGATTTGCGCGATCATAGATTCGAGTGCCGAAGCCTCGTTCGAAGACACATTCGGAATAAGTTTTTCCAGGAGTTCTATCGCCCGGTCGCACCAGTCGTTCTGCCTGTAGATATCCACGGCGGCAAACGCCTGGGCGACGCTTTTCCCGGAAAGTTCCGCGACCTTTGCGAACTGCTTGTCGGCGTAAGTTGAGTTTCCCCGGTTCAAGTAGTACAAGTCAAGATAGACATACGGCTCGATGTTTGTCGGGATGGTCAACCGGATGGCGTCTCTGAACCGGCGCTCGGCCGCGCTCTCGTCGCGCATCAACAGGATACGGCCCCTGGTCAGTTGCAGGGCATAATTGCCTTCTCCCTGCGGGAAGGAGGATTCCATCCAGTCCTTGAGTCTGTCCGGGTTGTACGTGTCGAGGAATCCCGCGCGTCTGGCGGGGTCTTCGTCACCGGCGTAGCCGGACCAGTCGTATTCGAAGTAGAGCCTGGTCAGTTGTGTAAAGGAAAGCGGGTCGCGCGTGAGTACCACGGCGCTCTTGAAATGTTTGACCGCCTCTTCTGGTTTTTCCTCGTGGAGGGCGATCATTCCGAGCAGTCTGTGGGCTTCTCCGATGTTCGGGGCTGCGCTCAGGGCGGCCTCGGCGGAGGCACGGGCGCGCGCGATGCTTTCGTCCAGTTTTGCACGTGTTGACTGTTCGGCCATCTGCATCAGGCGGATTCTGGCAATGTAGACGAGTGCCTGTCTGTCTTTGTCCTTTCCTTTTTGGAACTGTATCAATGCCTCCTCAAATTTACCCTGTCCGTAATACAGTGTGCCGAGGTCGTTGAAGATGGACGAACTGAAAGGCGCATTCCGGGCGCCGTCGGTGAGGATTTCGATGGCTTTTTTGCTGCCTCGCTCGTAACCGTCCCGGGCGATTACCGCCCGTGCATGCCCGACATAGGCTTCGGCTTCGTCGGCCTTGTCTCTGCAGACTTCTATATACAGTCCAATAGCCCTGTCGTATTCCTCCATTTCCAGAAGCACGTCGGCCTTGAAGACCTTTAACATAACAACATCGGGGTGCTCCTTTAACTGCTTCTCGGTGAACTCAAGTTCCTTGCCTGAAAACACCTTTTTGTTTGAATTGTAGAAATTGATTACCATCTTGTTGATGCTCAGGTCAATCGGGTCGAATTGAATCGCTTCCAGGAATCTCTCTTCCGCCTTCTCAAGGTTGTTTTCAATGCCGGGTTGACTTGCATAGAATTGAGCGACCTCGGCAAACCTGTTCGCCTTCGGCTTTTCTCTCTTGCGCTCTTCAGCCAGTAATCGTTCCAGTACCGCCTCGGCCTTTGCCGCTTCTCCGGTTATCACCGCGTAATAAATCGCTTTCTGGCGCTGCAGTTCGAAGTACGCGGGGTATTTCTCTAACGATGCGTCGATGAAGGAAAGAAACTCTTCGTGCAGCAGGTCCTGCTCCTTCTTCAATCTTATTGCGCTTTCGGAGTCGATATCCGGCAAAGTTGCCTCCTCGCGCACAAAAACAATTCGACGCTGGAGGAACCGGGCGAACGCCTCCCGCACCTCAGGATCCAGTTGAGGGTCTTCGGAGAATTCTTCCAGCAGTCCTTGCAGGATTTTGCGGGCCTCTTCGGGTTTGTATTCCCTTTCGAATTCATCCGCACGAGTGAGGGAAATGTTCAGGTGCCGGCGGGGGTCGGTTCCCTTGCCGTACTCGTCGGCTTTGTCCAGATATTCTCTGGCCTTTTCCTTCTCTTCTTCCGAATCGCTGCGGATGCAAACCGCGTGAAGGTTTCGATACAGGTCGGCCAGTCTTATTTTCAGTGTTCGCTGGAGCGCGATGTTCTCGCTTTTCAGCGCATTGCTATAAGCCTTTTCCTGCCGGTCGGCCATATCCTTCATCAGGTCCCTGGCTTTCTCCATATCTCCGGAGTGCACGGCCACCATGGCCTGAAGAGTCTTGACATCAAAGTTTTCGGGCATTGCGGCCAGGAGTTTTTCCAGGTGAAAATTCACCTTTCTGAGGAATTCTCCGGCTTCACCGGGACTGGCCTGTCTTTCGATGCCCGCGGCATAGGCGAGAGTCTGAGCAAGGCGGTATCTTGCGGCAAAGTCGCCGGGCAGCAAATCGACGGTCTTCTCGAAACTCGATACGGCTTTCTCCAGCAGGTTCTGCTGCTCGCCGAAGGCGAGGTCCTCGTCCCTGGATGCCTTGAAGTAAGCCTCGCCGAGCATAGAATAGAGGTCGGGAACGTCCTTCTCTCCCTCCGCGGCCTGCTCCAGGATTTTGATGCGCTTTTGCGTATCCTCTTCCTTTGCCGCGCGCAGCGCCGCACGCATAACGATAGTTCTTACCTCGCGCGGATTGGCCTTAATCATCGCCTGGACGTAATCTTCCGCGGCTTCCGGTTTGGGCGGCGAAAAGCGCGTAAGGTAGATTTCCGCGATGGCATTGTTTGCCTCGTAGTCTTCGGGATACAGGTCGAGGACGGGCCCGTATGCCTCGACGGCTTCGTTGAATCTGCGTCTGGAGCGCAGGAAACTGCCCTTCTTCATCAGCCATAACTTCTTTGTCAGTTTGTCAGTGGTTCCGGTGATTTTCGCATCGAGGAACTCCTCGATTCGTCGGGAACTTTCTTCCGGGTCCATATGCACGATTTGTGCTTCCAGCAGCATCATCATCTCATAGTCCGGATGGCCCGGTTTGATTTTAAGGAGTTTTTCCGCCGCGTCGATTGCCTTTTCAATTTCCATTCCGGGCATTCGGTATGTCTGATACGAGGTTAAGTAAATCCTCTCGCAGGCGCTGTTGTACCTGCTCTCGGCCTCCGGGGTGTTTTTCTTATCCTTCCATTCTTTCAGGCTGTCGAGGTAGTCCTGAAGTTCGGCGAGGGTATTGTCAATCTTCTCCCTGTCGCCGAGCCTGCTGTGGCATTGTGCAATCTGGAACAACCACTCGACCCTTTGCTCTTCGACCAGTTTTTTCTTTTCAATTTTCCAGGCGATCCCGAAAACGGGAAGAGAGAGTTCTCTGATGGATTCCGCAGACGCGCCCGGATTGCGAAGAGTTATTTTGGCCAGAATCAGGGCGAATTCACCACGGGGATTATCCTGTCGCATCCGGTTGACGATTTCGGTGGCCTTCTCGTGGTTTCCGACCGCGGCATACAGGCTGGCCAGATTAAGCATCAGGTTTTCGTCGGGTTTTTTGTTGCCGGGGCGTGACTGTATGTTGCGCAGATAGTGTTCATATACCTCCATCGCTCTCTGGAGATGCCGTTGCTCAGCGTAAATCGAGGCAAGAGCAACATAGGGATTAGGCCAGTCGGTGCGCGCCCGGGTCTCGATATCAATGCTATCGAGGAAGAATTTTTTCGCCATCTCGGGCTTGTCCCAGGCCCTGTACAGACCGCCCAGGTAGAATGCGCTTACGCTCCTGACCCTCTCGCTGGTCCCCTGGCGGTCATAAATACTTTTGAAAACCTTTTCCGCCTCCTCGTAATTTTCGAGATTCTGTTCGGCAAGGCCGAGGTAAAGACTGCCGTCTATGTCGCCCTTGTAATGTTCGAGAAAAGTCTCGAGATGCTTTTTTGCCTGAGTGCCGCGTTCTTCCGGAGTAATGCTGGAATCGTTCAGAATGATTTTGACAAGCCGCAGGAGAGCGAACTGGCTTGACGGGTTGATTTTCAGTACATCCTCGCACTGGCCCCGGGCTTTGTCGAACTCTCCGTCTCTGATGTAAAAGTCCGCGAACACCTCGTTCATTTCCGGGTCATCTTTCAGGAACTCCTGACCGCGCTTCAGTATATTCTCGGCCTCGACTTTCTTCTTCTCCGCAATCTGCCTGAAGCCATCCGCCTCCTGGATCGACCCGGCCTGAACGGCCTCGTCCGCTTTCTCCCTGGCTTTGCGCGAAAGTTGCATCTTTATCTCAGCGGCCGCCGAGAATATCCTGCTCGTGATTTTAATGCCGTCTTCCGGCTGCTCTGTTAAGTATTCATCAAAGGCATCGACAAAGATTTCCTCTGCGGGACTGGCCAGTTCTTCCGCGGTGGGGCTCCTGCCGTAGCGATTTCGCAGGAGCGCTTCGTTGATTATTGTGTCTTCAAGTTTATCCACGGAGGAGACTTCTCTGGCCTTTTTGAAGGCGGCAATGGCCAGTTCGCGGGCATCGTCGGCCTTCTGGGCTGCTATTTGAATGTTCTTCTGTTCAACCTGAAGCACGACGTCGGCCCTGTGCAGATGGGTCTCGGCCAAATCGAGATAGATATCCCTCATCGTCAGGTCTTCGGGCAACGTATCGAACTCGGTGAGAGTAACATACGCTTCTTTGGCCTTGTCGAGGTCCGCCAGCACCGCCTCGTAGTGTTTTATCCTTTCCGTCGGGCCCAGTTCTTCCAACGAGGTGCTCACTATCTCGGCGGCCCTGCGTTGCGAAAGCCACTTGACGCTCCACGCATAGTAGTATTCTATCTCCGCCCATCTTGCGGCCTTCATTTCGTAATCTTTCTCGCCGGGCTGCGGCCGGGGCGTCACGGCAAGGACGGCGTCCGACACGTTCTTTATGGACATGAGCGAGTTGAGCCACATATACTTGATAAGGTAGTCCTTGTAAATTTCGCACAGTTTAACCGCGGAAGAAATCTTCTGGTCTTCGGGATAACCGCGCCACGACTTGCCGTACCATTTGGCTGCATTCTGCGCCTCACTGCGGGTACGCACTTCGTCGCTCTGGGCAAAATGTTCGGCGTATGTGCGGCGGATGTCGCCCTTTCGCTCGCAGACACCCGGTTCGTTGGCCTGCTTGTTGAGAATCTCGTCGAACTTCTTGTCCGCCTCGAGATACTTCTTGTGGGCCTCGTCCCAGTTGCCGCGCTCGTTGAATTCATCGCCCTCCTTCTTGTCCTCCATTGCATCTGCATAAATCCGCCAGACGTTCGGGTTCAAAAACGTCTTGTAGACGAAGACAGCCGCCCCGGCCAGCACGCCGAGCACGGCCAGTACAACGGCGAGTCTTATTATTACGCCCTGCTTTTGAGTCATTGTATCGCTCCGGTCAAAATATCACGTTGCATCCGACACACACCTCGCCGGACAAGTCCGCCACACCGGGGGCCGCCCCCTGGGGGACAAGGCCTCTCAGTCTTTCAACGGTTCCGGCAGATGTCTGCCGAGTTTTTCCAGGAACAGCACTGCAAACCGCTCAAGCCGGTCCCACGCCTCCCGCTTTTTCCGTTCGTATAGCTCCAGCGTTTCCGGGTCACTGTCCGACCCCTGCCGAGGGTCAAACTCAATGGGGAATTCGCCGATAGCGGTATTCAACTGCACCTGCGCAAGAAACCCGACCCGCTCCCCCGTCACCAGTTTCCACCAGTTCAGGAACTTCCCGGACGACCGGTCCACAATGTCCTGGCCGTTGTTGTTCATATGGTAAACGACCATCACCCAACTACCGCGCTTCTTGTCACGATAGATATACCTGACCACATTGACCTCCCCGCCGCAATAGCCTTCCACCTTGAACGAGGAAATGTTCGTATCTATAGGATCATACCCGTTCGCCGGATAACATTCGTCGGGATAGTGTATCGCACCCTTGTTTATCCCGCTTGCAGCGCTCTTATGATAACTGACATAGGCCACCACATTGGGGTTCCTCCAAGGCACATCCTCCGCTCTGTCGTTCACACCGCATTCGAAGTATCTTATGTTCAGATAGTCGTCATTGTCGGTAACCTTCAAAACGATGCCCGAAACCCGCTCCCAAAAGCCTATCCATTTTGTGCCGTTTGCGGCGTCAGCAAACTCCATATCAACTATGGTCAGGCCCTGCCCGGAAACGGTCAGGCCCCCCTCGGAACCCTTGCGAACGGGGAGATAGAACCTTTCCTTGGGGTCGCCGGGATCATAGTATGGATGCCTTGCTTCACCGTCATCAGCAAAATTGCTGAACGGCATGCGAAGTTCAACCTCTTTGGTAAGCGCCAGGACGCTTTCGTGAAAATAGTGCAGCAAGACACCGAACCCGAGCAGCACAAAGACAAGGACCTTCGCCGGTATGGACAGTTTCACAATCACATCGCTCCACAGCAGACGCAGGGCAAACCGCACCCTCCCCGGCAGGGCCAACACAAACCTTCGTATCTTTTCAAATCGCAGTTGTCCGAGAAAAGCGCGGCCAAGACGCGAGGCGTACGCAAGAAACTTCCGCGCATTCTCGGCAATCAGGCGGCCGTAGCCTCTATTGACGGGTTTCTTTTGCTCCCCGTCAGGTTCAGGGTCGGGGTCAGGGTCCGGCCGCGGCTCGCCCTCTTCCGGCAGTTCTATCATAGGCCTTCCGATAATCCAGGCGATCACTGCTCCCTCTGCAAACAAAAGCGCAAGTTCAATCAGGAAAAACAGAAATCCCTGCGCCATATGCGCAAACCCGTCGGCCAGTTCGGGGTTTACGTAAACCGCAAGCACCCCTACCCCGCCGACTCTCGTCGCATTCATAATTATCGCAATCGGAATCGCCGAAAGCGAAATCACGACGCGGCAAATCAGACCCCGCCGCGTGATGTAGGCAAACGCGATCGCCACCGCACCCAGAACCAGAAGCGACTTCATGCCGCTGCACGCGTCGGCAACATTCCAGGAAAGACCCTCTGGCCCGTACAACACATTGCCCGAACGGGTCACCCCAATTCCTGCCACATTCATAATCACGGTTCCGGCCTTCGCGGCCAGGCCCATCATCGGCACTGCCATCCTTCTGTACAAAAACGCCGGTATCGGCATCATCAACAACAGGAAGGCGAATGGAAACAGCAGATGCTTGAACATCCTGTGTCCAACCACCGCCCACGCCCCGCCGGCAAGCAGCAGCACAAGCGCCAGATACTTGATGAAGGCGACCTGGCCGAACTCCGCGCCGGTCCTCATCAGCATACCCAGGAATATCAGCGACAAACCCCAGAAAGTGGGCTTCACCGGGATTTCCTTGAGGGTGCGCCACTTCAAGAAGACAAAGGTGGCCGCAAAAAACGGCACCACCATACCATAGCCGGCATCCTGGTTCTGGCGGTTCCAGTCACCCCACAGTTGCTCAAAAGTGCCGAAGTATATATACAGTCCCGCCACAAACGCAAACACAAGACCCATCTCTACCGCCCTTACCGCGTCAAAGTTGTTTGCAGAGAGGCGCGGGGTGCCTTCGTTTGCAGACCCTGTGGTCCCTGTCTCCAGTATATTTGACAAAATACTCGCTCCGGAACAGTCTTCGCATTCGCTCGCGAACCTGTAATTGTATCAGCGCGAAATCAGACCGTCAAAC
>JBDRIB010000002.1:0-2587 GCA_043816375.1 Planctomycetota bacterium | reverse complement strand
GTGGGTTGCTGGTTGCGAACGGTCTGTCCGCTTATCTCCTCGTCCGTCAGATAGCACGCGGGCTCCGCCGCCCAGATGTCTCCCGTCGCCGCCTCCGCCCTTGCGCGCAGGCCGCCGCCGCAAACGTCAAGATACGCGCAGGCGCGGCAGCGTCCTTTCACCATTTCCGTTCTGCGTCTGAGCGAGCGGAGCAATTCATTGTCCGGGTCGTTCCATATCTCGCCGAAACTCCTGTCGCGTATATTTCCGAGAGTGTGGTTTCGCCAGAACTGGTCGGGGTGCACGTCGCCGGTGCTGTCGATGCAGGCGATTCTCTCGCCGGAGGAACTCCCCCGATTCACGCGGAGCAGCCTCATTATTTCTTCGGCGCGGGTTGCGTCTTCTGCGAGTTGGCGCAGGTACAGATACACCCCGTCGGCCGGATTGTCCACCGTCAGCACTTCTATGCCGCTGTTTTGTTCCGCCGACTCCGAGGTTCGGCGGCAAATAAGTTCCATCGCCCCGCGCATCTCCGCGTGCGAAAGGTCCTCATCCTTAAGCGCCGCGCCCCGCCCGGCATAGACGAGGTGATAGATACACAGGCGCGGGATGCCCTCGTCGCGCACCAGATCGAAAATGCCGTCGAGGTCGCCCGCGTTGCGACGCGAGAGCGTGAAGCGCACGCCGACACGGATGCCGGCTTTTTTGCAGTTGCGTATTCCGCGGAGGGCCCGCCCGAATGCGCCGGGGACGCCGCGGAACCCGTCATTTGTATCCCCGAGGCCGTCCAGGCTCACGCCGACATAAGCGAAGCCCGCCTCGCGGATTCTTTCGGCCGTGTCCGGGTCGATGAGCGTTCCGTTCGTCGAAATGACAGGCCGCAGTCCCTTCGATTTTGCGTAAGCGCCCAAGTCGAAAAGGTTATCGCGCATGAGCGGCTCGCCGCCCGAGAAGAGGAGTACCGCAACTCCGAGTTCGGCCAGTTCGTCGATGAGCGTTACGGCCTCTTTGTAACTTAACTCATTGTCATAACGAATGTTTTGTGAATCGGAGTAACAGTGGACGCAACGCAGGTTGCAGGTGTGCGTGCAGTTCCATACGACCACGGCCGGCGTTACTCGGGTGGGGTGGCCGGGCTTGAGAGTTGCTCCCTGGTCGGAACCGTAGCGCAGGTCGTCGGATGGACCGGTAACCCCGCAAAGTAGTCTGGTGACGCTAATCATAGGTATTCGTCGTTCAGGGTTGCGCAATTCTACCCGACTCAATCCGGCCGCGCAAGTTCATCGCCCCCGATTTCCCCAAAAATCCCGGAAAAAATCAGAAAATCCTGATTTTTCCGCCAAAATCCTGCATTTTGCTCGAACAGGCTGATTTGGCGCTAACGTCTTTGTCGGCAAGTGGTTGCGGTAGAACTGTCCTGAATTACCCCTCGGCCCCTGACGGATGCCCATATGGGCAATCTCTTGAACGATAGGAACTTACGAATATCGCCACAGGGGACTGTCCCCGGAACAGACCAAGACCGGTTCTATTCTACGCTCCAACTTTCGCATTGCAAAAGGATGACAGTCACTAATCTACGCCCCGACTTTCGCATTGCAAAAGGATGACAGTCACTAATCTACGCCCCGACTTTCGCATTATTTTAATATGAATGTCGGGGCCGCCCGTTCCCCGTACGGGTCAGGGTCCGAATGGGTAATTGGTGACAGTCACCTTTCGACAGTCACCTTTCGCTCGGCGCGCTTGAATTTTTCGGAATTATAGGGTTTAATACGATGTTTGACCCGAAAACAGGAGGCTTGAATGCTAAAAGGTATCCCCGTATCGCCGGGTGTGGCGGTCGGCCGCGTGTATGTGTGCGAGAGCGCACGGGATTTGAGACATCTCGTGGAGCACACCACCGCCAACAGCCCCGAGACGGAACTGATGCGCCTGCGCGACGCCGCGCGACGCGCGAACAGGGAACTGGCGCAACTCATCGAGGAAGTGCGGACCGAACTCGGCAACGAAGAGGCCGCAATCTTCGAGGCGCAGCGCGCCATCCTGCGCGACCAGGCGGTCGAGAAGGAAATGCTCGAAATCCTGAACCAGGAGAATATGTCCGCCGAGAAGGCGCTTGCCGTCGTCATCGAGAAATACGCCCAGACCGTTGCCAGGGCTCACGACGAACACCTGCGCCACCGCGCCACCGACATCCGCGACATCGGGCAGCGCGTGCTGTCCATCCTGCTGAACGAAGACCAGAAGGACCTCATCGCGCACGAGGAGCACCTCATCGCGGTGACGCGCCAGGCCATCCCTTCGCGCCTCGTCGGGCTGATGCAGCAAAAGATTGCCGGCGTCGTGAGCGACCGCGGCGGCCGCACGTCCCACTCCGCCATCCTCTGCCGCTCCTACGGCATACCGGCGGTGACGGGCGTGCGCGGCATACTGGACAGGATAAAACTCGGGGATGTCGTCGCGCTTGACGGCTCCACCGGAGAGGTATGGCTGAACCCTGACAAGGAGATACTGAAGAGCCTCAACGAGCGGCGCAAGGAACGAAGCACAATGTGGGTCAAACTGCAGGCACAACACGACGAGCCCGCCCATACAAAGGACGGCG
>JBDRIB010000001.1:0-9830 GCA_043816375.1 Planctomycetota bacterium | reverse complement strand
TATGCCTTTCTGGGTATGCGACTGCGGTCGGGCGAAGAAGGAGTTGGGATTCGAGCCGCGCATCGACAATGAGAAAGGAGCGGCGCTCACCGCGGAATGGTATCGAAAAGAAGGCTGGCTGTAGCCTTGACAAAAAACGACACCGAACAATCAGGAGACATCAGATGAAAATATCTCTGGGTGCAAAGACTCTGATTTTTCCCGCGCCCGCGTGGGTTGTGGGAACGTACGACAAGGATGGAAAACCGAACGTGATGACGGCCGCCTGGGGCGGCGTCTGCTGCTCCAAACCGCCGTGCGTCGCCGTCTCTCTGCGCAAGGCGACTTACACATACGCAAACATCGTCGAACGGAAGGCGTTTACGATAAGCGTCCCCTCGGAAAAGTACGTGAAAGAAACCGATTACTTCGGGCTTGCATCGGGAAAGGACTCTGACAAGTTTGCCGCCGCCGGACTCACACCGGTAAAGAGCGACCTCGTAGATGCCCCCTATGTCGGGGAATTCCTCCTGACGCTGGAGTGCAGGCTCCTCCACACAACCGAGATAGGACTGCACACGCAGTTCATCGGCGAGATTGTCGACGTGAAGGCCGACGAATCGGTGATGGGAGAGGATGGGTTGCCCGACGTAGAAAAAATCCGACCGTTTGCATTCGACCCTGCGCAGCGACTTTACTTCAGAATCGGCGGCAGCATCGGCAAGGCATTTTCAATCGGCGGTGAAATAAAGGGTTAGCCCTCCACCCCGAAAGTCAACCTGCCAGGTTGTCTTTGCGGCAAAAAAGGGGACACTCACTTCTCCAACCTTCCAAATATCAAGATGTTACAACACCAATTTTCCAAAAAAGGTGACAGTCACCTTTTGTGGGAAAAGGCAGTTGTAACCTATGGCTATTTTGTGGGTTAAGAAAGTGAGTGTCCCCTTTTTTTCGGGTGGGATTAGAGCATTGTCTCGCGGTCGAGGGAGCGGTACTGCGCGGCCTCGTTCACGTGGTCCTGATTGATGTTATCGCGTCCGTCCAGATCCGCCAACGTGCGCGCGACTTTCAGAATGCGGCTGTAGGCGCGCGCCGAAAGATTCAGCGTTTCCATCACCTGCCTCAGCAGCGCCGTAGATTCCTCGCCGAGTTGACAGTATTTCTTAATATGCCTGGTGTTCATCTGCGCGTTGCAGGATATCTTTGTGCCGGCGAATCTCTTTTGCTGGGTTTCGCGGGCGGCGGTCACGTTTTCGCGCAGGGTCCGGGAACTTTCGCCTGTGGTTCCGCCCTCGAGTTCCCTGAATGCAATCGGCGGCACGTTCAGGTGTATGTCGATGCGGTCGAGCAGCGGGCCGGAGATGCGCCTGAGGTATCGCTCAATCTGCGCGGGAGTGCAGTTGCACGCGCGGCGCGGGTCGGTGTAGTAACCACACGGGCAGGGGTTCATTGCCGCGACGAACATTATGTTGCAGGGATAGGTGGAAGTGCCCTGCACGCGGCTTACGGTTATCTCTCCGTCTTCGAGCGGCTGTCGCAGTGATTCGAGCGTGCGCCGGTCGAACTCGGGCAACTCGTCGAGGAAGAGCACGCCGTTGTGCGCGAGGCTTATTTCGCCGGGCGTCGGAGTCGTGCCGCCGCCGATCATTCCGGCATACGACGTGGTGTGATGCGGCGAACGGAAGGGACGCCTGAGCATAAGCGCGCGGCCGTCCCTGAGCAGCCCCGCCACACTGTATATCTTTGTCGTCTCAAGCGACTCCTCCCGCATCATACTCGGCAGGACGGACGGGAGGCGCTTTGCCATCATCGTCTTGCCCGCGCCGGGCGGGCCAATCATTATGGCGTTGTGACCGCCCGCGCACGCGACGATAAGTCCCCGCTTCACGTGTTCCTGGCCTTTGACGTCGGCGAAGTCCACCTCGTACTCATCCGCCTTTTCGTAGATTTCCTCGACGTTCCATTTGTGCGGCTCGATGATTTTGCGTCCGGTCAGGAACTCGTGCGCCTCCGTCAGGGAAGCGACGGGATACACCTCCACGTCTTCGACCACCGACGCCTCGCGCGCGTTTTCGGCCGGAACAATCATCTTTTTTGCCCCTCTCTCCTTGCACATAAGCGCGATAGGCAGGCAGCCCGCAACGGGCCTCACGCTTCCGTCGAGCGCCAGTTCGCCCACCGTCACGTAATCCGCCAGCGTTTCGGAACTCATCTGTTCCGAGGCCGCCATTATTCCGAGTGCGATGGGCAAGTCGAAGGAAGGCCCTTCTTTTTTCATGTGCGCCGGAGCGAGGTTGATTACCTGTCTTCGCTGCGCGACGTAGAAGCCGGTGTTTTTCAGCGCGGTGTGGACGCGTTCCTTGCTCTCCTTGACGGCCGCGTCGGGCAAGCCGACTATAGTGGTCTGCGGTTTTCCGCGCTGGAGATGCACCTCGATTTCGACGGGATACGCTTCAATCCCGCTCAGCGCCGCGCTCTTTACTTTTGCCAGCATACATCGTCTCCACTGGTTTCCCACTTCGGAGATACTCCCGAATCTCCCAGGATTCAGTGACAGTCACTAATCTACGAATCTCAGCACAGGGGACTGTCGCTGGAGCATCTCGGGACCTGTTCTATTCTACGAATGCAAAAGGATGACAGTCACCAATCTACGAGTCTCGGTCGCAGTGCTCCCTCGACTCCGTAATTGGTGACGGTCACCTTTTGCGTTGACCTTTTGCGTTGCAAATAGAACAGGTCCGCCGTAATTGGTGACAGTTACCTCCGTACCTCCGTACGTCAGTACGCCTTTGCGAAGACGGCCAGGGCCTTGCCGGGCTTGCCGCAGATGACGCAGGGCCTGTGCGTTTCGGGCTGGTCGAAGGGCAGCACGCGAATGGTGGCCATCGTCTCGGCTTTCGCCAGTTCCTCGCACTCCGGCTGTCCGCACCAGGAGCCCCGCGCGAAGCCGCCTTTGTCTCCGATGATTTCTTTGAACCGCTCGTATGTTTCCGCGTCGAAGGTGTTCTCTTCCAAAAATTTCTTCGCGCGTTCGAGCAGGTTGGCCTGAATCTCGACGTGGAGTTCCTCGACGTATTCCTCGATTCCTTCGAGCGGCATCGGCTTTTTTTCGAACGTGTCGCGCCGGCATATCACGACGGTGTTGCTGTCAACCTCCCTGGGACCGATTTCGATGCGCACGGGCACGCCCTTCTGTTCCCACTCGTTGAATTTCCAGCCGGGCGTGTACTGGTCGCGCGAATCCAGGAGGACGCGGTCTCCGGCACACATCGAGTTTTTCAGGTTCTCGCAAAACGTCATCAGGCGCGTCGTGTCGGTGTCCTTCTTGACAATCGGAATGATGACGGTCTTGATGGGCGCGACCTGCGGCGGCAGCACCAGCCCGTTGTCATCGCTGTGAACCATAACGATGCCGCCGATGAGGCGCGTGCTGACGCCCCACGAGGTCTGCCAGACGTATTTCAGTTCGCCATCCTTGTCCTGGAATTTGATGTCGAACGCCTTTGCGAAATTCTGTCCGAGCAGATGAGACGTGCCGGCCTGGAGCGCGCGCCTGTCCTGCGTCATCGTCTCGATGGGATAGGTGATATCGGCGCCGGCGAATTTCTCGGACAGGCTCTTTGTCCCGGTGAGGACGGGCATCGCCAGTTGCTCTTCGGCGAATTCGCGATAGATTTCGAGCATCTTCAGCGCTTCTTCCAGCGCATCCTCTCTGGTGGCGTGGCAGGTGTGGCCCTCCTGCCAGAGGAACTCGGTCGTGCTCAGGAAGAGCCTCGGGCGCATCTCCCAGCGGACTATGTTCGCCCACTGGTTTACCATCATCGGCAAATCGCGCCAGGAATGAATCCATTTCGAGAACATCGCGCAGATGATGGTCTCGCTTGTGGGCCTGAGGACGAGCGGCTCTTCGAGTTTCTTTCCGCCGCCGTGAGTCACTACGGCGCATTCCGGCGCGAAGCCCTCGACGTGTTCCGCTTCCTTCTGCAGGTAACTTTCCGGGATGAGCATCGGGAAGTAGGCGTTCTGTGCGCCGCTTTCCTTTATTCTTGCGTCGAGTTGTTTATGTATGTTTTCCCAGATTGCGAAGCCGTACGGCCGGATGACCATACAGCCCTTGACCGGCGCGTAGTCGGCGAGTTCCGCCTTCTGGACGATGTCGTTGTACCAGCGTGAATAGTCCTGATTTCTCGGCGTTATACCTTTTGACATATTGTTCTCCCGCGTGATTTTGCTTGAATTATGTGCCTGTTGAAGTCAGCAGTTCAAAATCGCGTTTGGTCAGATTGCTGGTTCCTACCACAAACCATCCCCAGGCAGCCTCAGGGTCGAGTTTCTCGAATTTGTCAAGGTTGCTTCTCAATTCAGATGAAATTTCAACGGGTTCAGGGAGGAACTTTACATTGTCCAAATGCAGCAAATATGGATATGACGAACTAATGAGTTTGTGTTTTCCCTTACGCGATTCCCCTGCTGCTGTTGCCGTGGCTACAACTCCGAGACCGCTTGCATAAAAGCAAATTCGGTCGCCCTTTTTGATGCTTCCACGAAAACGTGTTTTTGGCCCCAACCCCCAAATCTTTTCTTTCAGAAGTGTTGCGATAATCTCTCGAGCAGTACTATCTCCCTCATCATGTGCAGGGAGAAGATAGTACTTTGTTTCGGCATTAAGCACTGGTTTTGCTTGGGCAGCGGCCCCCATATCCTCCCGCACAAAATTGGCTTGCGCCTCTTCCGTTTCCCGTGAAGATGTAGCATAGAGTTCGGCAATAAATTCAACAAGAGGGTCAATCCTGCTACTTGCCGGCAAAAGCAGTTGTATCACTTGTTCGTGTGATAGTTCCATTGTTTCTCTCAATTCCAGTAGTTTCAGCAGGGTCTCGATTGTAATAACCCTGAGTTGTCTTTCCAGGTTCTCAACAATTATAGCGTTTTCAAGCTGTGAAGCATTGGAATCAAGGCGGCCAAATGCACAAAGCCCCATTGCCTTGTCACGGCCGGATATCTTCTTGGAAGAAACCAGACTGTTGATGTAATTAAGAAGCGTTTCAGTTTTCACCGCATATGTGTCGGTAGTTTTGCATTCTACAACAATCCACCAGCCGGTTTCAGATTGCCACAGACCATCAAAACCGATTTCGCCTTGTTTGCCCACGTATCTGCCGTACTCAACTTTGAAGTCCAGTAACTCACCGATTCTGTTAACAATGTCCTGAAGCGCCCGATTCATTTGTGGTCCCGACTCACGAAGGGCCTGCTGGACGTAATCACGTGCATCGCTTGCGTGATTGAGGTTGTTTCGCAGATAGTGTCTGAATTTTTGTGCAGGACCTTTGGGGTCTTCACTATCTTGAAGATCACCCACAAGTTCAAGCAGTTGTTTGAGTTCTATGGCAGGCATATAAGTCTCCTTTCCTTGTTTTTTTCAGCGCCATTTCGCGTCCATCCGCGTTTGTCTGCGGTGAATTTGTGTTATCACTACGCTGACCGTCCCCTCCCCGCCCTCGCACACACAGGGACAATCTGTGGGCAAGCGGAGTCAGTCGAGCAACTCGACCACTCGAGACCTACACAGCTTCCGGTCCATATGCAATTTGCTCATCTGAGGAACGGTTCTAATCTACGAATCTCCCCCGCCAAGTCGGGGTCGATTCCGTAATTAGAACCGTTCCGGTCGCAAATTGCACTTTCCGTTACTTGTCATCCTTTCGCATTCCTTTGTCTATAACACTATAATCGCCTTCTTGCGCGGTGTTGTCAACAGCGAATGCGATTGACCGAACCGCGCATTAAGTGATTTTATTCAGGCGTGCGCTATGGCAGCGTTGCTATTTCTTCGGAAAAGCCTGTTTCGTTTTCGACTTCGTTTTCGATGGCATCACTGTCGCGGAACAGCGCAACGACGATTACCGACTGTATCCAGCCGCCGTCGTTGTTGATTTGGTGCCTGTGCACGATTCCGATGTCAGCGTATTCTGTGTAAAACCGTTCCCGTTCGTAGCGATAATAAATCCGGTAGCCGGTCACCCTTTCGAGGTCCGGATTTTCCCAGCGGATGAAAAAATCGTTTCCCTTACGGTCTTTGTGGATTATCTTCGGGGGCTGGACCCTGTATGGAATGAACCGCTCATAATCGAAGGATACCAGCGAGGCGAGGATTCCGACCGCCGACCAGGTTCTTTGCCGGTGCTCTTTGAGGAGCGCCTTCACGAGTTCTCCCTTGAAGAAATGCGCCGGGCCAGTCTGATGTGTCATAAAGAGGTATCTTTTTTCAGGACGGTCGCGCATAAGTTGCAGATTTGCAGGCACCACCAGGGCGCGCTCTATCGGCACGCGGATGTGAAAATCAAACCCGTAGCGCTGTTCGATGTCGCATACGAGCACTACATCCTTCGGCAGAACCCCGGATGTCTGTCGTCCCGCAAAAGCGAAGTCATATCTGGTGTCCTTTTTCAGTTCAGCGTCGTTGATGAGCGACCACGCCGCCAGGCCGCCCAAAGACGCCAGCGCAATCAGCGCCGCGACCGGCCGGTTGCCGCGCGAGACAAGTTTTGCAAGGCCGAGGATAACGCACCCTCCGGCGCAGGCGACCGCCGGAAGAAGATAGTACGACCAGAACGGGTGAATGTACGCGCCCTGCGGAAAAATCACAATATGGGTCAGCCCGAATGCAAGCAGCATCAGGAACAGCCAGTGCTCATCTCCCGCGCGCCGTCGGGCGACCTTTACGATTGAGACCGCCAGCCACACGCACACCAGAAAGAGCGCGGCAATGGTGAAAAGCCCCGGCCACCAGTCTAGGACAACCCGGTCCACCCATTCACCCGGAGTAAATAATTTGTCCGCCACCTCTGCCGACCTGCCCGCTCTTCCGGCAAATGCGGCCGCGAGGCGTCGTAAGTCGAACGCAAACGTGCCCGTTCGCACGTAAGCGGCATAAAAAATATAAAACACAAACAGGCCGACACCAAACACTGGCAGGAGGATGGCCTTCCAGTTCTTCCTCTTCGTTGTCAGCAGATAGTGCGCGGAAAGAACGGGCAGGAGATAGTAGGCGGGCCAGTCCGTCGCCGCCGCCGGAATAAAACTCGCCAGAAGCAGAATGCTGTTCGCAATTGAAGGTTTGTCGAGGAATCTCAGATAGAACTGAATAACAAGCAGGCAGAAAAACAGCGGTATAGGCCCCTGCGCGTCCACAAGGGAGCCAAAGAAAAGGCACATCGGCAGGACCGCGAAAATTGCGGCCGCACACAGGGCCGCAGCCGTGGACGCAGACCTTTTCACAATGAGATACAGTAGCGCGATAGACCCGATAGAACAGAATACGGCCACCAGCCGCGCCGACCGCTCGCTATAACCGAATACCTTGAAAGACAGCGCCACCAGCCACCCCAACAGAGGCGGGTGAGTTATGATATAGCGAAACTGCCCGGGGTCGCGAGGATTGACGCTGCGCACCATCCCGCCCCTGGTTTCCTTCAGGCCGAAATGCAGGTAGTTGCGGGCGACGTTGCTGTAGAAGGCGCCCGTCCAGCCGCGAATGTCGTCGGGCCAGGGACTGCTGATGTCCCTCACCTGCAACACGACCGCACCGAGGAGAATAAGGAACAGCACACAGATACTCCCCGGCCGCCATATGTCGGCGGAAGAGCCGCAGCCGTCTGCGGAGGGGTCGGTTTGTATGGTTCCGGACATCTCGCTTTTCAGGATAGTATGGCGTCGTTAATCAGAATGACAGCGTGACTATCTCTTCGGAAAAGCCCGTTTCGTTTTCGACTTTGTTTCCGTCGGCATCACTGTCGCGGAACAGCGCAACGACGATTACCGACTGTATCCAGCCGCCGTCGTTGTTGATTTGGTGCCTGTGCACGATTCCGATGTCAGCGTATTCGGTGTAGAACTGTTCCCGTTCGTAGCGACAATAAATCCGGTAGCCGGTCACCCTTTCGGGGTCCGGATTTTCCCAGCGGATGGAAAAATCGTTTCCCTCTCGGTCCTTGCGGATTATCTTCGGAGGCCGGACGGTATGCGGAATGAACCGCCCGTAGTCGAAGGATTCCATATCGGCGAGGATTCCGACCGCCGACCCGCCTTTAATCCGGCGCTCTGCGCGGAGCGCCTTCACGAGTTCTCCCTTGAAGAAGTGCGCCGGGCCGGTCTGATGTGTCATAAAGAGGTATCGTTTTTCAGGATGGTCGCGCATAAGTTGCAGATTTGCGGGCACCACCAGGGCGCGCTTGATAGGCACGTGGATATGAAAATCAAACCCGTAACGCTGTTCGATGTCGCATACGAGTACTATGTCATTCGGCAGGGCCCTGGATGCCTGTTGTCCCAGATAAGCGAAGTCGTCCCTGGTGTTCTTTTTCAGTTCGGCGTCGTTGATGAGCGACCACGCCGCCAGGCCGCCCAGGGACGCCAGCACAATCAGCGCCGCGACCGGGCAGTTGCCGCGCGAGATAAGTTTCGCCAGACCGAGGACAACGCACCCTCCGGCGCAGGCGACCGCCGGAAGAAGATAGTACGACCAGTAGGGGTGAATGTACGCGCCCTGCGGGAAAAGCACAATGTGGGTCAGCCCGAAAGCAAGCAGCATCAGGAACAGCCAGTGTGTACTTTCCGCGCGCCGCCGGGCGACTTTTACGATTGAGACTACCAGCCACACGCACACCAGAAAGAGCACGGCAATGGTGAAAAGCCCCGGCCACCAGTCCAGTACAACCCGATTCACCCACTGACCAGCGGTGAATGTTTCATCCGCCACCTCCGCCGACCTGCCTGCCCTTCCGGCAAATGCGGCCGCCAGGCGTCGAAAGTCGAACGCAAATGCGCCGGTTTTCACGTATGCGGCGTAAAAGACATAAAACACAAACAGGCCGACGCCAAACACGGGCAGGAGGACGGCCTTCCAGTTCTTCCTTTTCGCCGTGAGAAGATAGTGCGCGGAAAGAACCGGCAGGAGATAGTAGGCGGGCCAGTCCGTCGCCGCCGCCGGAATAAAACTCGCCAGAAGCAGAATGCTGTTCGCAATTGAAGGCCTGTCGCGGAATCTCAGATAGAAATGAATAACAAGCAGGCAGAAAAACAGCAGTATAGGCCCCTGCGGGTCAACAAGGGAGCCGAAGAAAAGGCACATCGGCAGGACGGCGAAAATCGCGGCCGAACACAGGGCCGCAGCCGTGGACGCGGACCTTTTCACAATCAGATACAACAGCGCGATGGACCCGAGAGAACAAAATACGGCCACCAGTCGCGCCGACCGCTCGCTATAACCGAACACCTTGAAAGACAGCGCCACCAGCAACCCCGACAGCGGCGGGTGAGTTATGTAAAAACGAAACTCCCCCGGGTCGCGAGGATTAACGCTGCGCACCATCCCGCCCCTGGTTTCCTTCAGGCCAAAACGCAGGTAGTTGCGTGCTACGTTGCTGTAGAAGGCGCCCGTCCAGCCGCGAATGTCGTCGGGCCAGGGACTGCTGATGTCTTCCATCTGCAACAAGGCCGCACCGAGGAGAATAAGGAGCAGCACACAGATACTCCCCAGCCGCCATATTTCGGCGGAAGAACCGCAGCCGCCTGCGGTGAGCCCGGTTTGTGTGCTTTCGGACATCTCGCTCTTCAGAATAATGTGGCGCCGTCAATCAAAAACGTATGAAACCGGAGTTCACCGACCGCACCGGTTATTTTGCGACGATGTTTATCAGCCGGCCTCCGGCGAAGATTACCTTGCGAATCGTCTTGCCTTCCAGGTTGCGCTTCACTCCCCCGTCTTCCAGCGCGCGGGCCCTGACGGTCTCCTCGTCGGCATCGGCGGGGACGGTGATGCGGCCGCGCAGTTTGCCGTTTATCTG